>JBDLWB010000069.1:0-28528 GCA_039804425.1 Verrucomicrobiota bacterium
CTCTGCCATTGAAGAGCGCGCGCGTGCTTTTTCTCGTGAAGTTCATCACTCTCGTGAACTCGAAGAAGAATTGCAATTGACCCGCCAAGAGCTGAGTCGACTGCGCCAAATCGAACAACGCTTTGCCGATCTCGAAGCAGAAAATGAGCGATTGCGCGATGCGGTAGAATTCAAGAAGAATACACCCTTTTCTCTCATTGCCGCTCGCGTCACTCGACGTCAAACGACGAATTGGTACAAAACTCTCGAAATCAATCGCGGTGAAGAATCATTCATCGGCAACCAAAACCCTGTCGTGACTGCCGAGGGATTGGTCGGAAAAATCGACGTTACGGGCAAGGAGTTTGCCACGGTGATCTTGCTGACCGATGAAAAATGCCAAGTCTCGGCCAAGATCGAAGGCTCGCCGGAAGTCGGGATTTTGAGTGGTCGTCGCTCGGACTATGGAGATCCGCCAATGCTTTCACTGCGATTTTTATCCAAAAAGGCCAACCTGAAAGCTGGTCAAAGAGTCTTTAGTAACGGCCGGGGTGGCATCATCCCTGCCAACATCCTTTTAGGAACCATTGAATCCGTCGAAACCGGTGCCCAAGATTCCGAAGCTCTCGTACGCCCTGCCGTGAACTTCAATGACTTGGTTACCGTATTCGTGATCCCTTCTGCGAATTAGTTACCCCAGTCATCTATGATTCGCTACTCGCTCTCACTGATTTTCCTGATCCTGCTGGCCATCATTGCCCAGCAGTTCTTGCCGGTTTTTATCAGCCTGTACAATGCCCGGCTGTTTTTGTTATTGGCAGTATTTCTCTGCGCATCGATCACCGTGCCGCTTCCTGTGATGCTGTTTTACGCGCTGCTCGGCGGTTTTTTATGGGACGCTCATTGCTCTCTGAGTTCGATGGAAGTGGATCCGTATGTCTACCCCGATCCCGTGCCTAGTCTGCGATTTGGCATGTCGATTTTACTTTTCGGTTTTACCGGACTTTTCATGCAAGGTTTTCGGCCGCTGTTCCTCGAAGGGAAATGGCATCTCTTCGCATTTCTCACCGGCGCTGCCACTTTTCTCTTTTGCCTCTCAGAATACCTGATGATCGACTTCGCCCGCGGCTCGTTCACCATTCACAGTAAGGTGCTACTGCAATGCTTTTACACGGCCCTTTTTAGTATCATCATTTCACCAGTTATCTTCGCTTTGCTTTTTCAACTGGCCAAATGGCATCGTCATACGATCATCCCCGGTCTAAAGGACAAAAACAATTATCTTTCTTAATTTACCATGGAGTATTCCTACCGCTTCCGTCTCTACCTGCTCACCGCTCTGGTGCTACTGGGATTCGGTATGCTTTTGCAACGCCTCCATGAAGTGCAAATCATCGACTCGCAAAAGTATCGCGAACGAGTACCATCACCGAAAAATGTTTCCGTTCGTGAACCTGGCGTTAGAGGGGAAATCCGCGACTCTCAAGGTGTCTTGCTTGCCCGTAATAGCCGCAATTATGAGGTCTCGTTCAATATCGAAGAAATCATCAAAGCCTATCAACTCCAACACGACCAAGCTCCCATCGTCGAAACGCTGCGCTCGGAAAATGGCATGACACGCGCTGGTAAGAAAAAGGACATCGCAGCTATCGTCAATGAAATCATCATCACCCGACTGAATCATTACGGTCTAGCGAAGGACTATAGCGCAAAGGCTCTTGAGATCCACTATGCGACTCACGGCGGACTAGTACCATTCTCCTATCGCACGGATCTAACATACGATCAATTTGCACGCTTTGCCGAACTGAACCTCGAGTTGCCCGGCGTCTACATCAGCCTGCGCCCCCAACGACAGTATCCTTACAAAACCCTAGCCTGCCACATTCTCGGCTACACCAAAGAATGGGAAAATGGTGACATCCCCGAGGAGGGTAAGAAAAAATTCAATCACTACATCGGCGAAGAAAAAGGCATCGCCGGAGTGGAGATGACCATGGATTCTTACCTCAAGGGACAAGAGGGTGTTAAAACGGTGCTGAAGGATGAGAAAGGTCGCATCATTAGCATGATCGACTACACGAAACCGCAGGTCGGCGCGGATGTCACTCTCAGCATTGATAGCCGCATTCAGTATCTTGTGGAAAACATCCTACGCCGCGCCGGACGCGCTTCAGCCGTGGTCATGAATGTGCAAACGGGCGAAGTGATCGCCATGGCATCGGTGCCGAATTATGACCCCAACAATTTTATCCCCTCCATTTCCTCTGACAAATGGCAGGAATACAGCAATAAGAACATCTGCCTGCCGCTGATGAATCGCGCCATCGAATCCTTTGACCCTGGATCTACCTTCAAACTCGCAACAGCCATCGCCGGCGCACGTGCGGGACTCGGCGACCGCATTTACAGTTGCAATGGCTATGTCGCCTACGGCACACACAAAGCGGGTTGTTGGATCTGGAATCAAAGCAAGGGTAGCCATGGATCGCAAAATGTCTCAAAGGCGATCCAGCAATCCTGCAACCCCTACTTTTTTCGTTTGGCCAATGCCGTCGGCCCTCGGGGTATGGCGGAAACGTTCACACTGCTCAACCTCGGCAAACCCACAGGCATCGAACTCCCTTCGGAACGCCCTGGCGCGGTGATTGGCTCGCCTTCCTGGCGACTCCGCAATCCTTCGACCAACGTCACCCCCGTGGACACCGCTTTCCTTGCCATCGGTCAAGGTGTGAGTTCTGCCTCGCCGCTACAACTCGCCGCTCTCACCAGCTGCATCGCGAATGGCGGTCGCTATTATCAACCCCGCGTCGTCAAACAAGTCGCACGCGGCTCGGAAATCCTCATTGCGGATCAGCCCAAACTTCTCACAAATCTCCTCGATCAAGGCGTAAAACCCGAGGACATGGAACGGATTCGCAAGGGCATGTGGATGGCCGTGAATCAACCGGGAGGAACCGCTGGTCGCGTGAAAATGCCCAACATTGAGGTCGCTGCCAAAACAGGCACGGCTCAAAGTGTCGACCGCGGCAAAAAATCCAATAATTCCTGGACTGTTTCTTTCGCTCCGTTCGAGAATCCGAAGTATGCCGTATGTGTATTAGTCATCGGCGGAAAATCAGGCGGCAAAGTCTGCGGACCACTCGTTCATCTGATTTATCGCGGTCTTTTTGCCCTCGATGAGGGACTGCGCCTGCCCCTACAACCTCAAGATGAAGTCAAAGGAAACACCGATTCCATCGAAGAAATTCTCCTCCCCGAAGACACTCTCGCTGCCGTTCAAGCAGAAGAAATTACGGAAACAGCCGCCGATGTTGAATCGAATGTGAAAACACCGAGCACCAATTCCGAAAACGATAATCCCACTGAAATCCTACCAACTCCTACGATTACTCCCGAAATCGATTCCGCTGGCACGATCCTTCGCGCTATCCCGATCGAAGAATAACCCACATCATTTAACTCAACGTGATACTCACTATGATCAATAAAATCAAACGATTCCTCGGATTTGGCACATCCAATCCGATGGAAGGAAATACCATCCTCATCAATGTCGAAAAACTCGAACGCCGTGTCGCACTACTCGAAAATGGCCTGCTCGAAGAATACTCTGTCGAACGCGAGGGCGATCAAAACATCGTCGGCGGCATTTTTAAGGGGCGCGTCAAAAACATCGAGCAAGGCCTCAAGGCGATGTTTGTTGACATCGGACTCGATAAAAATGCCTTCCTCCATTTCTGGGATGCTCTTCCCGCAGCCCTCGACGCCGGACTGGAAGAAATCGAACGCGGACCCAAAAAACAACAGAAGAAGATCACTTCGAAGGACATCCCCAACATCTACCCAATCGGCTCAGAGATCATGATTCAAGTCTCCAAAGGACCGATTGGCACGAAGGGACCACGCGTCACAACGAACATCTCTCTTGCGGGTCGCTACCTCGTGCTGATGCCTTACACGGAACAATTTGGTATCTCACGAAAAATCGAGGACCCGAAGGAACGGGCGCGTCTACGCACCATCATTCAAAAACTCTCCGTTCCCGATGGCATGGGCATCATCATGCGCACAGCCGCGATTGGAACGAGAAAACGCCACTTGATTCGCGACCTCGCGATGCTGTTGGAACAATGGCGTGAAGTCGAGCGTCAGCGCGACTCGCATGCGGCTCCTTACTGCGTTTTCCAAGAGCCAGGTCTCGTCGAACGTTCCGCCCGCGACCTATTGACGGACGACATCGACCGCGTGATCTGCGATTGCCCTGAAACCACTGAGGCCATTCGCGAAGTCGCAGGAAAAGTCTCACGACGCGCAAAACGACGCATTCACTACATGACGGGTGCTGTGCCGCTCTTTGAACGAATTGGCATTCAGAAACAGATCGACGAGGCATTTTCGCGTCAAGTCTGGTTGCCATGTGGCGGTTACATCGTGATCGATGAAACCGAAGCGCTGATTGCCATCGACGTCAATACCGGGCGCAATCGCGGCAACAAAGATCAAGAAAAGATGATTCTGGAGACGAACATCGAAGCCGCCCAAGCCGTCGCTCGTCAATTGCGTCTGCGCAATATCGGTGGACTTGTCGTCGTGGACTTCATCGATATGCGCCACCGCAAGGATCAAATGGCAGTCTACAAAGCGATGAAAGAACGCGTGAAAAAGGACAAAGCGAAAACGCAAGTCCTGCAAATTTCTTCCATCGGTCTCATGGAGATGACACGTCAGCGCCTGAATGAGTCCTTGCGCGACTCGATGTATGAGCCATGCCCTTACTGCGCCGGTCGCGGTCGCGTGAAGACGACGATGACCATGTCAGTGGAAGTGCAGCGTCAACTCAATACCATTATTCAGAAAAACGCGCACCAAGGAGACCTGGTAGTGATGGTGAACACCGACGTTCTCAATCGCTTCCGCACCGAGGACTCTCGCATTCTTATGGAACTGGAACGCTCGCACAATGGTCGACTCATCTTCCGTGCGGATGCCGCCATGCACCGAGAGCGTTTTGCTATCATCGATGCCGCGACGGAGAAAACGATCTATCAATCGTAAGCCCTGAGTGCGTTTTTCCCGAACCCCATTTCCTATTGAGGAGATGGGGTTTTTTCATGAAAACTTCTCGCAAACCATATCAGACAAATCACAGTAAATGCGGTCAACACAGTCCAATACAAACCCCAATCGCCGGACTTCTCTACCGTGAAGGTGTGCAATACATGAAGAAAAACCGTACCGAATAAAGCGCCTACTCCGTTGATCAATAACCCTAACAAACCTTGCATCTGCCCCTTCATGCCTACCTCCACTCGTTGATCCAAAAAAATCTGACTTGTGATGAAAAACAGCGTGTAGCACACCCCGTGAATCGCAATACCAAACCACATGCCCGGCATGGAACCCGAGTAACCCGCATGGGCGAATGCCAAAAATCGCAACACACAGCAGATCAGGCCGATGACCAACAATCGTTTCATTCGATAACGCGCCATCAACCATCCTGTAATCGCCATCGCCGCCACTTCACTCCACTGTCCGAAACTCATGGTAAATGTCGATCGAACATCCCCCAAGTCGCGCAAATGTTCAGGCGTATGCATGTAAAAAGACGTAATCGGCATCGTCAGTAACGCCGATGCCACCAACAGCACTCGGATGTCCTGATGCCGCAATAATCGAAAAGCATCAAACCCTAACAAACTACGCCATGACCCAGCTCGACCGCGCGGTGGTGTGTGAGGTCCCAAAAAAATCATCGCTGCAAGAATGATGCGACAAATCGCGCCTGCATAACCTGCTACAGCCGAAGCATCGGCTCGCAACACCAAACTCGCAAACCATCCTCCAAGAATCCAGCCCACCGTACAACACAATCGCACATGCGGAAATTGTCGCTCAGGCCGCGGCAAATGAGTCATGGCAATGGTAATGACCAAGCTCCACAACGGTGCGGCAACCACCGATGTGATGAAAAACCACGACAAAAACCACCAAGGGGAATGGGTGCTACGCAATCCATAAAAGGCAATCAACATGGTCACACTGCTCACCACGCAAATCCATCCGGCGATTTTCTGTGCCGCAAATTTTTGATCCGCTAGCGCACCGCTCATCAGCGGCGAAAGCAACGACGCGACAGGCATGATGAAAAAAGCCATGCCGACCCACTCCGCTCCCCAACCCGTCGCCAAAATTGCATTGGTTAATCCTGGCAACCACATGCCAGGACCCATGCCCATCATAAAACACATCCCACACAAACGCCACATCACCGAAGTCGAGACATTTCGACCTTCACGATCTTCCATGACTGCGGCGAACTCACGCTGCTGCTGACTTTCTTCCATGCGCCACAGCTCTATCCCTGAATTTTTTTCGTTCGCAACCGAGAACTCGCTGAGTTCACTTGTTTTTCGCGAGCTGACTCCTCCCGTCGGGAAGGCAGATGATGAGGCAACAGCATCGAGATCAAGTGCACCAGCGGGTATGCTAACATCGATGCAAGCACACCACTCACCAACATCCCTAACACAAAATTGGCCGCGTTGCACTCAATGGTCGTGCAAGGAAACACACCCGTCACATCCAAAAATGTCGGCACGGGAATCACAAAGAGATCGCGAAGCAATTGTCCTAAACGCACTTGCATCAATGCCAGCGGAAGTGTCGTTAACGGATTGGAGATCCATACCGCAAGCATGGCAAAGGGCACATTGACGCGCGAACGTATCGCGAAAAAAGCCGAGACAAATCCTTGCAGCGGCATCGGCAACATCATCGAGAAAAATAAACCGATCGCCAGCCCATGCGCCACGGTCGTGCGACACGGTTTCCAAAGTCGTCGATTGCTCAATCGATGCACCAGATCTGCGAAGAAACGGTTTTTCCGCATTTGCGGACTTCTGAGCTGACGGTAAAAGCGCCGAACAAATTTGAGATACTGACGCTGCATGGGCGCGGGTAAAATGCACCAGCTGTCACAAGACCGCAAGCGGATTTCCTTGATGTTTTTGTAAGATTCAGAAAGGGTTGCGCCATGGAATGGTGGCAATCATTGATCTTGGGTCTGGTGGAGGGAATCACGGAGTATCTTCCCGTTAGCTCGACAGGCCATTTGCTGATGGTCGAGAGGCTCATGGGAATCGGACTTGCCGACGATAAAACTGCCGCTGATGCCTTCGCCATTAGCATTCAAGGCGGTGCCATTGCCGCCGTGATGGGACTTTACTACAAGCACGTATGGCAAATGATCCTCGGCTTGTTCGGCAAATCTGCAGAAGGACTCCACCTCCTACTGATGATTTGCATAGCATTTCTTCCCGCCGCCATCATGGCGTTAACACTCGAAAAATGGATCAAATCATCACTCTTTGGCATTGCCCCCGTGATTACTGCTTGGATCGTGGGTGGGGGGATCATTTTGGCCATCGTCAAACGGAGTCGACCTCAAAAGGATCTTTCTAAGCTCCTCTCACTGCATCAACTTACCTGGCGCATGGCATTGATCATTGGCTTACTCCAATGCGTCGCCATGTGGCCCGGCACCAGTCGTAGCCTAATGACCATTGCCGCGGGCTTACTCGTGGGCTTGCGCCCGAAGGATGCTGTCGAGTTTTCGTTTTTATTGGGCGTGCTGACACTCGGCGCCGCGACTAGCAAGGATACTCTGGAATATGGCAGCCTGATGCTGGAAAGTTTTGGACTCACCAATCTCATCGTCGGCTTTCTCGCCTCAACCATTTCCGCCGCCCTAGCAGTCAAATGGCTGGTTTCGTATTTGCAAAAGCATGGCATGGCTGTGTTCGGCTACTACCGCATTGTCATCGGACTTGTCGCACTAGTCTTGTGCCATTTCGGCATCTTGCGCGATGCCCCTGTGCCCAACGAGAAGCCCATCGAAGCCTCGGAAGCAACCCATGGATCGTAGCCATCGCCGTAGAAAACACGCATTTTTCTTGCCATCCTGCCACTGCCCCCATAATCAACTTCCATGGATTTTGTGACCAAATCACTTCGCAACATCGTGCTGATCGCAGTGCTAATGTGTTGCCCAGAGATCGCCCGCGCACAACAATCATCCATTCCTCTCGCTCTCGCAGACGGCTTTGATTTTCCGGTCGGCAAGCCCGATGCCAAAGGTTACTACATCTCTCGTGGATTGCGACTCCGCTCGCCCGCGCATTATGGCGAGGACTGGAATGGACTCGGTGGGGGCGATACCGACCTCGGCGACCCCATTTACGCGATTGCTGATGGCATTGTCGTATTTTCCTATGACTGCCAAGCCGCATGGGGCAATGTCGTGCTGATTCGCCATGCCTACCGCCACCCGAAGACAGGACAAGTGAAGTTCTGCGACTCGCAATACGCACATCTGCACACGCGCATGGTGAAGAATGGACAGTATGTCAAACGCGGCCAACAGATTGGCACTCTCGGGTCGAACCGTGGCATGTATGCCGCTCACCTGCATTTTGAAATCCGCCATAACATTTACATCGGACTCAGTCGTGAAGCACCACGCACGCTGGAGCACTGGGCGGCGCCGAGCGATTTCATCAAACAATTCCGCCAACTGAAAAGCGAGTGGCGCAAGCAACCGACTCCCATCGGGACGTATCGCGACTACCATGGTCGCAAGGGCTTGTAATTTGGCGATGTTTCCCATGCTTACTCATCCTCTCATTGAAGCTGCCATTGACTTGCGTAACAGCTTGAGCGGACTCACTTTCGCGGCACCAGTAACGCATGTGTATCAGCCCCTCGACTATGCCTGGCGGCCTCACACAATGTATCTCGAAAGGTATGCATCGAAACCCAAAAAGGTTCTCTTCCTCGGCATGAATCCCGGGCCCTACGGCATGGCGCAAACAGGTATACCGTTTGGCGAAATTGCCGCAGTTCGAGATTGGATGGGCATCACAGCCGTTGTCGGCCAGCCGACGGATCCACATCCGAAGCGACCGATCGAGGGCTTTGCCTGTGCCAAGTCCGAAGTCAGTGGTCGACGTTTGTGGGGACTTTTTTCGCAGCACTTCCCCTGTGCCGATGACTTTTTCCGCGACCATTTTGTTGCCAACTACTGTCCGCTCGTATGGATGTCAGCGACGGGAGCAAACATCACGCCGGACAAACTCCCCGCTGCCGAAATGCAGGAGGTGGAGCGCGCCTGCCAAATTCACTTGCAGCGCGTCATTGAACACCTGCGCCCGAGCTTTCTCGTCGGCGTTGGCGCCTATGCGGAGCAGCGCTTGCGCTCAGCCGCCCCCCAATTTCAGGGAACGATCACGAAAATTCTCCACCCCTCACCTGCTTCGCCTGCGGCGAACCGAGATTGGGCCGGCACGGCACAGCGGCAGTTGGTGGATGCTGGCATCTGGCCCACATCGCTGATTTTTTGATTGGTCAAATGGCTCACTGCCTTCTAGCTTTCCCCATGACCAGCATTGGCACTCCTTTTACGGCACGAGCAACTCGCGTTTTACTCTGTGGTTCTGGCGAACTCGGTAAGGAATTGGTCATCGAGTTGCAACGACTCGGCGTAGAGGTCATCGCCGTGGACAGTTACCCACACGCCCCTGCGATGCAGGTAGCAGACCGTTCTCATGTGATTTCGATGCTGGATGGACCAGCTCTGCGCCAAGTGATCGAGCTGGAGCGCCCGCACCTGATTGTTCCGGAAGTCGAGGCCATTGCCACGGATGTTTTGGCGGAAATCGAAAAAGAAGGGATCGCCACAGTCATCCCCACCGCGCGCGCCACGCAACTGACGATGAATCGCGAAGGGATCCGTCGACTCGCCGCCGAGGAGCTGGAGCTGCCAACTTCGCGCTACCGCTTCGCCTCGACGGTGGAGGAATACACCGCTGCCGTGGAGGCAATCGGACTACCCTGTGTGGTGAAACCTATCATGAGCTCGTCGGGCAAGGGCCAGAGCACGATCAAGCAGGCCGATGAGATTCTTCCCGCATGGGACTATGCCCAGCAGGGCGGGCGCGCGGGAAAGGGAAAAGTCATCGTCGAGGGCTTTGTCGATTTTGACTACGAAATCACCCAGCTCACCGTGCGACACGCAGGCGGCACTTCCTTTTGTGAGCCGATCGGTCATATACAGGTCGATGGTGATTACCGCGAAAGTTGGCAACCGCATCCGATGAGTGAACTCGCCCGTCAGCGCGCGCAAGAATGTGCCCAAGCCATCACTGATGCGCTCGGTGGACGAGGGGTTTTTGGCGTCGAGCTTTTCATCAAAGGCGATGACGTGATTTTTTCCGAGGTTTCACCTCGACCGCACGACACGGGCATGGTGACGATGATTTCGCAAGATCTCTCACAATTTGCCCTCCATGCCCGCGCCATCCTGGGACTTCCCATTCCCGCGATTCGCTTGCATCATCCGTCGGCTTCAGCCGTCTTACTCGTGGAGGGCGAATCCGATGCTCCTGTTTATCACGGTCTCAACGAAGCCATGGCTCAGCCCGATACGCAAATCCGATTGTTTGGCAAACCAAACATCCGTGGCAGACGTCGCATGGGAGTGGCTCTTGCCAGTGGCTTAAGCATTGAAGAAGCCCGAACCAAAGCACAAACCGCGAGTCGCGCGATCGCAGTGGAGCTTTGAACAAAACTTTACTCGGGCAACTCTAACGCGAGATAATCATACATGACATGAACACCTGAACTTTCCTGTCGAACCTGCGTCAAGATGATCGCATTATCGCCCTCTTGCAACAGGTTCGCAGGGAAATCGATGTTCACCAACTGATACTTCGCATGCGAACTTTGTCGAAGCATGGTATTTCCCGCAGGGCATGAAGGATAAAAAGACTTCACGAGTTTGTTGTTGATTTTCACATCCAACTTCGCGCGATGGGCACTTGCAAGGGCAAGAATCAACCTTGCCTCACCGGTCTTGGAAACTTCTTTGAGCGGGAATCGGATGATCCATGGCCATGCTACCGGTTTGCCGTTCACAAGATAAGCACCTTGTGAGTAGCCCCAATCTTTCGCATCAGTCGATGGCCCAATCTGATAGACCAAAGGATTGGGCAATTCTTGGGAAAAACGCCGCCAAAGATAGCATTCAAAAAAGCGATCGGAATACTGAAACTCCGCCGCCCGACGATCAGGCACTCCAATTTCCCAAGCAATTTTTTTCCCCAATCGCGGAACCTGCCAAGAAATCAATTCCAACTGCTGTTTTCCGTTTGTTACTTTGACGCCACGTTTCTCCCACTCCCCCACCACACCATCACCAAAAACACTGAGAGTATACTCACCAGGTCGCACGTTCGGAATACAGAATCGACCGTCTGCCCCGCTCTTGGTCCAGTATTGGTAGCCATTCGATTCCGATTGAAAATTGCCACCTTCTGCGGGCTGCGTCAGCCCCACCCAAAATCCTTCAGCTTTTTGCTCCGGCTTCAGCGCATCACTCACCTGCAACTGCCCCGACACCATGCCGCGCAGTGCTTTCGAAGGATACAGCTCATCGCGCTTGACCCAGTCATAGGGCCATGCACTGCGCTCACGCAACGACCTCGCACGCGCATCGCGCCACATCGCTTCTGCATTTGCGCCCTGATTGACATAGAGTAAAAATGGTCCGGTCATTTTTTTCCAGTCGCGACCCGCATGGAGTTTGATCGAACTTCCCGCATAATGATTCATCCCAAAATGAATATGAATCACCCCCGATGCCGACGAGAGATCCTGCTTCATCGGCCCATCGTTCAGAAATTCATGACTACCCAATACCACCCACGCCCCCACTTGATTTCGATCGCTCGCATGCCCCCAGCAACCCGTTCGGTAGTATTCCAGATTGAACTCATACTTGCAGTCATACTTGCCTGCCCGCTTGCCCGACGTGAGCTCGATGATTTCGGCAATCGGCGTTTTTTTTGCTTGGGCCAAATCCGCGGGCGTGGGCATTTCCCAATTTCTTCGCGAATCAACGCAAATTTTTTCCATCAACCACTCGCCCGCATTGGCCAATGGCATCCCCCAGACCAAACGCCACTCCCCCACTTCACCACTTGGGTATTCGGCAGGATGATGCAATACCGCGTAGGTGTAGACTCCTGAGTCACCCCGACGCAGAATGTAATGGACTTCGATGTCGACCGCTTGTGCGCCATGCCGCACAGGATCCCATTTTTGCAAAAATGTGACCTCGACATGATTGGCCTCATTCCTGACAAGGCGAAACGTGCCGCCCCGTGGCTGTCGATACAGCTTCCCCCCTCCCATGCTGTAGTAAATAGGACGTTTGGCATGCACCATGTCGCGCCCTAGATAAGTCATGCGATTGATCGTCGCGGTCTCTTTGGCGATTTTTGCTTCGAGCAGTCCATTGCTCATGACCACTTCACGGCCAAGATCTCGATAGCGAACTTCTGCCGCAGCTTCCTGAGCACAGAGTCTTGCTCCGGTGATTAGGCTCAAACCCATCCAAAAAAGTCCGCAGAAAAAATACCCGCTTCGTCCTCTCACGCTCCATGCTCGTTTGTTGCTGTCATTCATAGCGCATCGCATCGTCCCCTACCACAGCAAGTGCCATGGCGCGGGAAATGGGTTACGCTCGACGGCGGCCGAACCTTTCAATTGGAGCTCGCTAAAATTGCCCTAGATGTTTCATTTTCCCAAAAATGCAGACTTGCACGCCGCGCAAAGTTGAGTAGCTTGCTGCCCCGCATTAGTAACACATCATCCCTATGAATCGCGAACAACAATCATTCCAAGCTGAAGTACGGCAATTGCTCGATATCGTCATTCATTCTCTCTACACTGATCGCGAAATTTTCACTCGCGAACTGGTTTCGAATGCGTCTGATGCCCTCGAAAAATTGAAACACTTGCAGCTCACTGAAAGCTCGATTTACGAGCCTGATCAACCCCTGCAAATCGAAATCACCACCGATGAAGCGAATCGCCAGTTGATCATCGCCGACCGCGGCATTGGCATGACCAAGGAAGAACTGGTCCAAAACCTCGGCACCATCGCTCATTCCGGCACCAAGGCATTCATCAAAAATCTCCAAGAGAAAGGCAGCCAAAATGCCGGCATGATCGGCCAGTTCGGCGTCGGCTTTTACAGCGTGTTCATGGTCGCCGATCGCGTCGATGTGTTCACGCACTCATGGCAATCCACCGCTCCCGCGCTGCGCTGGACCAGCGATGGCCGCGAAGGCTATGAAATCGAAGAGGTCGAGTCGGCCGCGCGCGGCGTCAAAATGGTCATTCACCTCAAGGAGGAACATGCGGAGTTTGCTCAGCCAGCTCGCATCAAGGAACTGCTTAACAAATACTCAAACTTCGTCGCCTTTCCGATTTTGCTCAATGGCGAGCGCGTGAATCAAATCGAAGCTCTGTGGCTGAAATCGAAAAACGAAATCAGCGAACAGGAATACGAGGACTTTTATCGCTTCACCGCGAAAGCCTGGGATAAGCCGAAATTCACCATGCACTTCAGCGCCGATGCCCCGCTGGACATTCACGCGTTGCTGTTTTTGCCAGAGGAAAATCAAGAGCGCTTTGGCTTCGGCCCTGTTCAACCAGGGGTTGCGCTGTATTGCAAACGAGTGTTGATCGATCCTCAGCCCGATGGACTTTTGCCGGAATGGCTACGCTTCGTGCGCGGTGTGATCGACTCCGCTGATCTTCCGCTCAACATCTCACGCGAATCGATGCAAGATAGCGCGCTGATCAAAAAACTCGGCCAAGTGGTCACCAAGCGATTGCTGAAGTTTTTGGAGAAAAAAGCCACAGATGAGCCCGAAACTTACCGCGGCTTTTACCAAAATTTCTCCCGCTTCCTCAAAGAAGGCATCGTCAGCTCACACGAGCACCGCGAAGCTCTTGCAGGCCTACTGCGCTTCGAAACCTCACTCACCGATCCTGGCACTCTGCATTCGTTCGAAGACTACCTGAGTCGTGCAAAGGAGGAACAAAAGGAAATTTACTTCCTCACAGGCGCTAGCCGCGCAGTGATCGAATCCGGCCCCTACCTCGAAGCATTCAAGGCCCGCGGGATTGAGGTTGCCTATTTCACCGAGGGCGTCGATGAGTTCGTCTTTGAATCTCTCACAACGTTCAAAGAGAAAAAAATCGTCCGCGCCGACCAAGCAGAAATTGAACTGGAAGAACATCATCTCGATGGCGAGGCCCTCGCTGCCAAAGATGTCGAGGCCCTACAAACATGGTGGAAAGAGACCATGCCGGAGCAGGTGAAAGAAGTCAAAACAGGCAAACGCTTGATCGATAGCCCGGTCGTCGCTCTGGTTCCCGAGGATGCGCCTAATCCTCAAATGCGAGCCATGATGAAGGCCATGGGTCAGGAAGCACCTGCCGTGAATCCCATTTTGGAAATCAACCCACGACACACCTTGATCAAAAAACTCTCCGTTTTGCGCGAGAACAATCCAGAGCTGGCGACATTGGTCGCTCAGCAGTTGGTGGATCAGTCGCTACTTGCCGCCGGCCTCATCGAACACCCGCAGTCACTCGCACAACGCATGAATGCGATTTTGGAGCGAATTCTTTGACTTCCCGCCAAAGTGCCCTAGACATTCAAAAAATCTGTGACATCGGTAGAAATCATTTTTTCTCCTGATTCCACATCCCAAGACTCATGCGCGCTACTCTCATAGTCATCGGCATCCTTCTGTTTGCCATCGCTCTGCGATCTGCCAAGCGCGCTTGGGTACGCAAGCTCGGTGCCGTCGGTTTTCTCGTCGCCAGTTATGCTGCATGCTTTTTCCTCATTGGCACCTGGTGGGGTGGCTGCATCGGCATTTTTCTCTGGCTGTTTCTTCCATGGGTCGAACTCTTCACGCGCATTCGCAACATGAGGCTCCCGATGGATAACCGACTGCACCATGCGACGCTCCCCAATCCCGCATTTTTCCCCAATGCCGTCGCATGCCTACAAGCACTGGAGGAATCGGGATTTGATCATAATTCAGACTGTGGCTGGCATTGGTCTGGAATGAAACAATATTGCCGACTTTTTCTCAACCCATCGCAAAAAACTGTCGCATCTTTGTGTCTTTGTGAGCATGCCGATGTCGTATTTTCGTTTATCTCCATCACCTCCATTACCACCGAGGGCTCGATTCTGAGGACTACCAATTACCCTTTTGCTCCGACGCTCAAGTTCCCTCAGAAATACCGCTGGAACCACGTTCCCTGCACTCGACATTGCTTTCGTCAAATCCTCGCAAGCCATGAGCAATTCGTCCATCAACTTGGCGTCGCAGAAAACCATCTCCAATCGATTGATCCGGATCTCTTAGAAGACATGATCGAAGCGGAAATGCACGAAATGATCGAACACAACCTCGATCACGGCATCATCGAGTTTGCAGGCGATGGCTGCTTTTCCTACAGCACGAAAGGACTGATCTATCTCTGGGGACAATTCCTCAAAGACATGGTTCGACTTTGCTGATGAGCATCAACGACGCTCTTGATCGTTCGACTCTCCTTGAAGCAACAACTTTTCTTCTTCTGGTGTAGGAGAAGTAAACAATACATGTTCCCATTTGGGCTCGTTCATAGGACCTTGTCCTTTGAACTGAAATAACCCTTTGATGATGGGTTGAAATGGCATAACCACAAGACCAAGTAAGCCTTTGGCATTCATCCGCATGGTCATATCAATCGTACGATCATTCAAGTTCACTGTACCCTGCCCCGTAAATTTGAGACTGGAGGTGTAGGTCACAAAATCATTGGTTCGCATGATACCATCACGAATGGTAAAATGACACGAGGCATTTTTCGCCCTCTCGAAACCCACCCGACGATCAGCCAAGACAAAAGCGACGACGCTAGATAACGGCCCAAACAACGGCACGGCAAACAATTCTCCCTTTTCGAGTGTGCACTGACCTTCTCCTTGTAAGGTTTTGGTCTGACCACTTTTGCCATTGATGGAGATTCTTCCTGTGAGAAATCCATAACCTTTTTCACGAAATTGATAGGTTTGAGAAATCGACTCTAACATCAATTTACCCCATTCCATTTGTGCACGAAACGCATCTTCACCTTCTAGATTCACATCGACGTTGCCCGTCACATCTCCCCCAAAAGCCTTTGCTTTGATCTGTTTGATGCTGACTTTTTGATCCACAACTTTGACTTCGCTCGTGATCGACTGAAACGTCACGGGTTCCCCTAAAAATTGCCAATTCATCGCCGGCGCTTGCTCGATGGCAACCGTGAGTGCTGTTTTGCCTTGTTGCCTCACGTCGACTTGACCGTTTGCAGAAAGATTCGGCGGCGTATGAAATTCATACACTTCCAAACCATCAGCGATCGACGCGGAGAAAAGTCGCAATAAGGGTGATGGATAGAAACTTCCTTTTAAGGCATCGATGGAGACTAACCCTGACTCGTGATCATAAACCACTTCCTTCGCTTTCACCAAGCCATTGGCAGAACCTCTATAGGTTTGATGCAATCGATAATTTCGATAATCAAAATCCAATTGTATGTCACTAAAACGCAAGTGCTGATGGCGTAAGTCTAAGTTTGTTCGACATGATAAAACAGGGACTCCTCGATAACTCACATTCTTGACTTGCCCTTGACCTTTGACCGACCACGCCGTTCTCTCACTACGATTCCATGTTCCTGTGATGGCAACGGCATACTCACTCTTCTCATTGCTTTTGAAGTCGTCCAACACACGTTCCAGCACTTGATCAGGAAAAAACATTTCCCACGTTTCCGCACGTGCATTACTCTGCAATTGATATTGCACCTCATCGCCCGTGATCTTGACCCAACCATGTAACTCCATCTGCGGATGAGCAATGGCCAAATCCTCAATGGACAATTGCTCTAGTCCGACTCCCTCCGCTTCATCGTAGGTCATCTCCATTTTGCCCGCCACCTCGGGCAAACCATCGACCTCCAAGGCTCTAATCGCGTCAAGGTATCGACCTTCACGATAATAGGGCCGCAGCAATGTCATCGGTAACGAGCCACGCAACGTCGCACGCCACTTGCCATCTTTGCGTAATAAATTGCCGACGCATTTCCCGTCTTCGTGCTCCATTTTGCAATGTCGCAAATAAAAGTCGCTCTGCCTCACGGAAAATTCGGACTCCATGAAACGAATCGCTTGACCATCAACCAGCACGTTTTTCATCGCACAAACCCCACGAAGATTCCAATCCCATGCACCATCCGTCGATTTTCGACCAAATTGTCCGCGAGATTGCAATCGCATTTCTCCGCTATGGGCGATCCGATGGGGCAGTTTTTTGCGACTGATCGACTCATACCACAACAACGCATCCAGTGTGGAATCGATCTCAAAATTTCCTGACTGCGCTGACAAATCGTAATCCATGGTCGCTGTCACTCGACCGCGCTGGTCTTCAGCTTGCAGAGAATTGACCACAATCAACGACTGCATGACGCTGCCATCGGCTTTCACGTCTCGCAGAAAAATGTCACCTCGACTGGCGTTTTGACACGCAAATTCAAATTCACATTTCAACGCATGCCATTTGGTCGCATCAGCTTCCACTTTGAGAATCAACTCAGGCGGACTCTCCGAATCCAATTCCCACTGACTCACCTCTTTGACAAATTCGCGAAGAAACTTGCGATGCATGCCCGGTTCTTCTTCTTTGCTCTGATATCCGGGCACTTGCCGAAATCCATAGATGACTGCATCGATTTTCAACTGAATGCCATCGATCAATCCCGTGCCGTTTTTGATTTCAAATTTTCTGCTGCGTGAAAGCAAAACGGTGCCATTCAAATTTTTCACTTCGATCGCCTCTCGCTCTGGCTCGTCAGGGTCGACAGGCAGGCGCAATTCCGCATTGAGCAAATCAATGTGAGTCAAACGCGTGATCCCACGCATGGCTTTGGATTTATCAAAGTCAAAGACCAACCTCTCCAAATACGCCACGCGATTCTCATGCTGGGAGTCTGCGAAAATCTCCACCTCCGTTGCTTCAACACCACGCAAGGGAACATATCGCAACTTTTTGATCTTCGCCTCAATGCCTTGCTTCGCCAACTCACGTTCAATCGCCGCGCGCCATGATGATGGCATCCCTGTGTAATTCCAGTAACAAATCAGCCCGAATAACGTAAAAAAGAAACCAAATACGAGCAGGAACATGCTCGTACGCAGATTTCGATTCAAGATGAGACGGTTGATGTTCACGAAGGAGCTTCGACCTTAAGGGAATCAGTCACAAATGCCAAGAGCGGATCACAGGGAAGCGCGACAGTCGCTAACGCGGTGCACGACTCGATGTTGCTGCGGTTTTTCGAAAATTGACCGCCTTTTGATACAAGGTAACAGCATCACATACCCCCTTCGCGACTGACGAAATGTATTGGGAATTCGCAATCAACCGCGCTTCATACGGATGACTCATGAATCCACCTTCTAGCAGAATGGCGGGATGCTTGACGCTGGTGAGCACACTGTAGCGTGCTCGCTTAATGCCTCGATCAAAGGTATTCGCTTTGCCCAAACAGCGAATGACTTGTCCATGCACCGCAGTGGCCAAGGCAATGTTCGCCGAATCATGCTGATTGCCGTTGAGCAATTGGAAGTCGCTCGACTTCACTCCTTTGCCGTAATGAGCTACACCTTGAGGTGATAAGGTAAAGGTTTCGACCCCTCGCGCCGTGCGCCCCCCCGCATTGAAATGAATGCTGATGAAGATGGCGGGCTCTTTCAAAGCATTCGCGAGGTCAACCCGTTCTTGTAAAGTCAGATAGACATCACTCGTGCGCGTCATCACGACCTTGAATCCCCGCTGCACGAGCAAATTCCGCAACTCGGTGGCAACGCGCAAGTTGTAGGCTTTCTCTGTGCCATACTGATTCACCGCACCGGCATCCTTCCCCCCATGGCCAGGATCGAGAACCACCGTGCGAAAATGCCCCGCTCGAGCAATGTAACTCGGCCGTAATACGGGGTCGATCAACTTGGTCAAATCAATGCGCGAAATCGCCAACTTGCCCGAGGACTCGATGATGGGATAGGTGCAAATGAATTTTACACCATTCAGCTGCACTTCTTGATCACCCACCTTCATCTGAAACACCAAATTGCGTGCGGTCATGGTAATTCGATTCCCCTCGCGCTTCATCGATTGAAATCGATAAAATTGTTTCAAATTCTCCATCGAAACATAGTCTCGCCCTTCATGCTTCAGCAATTCCCACTTCACCTGTCCCTGCGCCACGCAAAGCAGCGAAACAAGAAAAAGCACAATCGCAGTGAATGATGAGAAAATCCGCATGGGTTATGAGGCAATCAACTCAGTAATCCCTACTCATTCCGCGCCCCTGTGACAATGGCAAACTTTGCCAGCACAAAAAAATCTGCTACACACAGGAAAAGAAAAACTCTGAAAATGGCCTGCCGTTCGTAGCTTCCGCAGGAAGCGAAGAATGGCGGAGAAGGTGGGATTTGAACCCACGGTGAGTTTTACCCCACGTCCGATTTCGAATCGGGTGCCTTAGACCACTCAGCCACCTCTCCGTTGCTTGTGTGCGGACGAGAAAAATGCACAAACTTGGATCATTTGTAAAGTCATGTTCTCAGGAAAATGCATTTTTTTTCGTTCGACTCTGCACTTGCATCGACTCGCTTCCGGTTCCAAGCTCACGCCATGTTTCTGATCTCGCTTCCCGCTCTGCAACGCAATACGCGCCTCCTCCGCCAGGTGAAGGAGGCCGCGGGCTGTCAGTTGGTGCTGGCTCTGAAGGGATTTTCTTGCTGGAAAACGTTTCCTTATTTCCGCGAGGATCTCGATGGCTGCTGCGCTTCGGGATTGTGGGAGGCACGACTCGCCCATGAGACTTTTGGCAAGCATGTGATCACTTACTCGCCCGCTTACGATGAAAAGGAAATCGCCGAGCTGCTGGAGTTCACGGATCATCTCGATTTCAATTCCCTGTCGCAATGGTACCGCTTCCGCGATCAAATCATGCAGCATCCTCGTTTTATCGATGGCAAGGTTCTTTGCGGTCTGCGCATCAATCCTCAATGCTCCACCGGAGAAACGGCACTCTATGATCCTTGCGTCGCTGGATCGCGACTCGGTATCACTGCCGATCAATTGCAAGGCGCCGACCTCACTGGCCTTTCAGGGCTGCATTTTCATACGCTCTGTGAACAAAATTCGGATGATCTCGAAACCACCCTCGCGGCGGTCGATGAAAAGTTCGGCCACCTCTTGCGCTCGAACCAGTTCACCTATCTGAACATGGGCGGTGGGCACTGGATCACCAAACCGTTTTATGATCGCGATCGACTCATCCGCTTGGTCCAAGCGACGCGCGAACGCTATCAAGTCGATGTCTGGCTGGAACCCGGTGAAGCCATCGCCATTCACACGGGCGTGCTGCGCGCTACGGTGATGGATGTGTTTGAGTCCGCCGGGCATCGACTCGCCATTCTCGACATTTCCGCCACCGCTCACATGCCTGATGTGCTGGAAATGCCCTACCGTCCTGATGTGTTTTTGGTGGATGCCACCATCCCGAGCAACTCGAACCAACAACCTGCGGTGACGATCGAAGGGGAAACGTATCACCTCGCGGGCGATGCAGGAGAATCTCCCTACACCTATCGTCTCGGCGGGCCGACATGTCTGGCTGGTGATGTCACGGGCGACTTTTCTTTCCCGCGCGAATTGCGCATCGGCGATGTGTTAGTATTCGATGACATGGCGCATTACACCATGGTGAAAACGACGATGTTCAATGGCGTCCCCCACCCCGCCATTGCTCTTCAACACGAGGATGGACGCATCGAAACATTGCGCGAGTTTCGCTATGAAGACTTCCGTGATCGACTTTGCTAAATGCTTGGCTCGTTAGGGCTGAGCTTTCACTTTCACAAGCGCCGTCGCGATGGTTTTTGCATCACAGCGCTCTGCTAACGACTTGCGGATCGCCACTTCCTCGCGCACGACTTTTCCGTGAAAGACTTGCTTGCCATTCCAGACTACCTCCACGGCTTGATCGAGCGATAACAATTCATCGGATAGACGCAAGGTCAGTTCCGTGACTTGTTGACTTGTGATGAGAATGCGCTGACCCCGACATTCGGCATCCACACGGTCACCGGCTTTGGCTTTTGCTAGATCGACGCTGAGCCAATAGAACCGTGAGGAAAGTGTGTCGTCTTGCAGCCACGTGACTTTTTTCGGCCAAGCCATCCGACGATGCTCGAGCATCCACGGCACAGCCTCGACATCTTGACCATTCATCCAATGTCCGCACTCGGGGTAACTGCGGAAAAAATGACGATACTCTCCCGGCGATGTTTTTTCGAACCGATCGAGCTCCGCCGCCCACTGCGCCGCGACTTGATTGCGTTGAAATGCCGCATCCTGACCACCCACTAGCAGCGCAAAAGGCAAGTTGCGCAGGCCGTCGGGCTTTGCTTCGTTCGGATGCCCAGCCATCATCGCAGCAGCAGCAAAGCGGTCGGCCATGCGCGGTGCGAGCTGATAAACACCATCCCCCCCCGCCGAATACCCCATCAGATAGACTCGCTCGGGGTCGACGCCTTGGATCGCCACACAGTTTTCGATGAGTCGATCGAACAGGGCATCGATGTGCGACTCGTGCCATAAATTCCACGTATCGGTCGGCGCACGCGGTGCCACATACAACGAACCCTCGGGCGAATACAAGCGAATCTGGTTTTGCCACTGCGAGTCATTCACCGCAGCGGGAGCATTGCCACCACCGTGAAGCGAAATCACCAGCGGCCGTCCCGTTTTCGGCGCGTCTCCGATTTCACGCGAGAGAAAACGCATGGTGTGTTGCCCTATCGTCAAACGACGTTCGCTCATTTCCTGCGCGCGCTCGGCTCGCAGCTGTGCGACTCTTTCTTGCCACAATCGGCGAGACATTTCTTCTGCCTCAGATTTCGATAATCCCTCTGCGCGCAACCAAGCACCCAGCGTAGCGATGAGCATGATGCCAACAATCGTCTTCATGGTTTCTGGGCATTTTCAGCATTTTCGAGCCACTGCGATTGCTCCGGAAACATTTCTCGGAACAACTCCCGCGACACGGGTTCTAACACCAAACCGCTGATGTTCATGATGGTGAAAACGAGCAAAAGGTAGAGCAACCAACGCGATGCACGGATGCGCTTGATGGTCACGCGAAACCCTGGTGAACCATCCCACAAGGCCGCGCCATGCTTGCGCACAAACCACCACGAAAATCCATGACACAAGGGCATGAGCACGGGATGACTCATCCCCATGCCCATCAGGTAGACCCGCACGGCACGCAAGAGACTCGCCCCCACGCTCAATCGATCGCCATGGATCGTCATCACTCGCACGCCCAACAAGGCCTTGCCGGGTGTCGTGCCCCAGACGTGAATCATCGATGCTTCGATCAGCAGCCACACGATCATCATCAGATAGTTGAACCAGAAGTTCATCATCATCTGCTTCAGCGGCGCACCACTCAGTTGCATGGCACACAGATAGAGGCTGGACCACAAAAACAAATCAAACCAGCGCGCGAAAAAACGACGCAGCAAGGGGCTCCGCACCGCGGGATCCATTTCCGGCGGCAGCGCTGGCGGGTTTTGTTTTTCGAGAAAGGGATCGTTCTCTAACGGTTCGAGATGCTCGTCGAGCTCTTTTTTTTCGGCACACACCTCCGCAAACGATGGCATGCTGGCCAAGGGCTGCCACTCGCGCATGCCCTCCATCCAGCCATGCATCTCGGGCGTGAAATGTCCTGCTTCGATTTCGCGCACGACATGCGAAATCTCAAAGGGCCCGGCTTTTTCGCCATCGATGATGATCCAAACTTTCATAGTCACAAATTTCTCAAAGAGCGCGCCGCGTCACTCCGCGACGCAAAATACGCGGGCACGAGCGATGCTAACATACACAGAATCAAGCCCATGCAACCAATGAAAACTTGCTCGCGCCAATCCATGTAGGCCGGCAGGACCTTGAAACCGGTCAATCGTGCCGAAAAGGGATCGAAGCCTAGCCCGCGCAAGACTTCTTGCAAGCCACCACGAAAATGAATCACCACCCGACCAAGCAACACGCCGATCAATGCCCCCGCACAGCCAAGGATGGCCCCCTGATACCAAAAGACTTTCATGATCTGCCCAGGAGTTGCCCCCAGCGCTTTCATCACACCAATTTCTTTTTTCTTCTGAATGGTCACAGTGAACATCACGGCCATCATCGAAAACGCGGAGATGAGCACGATGAAGCTCAGCACAAAATACATCATCACTCGCTGCTGGCTGATGAGGGAAAAGAATTGCTCGTATTGCTCCGCCCAGGTGAAGACCATCCATCCCGCATCGAGATGTGGCAGGATTTTGCTCACAAATGCCTCGGCCTGATAGGCGTCTTCGATGCGCAATGCCACGCCTTGCACGCCTTCGCCTAATCCCGATAGACCCTGCGCCAAGGGCAAGGGCACGAACAAGTCAGGCATCTTGACCATTTGCGATGCTTGGAAAACGCCGACGATTTCGACCTCGCGCGGCAGGATCACGCTCTTCAAGTTTTTTAACACATCGGCATCCACTTGGTCGCGCTTGACGGTCAAGAGATAGTCGAGATGCCGACAAAATTCTTTCTTTTCTCCTTTGGCAAAAACAAAAACATCGCGCTCGGTCTGATGCTCAGCGCGTTCGTAGATTTCTAACATTGCATACAGCGCATCGCGCTCACTCGGACGCAGTTGCTCGGCTTGATAGATCTCATACAGCGCATTAAAACCATTGGCTTGCTCGCGATTCATCACGTAACCCTTTGCGCCTTCCACCCACTTTTTTTCGACAATCTGCCGCACGGCATCAATCTCTTTGGCAAATCGCACGCGTACGAGTTCTTGCTCAGTCGATTGATAGGCCCGCAGCACATCTTGGAAATTGCGGGTGGAGTAGAGGTTGACTTTGTCGCCGAGCTTCCAGCCATATTGATCGGCCATTAGCGAGGAAACGACCACCCGCGCATCGAGCCCTAAATCCGCCGAGGACCCTGGATAGTTTTGATGATCCAAAATGTCCTGCACGCCCTTGAGCTGCACGGCATCGTTGGTATCGACGGCTTGGTAGTTGACCGGACGCTGCAAGTCGGACGAATCCAACACGGCATTGTCTTCGATGTGTGCGTAGCTGGAAACCACGCCGGGGATTTGTTTCATCCGCTCGACCATCGCACCCCAGTTTTCGATCTCGTTGATCCGATCGCCATTCTCGCTATACTGCAAGAGCAAGTGCGGAGAAAATCCGAGCAATCGTTTTTTTTGCTCCCTCTCCAATCCCGCATACACCGCCATCACTACGACCAGAACCAGAACTCCCAGCAAGACCCCGAGCACGGAAATCATGGTGATCGAGGAAATCCAAGCGCGGCGCGGATTGAGATAGCGCCAGGCAAGCATCAAGCTGAAGGACTTTTTCATGCGTCAGGAGCAGGCGGCACGATGCGAGGAAACACGGGTTGGGGCTTTTGAATCACGTGACCGTTGGATAAGAGTCCCCACGATAGCTCATCGAGCTTTTTGTCGAGCAAGCCAGCAAGATCGATTTGCGCCGCCAGCTTGGCCGCTGCATCAGGAAGCACGGGCGAGAGCATCACCGCACAGTGCGCGACGCTTTCGGCCAAGTGATAGAGCACGGTGGCAACACGCGATTTTTTCTCGGGATCTTTGTTCATTTCCCACGGCTTCATGCGCTCCGCATAGACGTTGCAGTGCACGACATGACGGTTGAGGGCTTCAAGACCTCGGGAAATGTCGTATTGATCCATCGCTTCACGATACTGTTGCAGCGATTCCTGCAAACTCTGCTGCACCGCGATGTCTTCTTCCTCGAGTGGCTGATGACAATGCAGCACGCCTTCGGTGAAGCGCTGGCTCATGTTGAGCGCACGATTGCACAAATTGCCAAGGTTGTTGGCGAGCTCGGTGTTGAAGAGCATCACCAGGCGATCGAGATCAAAGTCGCTGTCTTTGCCTGTGTAGATGTCGCGACACAGGTAGTAGCGCAGGGCATCGACGCCGTAGATGTCGGCAAGCTGATCGGGATTGACGACATTGCCCAGCGTCTTGGACATTTTTTCGCCGCGAATGTTCCACCAGCCGTGCACCAACAATTTCGGCATTTGCTCATCGCGAAAACCCATCGCATGCAGCATGCAATACCAGTAAATGCCGTGCGCGGGCACCATGATGTCTTTGCCGATGACGTGCACGACTTGATCCCAGGTCGACGCAAAATCGGGCAAGGTCGCATCGTTGGTGCCGTAACCGACGAAGCTGATGTAGTTGATCAAAGCATCGAACCACACGTAAGTGACGTAGTCGGGATCGAAGGGAAACTCAATGCCCCAGCGCAAGCGCTCTTTCGGACGCGAAATGCACAGGTCAATGCCACCATTGCGCGACAACGCATTCATCAGCTCGGCCTTGCGGAACTGCGGCAAAATGACGTCGTTTTTCTCCAAAAAATCCGCCAACCACGCCGTGTGATCGCTGAGTTTGAAATACCAGTTTTCTTCCTGAATCTCGACCACTTCGCCCCACTCGGGACCGAAGTTGCCTTCGGCATCTCGATCGCGGTCGGTGAGAAATTGCTCCTGCCGCACGGAGTAGAAACCGTTGTAGGCTTTTTTGTACAGCTGCCCCTGCTCTTTCAAGTCGGTGAGGATTTTCTGCACGCAGGCCTTGTGGCGTGGATCAGTCGTCGCCGCCCAGCCATCGTAGTGGACGCCAATTTTTTCCCACAAGGCGGTGAAGCGCGCGGTGACTTTTTCCACATACTCCTCCGGGCTCACGCCCTCTTTGGCCGCTGTCTGCTCGACCTTTTGGCCGTGCTGGTCCACACCAGTGAGAAAATACACAGGATTCCCGCGCAGACGTTGGTAGCGCGCCATCACATCGGTCAGCACTTTTTCATAAGCGTGACCAATGTGCGGAGAACCGTTTGTGTAGTCGATGGCAGTCGTAAGAAGCATGGTGCAATCAGGAAAAAATCTTAGCGTTTGTCGAGGATGGCGTTCCAGTGCTCGAGATGATCTTTTTGCGACTCGAACAGCGCGGTGGTGTCATCGTGAATGGTGATCGATTCGATCTTGTCACCCACACCATTGAATTTGCAACCCGGCTCGCCGGTATTGTTCTTGCCCGTGATGTTTTTTACGACATCGAGCGGCGAAGTCACCTCACCGAACACCGAGTGGCGGTTGTCGAGGAAAGGAGTGGGCACGGTGGTGATGAAAAATTGCGAGCCATTGGTGCCAGGGCCGGCATTGGCCATCGAGAAAATGCCTGGCTTGTTGTGGCGGAGCTCGGGATGGAACTCATCGGCAAACTTGTAGCCAGGACCGCCGCGGCCGGTCTCGGTCGGATCGCCGCCTTGCAGCATGAAACGATCAATCACCCGGTGGAATGCGACGTTGTTGTAATACCCACGAGCCGCCAAATTGAGGAAATTGGCGCAAGTCAAAGGAGCCTTCGAAGCAAAAAGCGTAGCGCGAATGTCGCCTGCGGTAGTGTGGAGAGTGATGTTGATATCAGACATGACGCGCATCCATAGCGCGGATTACGCCATTGGTAAATGTCCGATTGCGATTTTTTCCTTCCAACTAGTCATAAGCAAATTCTGAAAATTCTGAAATTCTGTCAAAAAAAGCGCCCTCAGCCGCTCAAGCGATCGCTCCCCCAAGTGACATCCACCCCCTCCCTCAGAAAAAAACGCCAACGCGTGTGAGCACGTTGGCGTTTTGCTTGTTGATGGCACGCGGGCGGGACGCCCGCGCCACGGTTAGGCGACCGTCACCGGCTTGCCGGATTTGGCGGAGGCGTAGATCGCGTCGATCACTTGCATCAGGCGCAGGGCTTGCTCGGGGGTGTTGAGCGGAGCAGCTTTGCCGGTGATGGCGTGAATGAAGTTTGCCGCGCTGGCGCTGCGACCCATGTCTTCACAGGCGGGGGTCACGATGCTGCGATTCACGCTGTTGCCGTTTTCTTGCACGTAGAGTTCACAGGTATCAATCGCCGTTTCGTCGAGACCGTCGATGCCGAACAGACGCTCGACTTTTCCGCCCGCTTTGGTGCCTTGGAACACCACGCTGACTTCCTCACGCTTGATCATTTCTGCCCAGGAAACTTGCAGACTCAGCACTTGGCCGGTCTTGAAGGTGACGAAGCCGTGCGCCGCATTTTCCACGTCGGTGACTCCACCCACGCGGTCGGGGATACCCCAGGGACCTTTGAAGCTTTTGTCTTCGATGAAATCGGAAAAGGTCTGCCCCAGCACATGCTTCGGCTCGGGGTAACCCATGAAATACATCGCGAGGTCGATCATGTGCAGCAAGTCGATCAAAGGACCACCACCCGATAGAGCCTTCGTCGTGAACCAGCCGCCGAAGCCCGGAATGCCGGTGCGACGAATCCATTTCGCTTGCGCAGAATTGATCGTGCCTACCGTGCCTTGCTCGATGTATCTCATCATCGCTTGCGACTCCGGACGCGCACGGTTGTTGAAATTGAACATCACTTTTTTCTTCGCCGCTTTCGCCGCAGCGATGATTTCTTTGACCTCCTTCGCGTTCAGCGCAGGGGGCTTTTCCGAAAACACATGCTTGCCTGCTTTCAGACACTGAACGGCCAGCGGTTTGTGGAATTTGTTCGGCACGATGATGCTTACGGCATCGAGCTTCTTGCACTCCTTGAGCATCGCATCGACGGATTCGAAGGATTGGGGAATCCCCCACTGTTCCGCCGCCTTAGCTGCCGCGCCGGGAGCGGCGTCGGCCACTGCCACGATTTCTGCCCCTGCCTGACGAAATCCTGCTGCATGATATTGCAGCATTCCGCCGGCTCCGATGATTCCTACTTTGGTTGCCATAATGGGTTCGAGGTTGATGAATTATTGATTGGATTTATCAAAGGCCGCATCAAAGGCGACTTGATTGACGGGGAAATCGAGCTTGCGCACATACGCACAACTTTCCGTCGCACCGTGGAAGCGGTCCATGCGACCGTCCTCCCATTCAACGCTGAGCGGACCCGTGTAGCCGATGTCATTGAGCGCGACGATGACATCCTCGAAACGGATGTCGCCACGACCCACACTGCGGAAGTCCCAGAAACGACGGGCATCACAGAAATCGGTGTGACCACCGAACACGCCAACGCTGCCGTCACCGTGACCCCACCACACATCTTTCATGTGTGCGTGATGAATTTGCGCGGAAAACTGACGAATGAACTTCACGTAATCGACGCCTTGATAGCCGAGGTGCGAGGGATCGTAGTTGAAGCCGAAACGCTTGTGATTCTTCACCGCATCCAGCGCGCGCTGCGCGGAGACGATGTCAAAGGCGATCTCGGTCGGGTGCACTTCCAGAGCGAAATAGACATCTTCTTTTTCGAACACATCGAGAATGGGTCCGAAGCGCTTGGCGAAATCGTCGTAGCCTTTTTGCAGATACGCTTGGCTGGTCGGCGGGAAAGCATACAATGCGCCCCAAATGCTGGAACC
>JBDLWB010000070.1:0-3080 GCA_039804425.1 Verrucomicrobiota bacterium
CGCGAAACGGTGGTTCCGGAAATGAGAACGGGCGCCAATTCGGCAACAGGAGTGAGCACGCCGGTGCGACCGACCTGGATGGTGATGTCGAGCAACTGCGTTTCTTTTTGTTCGGGCAAAAACTTGTAAGCAGCAGCCCAGCGTGGCGCGCGGGAGGTGAAGCCAAGTTCTTGGCGCTCTGTGTAACTCACCAGCTTCACCACTGCGCCATCGGTGGCGTGTCCGAGGTCGTGTCGGCTGATGTTGAGTTGCGCCACAATGGCGAGAAGCTCCGCGAGATTTTCCGCGCGCTGCACCGGGTGATTGCGGGGGATTCGGTGGTCATCGAGCAGTTGGTGAAAGTCTTCATCGCACGATAACTCGGGGCCCTCATAGGCGCCGATGCCGTGTGCCAAAAAAGCCAGCGGGCGCTCGGCGACGACTTTGGGGTCGAGCTGCTTGAGCGTCCCTGCAGTGGCATTGCGGGGATTGGCAAAGGTCGGCAAACCAGCCTCATCGCGCTCGGCATTCATCGCTGCGAAGGCGGCATTGGGCATAAAAATCTCACCGCGTATTTCTAACAGGGCAGGGGTATTTTTTCCCGTGAGAGTGGTTGGGATGCTGCGGATCGTGCGGACGTTTTGCGTGATGTCATCGCCTCGGGTGCCATCGCCCCGGGTGGCGGCGTAGTCGAGCTTGCCATTTCGGTAAACGAGAGTCACCGCAACGCCATCGATCTTCGGTTCGATGCTGACAGCGATGTGTTCGCGTCCAAGATTTTTTTGCAGGCGTTGGTAGAACTCGATCAGCTCCTTGGCGGGTTCGGGATGATCTTTCAGCTCAAACACATCATCAATGCTGAGCATGGGCACCAAGTGCGCGACTTGCTGGAAGGAATCGAGTGGTTTTCCGCCGACTCGTTGCGTGGGAGAATGGGGATCGGCGAACTCGGGATGCTGGGCTTCGAGAATTTCCAGCTCGCGATAGAGCTTGTCGTAATCCGCATCGGAAATCTGCGGCTGAGCCTGTTCGTAGTAGAGCTCATTGTGCCGATGCAATTCTTGGCGCAACTGGCGAATGCGTTGCTCGGGCGAAACTTGTGCGGCGAAGGAAAAGAGGTCGTCCATGGTCAGAACTGGCGAGCCCCACTTTGTCAGGAAATGGCAGCGAGTAACAATCACAAAGGTGATTTTTCTTGGTGATGAGAGCGGTGCTCGCTAGCCTCAGCGGCGCATGGTGCAGGAACGTAAATGGACAGGGCGCGTGGGGCGCATGGCGCTGGTGGGGCTGAGCGGAGCGAGCCTGAGCTTGGCATTTCCTGGGGCGAACTGGGCTTGGCTGGCGTGGGTTGCCTTGCTGCCGCTGATGGTCGTGCTGTGGTCGGGTGGGAAAAGCCATCGGAAACGTCGAGGCCTGGGCTACGGTTGGCTTTTTGGCTGTGGGTTTTTCCTGTGCAATCTTTCTTGGCTGTCGACGGTTAGTGGTCTAGGGCAACTGATTCTGGCATCGTATCTGGCGCTTTTCCCTGCGCTTTGGGGATGCGTGGTGAGTCGATGGATGAATCCTTGGGAAAGTCAGCAGGCACGTTCGGGTCGTTTTGCTGATGCCGGGCATGCACTGCTGCACGCGGCGGCGCAGGCGTCCCTGTGGGCGGGCTTGGAGTGGCTGCGCGGCTGGCTTTTCACGGGCTTTGGCTGGAACGGACTGGGCGTGGCGATGCATGAGCAGCCGGTGTTAGCGCAATGGGCCGACCTTTTTGGTGTGTCGGGATTATCTTGGGTGATGGTCTTTGTGCCATCGGTGCTGCTGCAAGTGGGGCGTCGGATGATGGCCGATGCCCGAGTCGGTCGTCGGCGCTCGCATCCCGACTTCCTGCTGGCTTTGTCCTTGCTGGCGGGGGTCTTTGTTTACGGAGTCTGGTGCTTGGCGCGCGAGGCGAAGCTCGAAACCTTTCCGCTCAAAGTATGCTTGGTGCAATGCGCCGTGCCGCAAGTGGCATCGCGGCAATTGTGGTCGGCAGAAGAAATTCATCTCGCCTACGAAGAAGAAGTGGAGCAAGCCATGGCCGCGGTGGAACACAGCAACCATCAAGCGCTGGAGCGAGCCGTGGAAAAAGGGGAGGGAGAAGATCTTTTTTATCCCGACTGGTTGGTATTACCGGAAGTCGCATTGACAGGTCGGTTGATGAGCACCCCCGAGGGCGACTTTGCCTTCTGGCGTGAGACAGAAGAAAGTCTGGAAAAATTCCGACAAGTGGCCGACTGGAGCATTTTGCTGGGTATGGCCGAGCTCGAGGGGCAAAGCGAGCAGGGCATGATCACCATCACCGAAAATCCGCGGGCGTGGAACTCCTTGGTGGCTCTCGATCCAGAGGGCGGAATGCAGCGTTACCAGAAAAAGCATTTGGTGATGTTTGGCGAATACATTCCCTTGATCGAGCAATTGCCGTGGTTGAAAAGCATTTACGAACAGCAAGCTGGAGTGCGATTCGAGGGAGCCTTTGACGTCGGTCAATCCATCGAGCCCTTGCCGATGTCCGTCAGAGGAAAGTCATTTTCCGTGATTCCTTCGATATGCTTCGAAGACACCGTGCCGCGAGAAGCACGAGCCTTCGTGCGACAAGAGCCGCAAGTGTTGGTGAACGTGACCAACGACGGCTGGTTCGGCTACAGCGCGGCGGCGGCTCAGCATTTTGCCAATGCCAAATTTCGAGCAATCGAGCTGCGTCGCCCCTTGGTGCGCAGTGCGAACATGGGCGTGTGTGCGGTGGTATCGACCACGGGTCACGCGCAGAAATTGCTCGATGACAAAGGTCAACCCTTCGTGCGCGGGCATTTGCTAGCGACGGCCAAAGTGCCTCTCAAGCCCACCAGCACCCTCTACCAACAATACGGCGACTGGCCCATCGTCATTGCAGGATTGTTGTCGCTGATTCTTTGCGGACGAAAACGGTTGCACTGAAAATCATGCCGTTAGAGGCGGGATTCACACCTGGAGGTCCTGGAGAATAATGATTTCCTGATTTCACTAAAAGCGACATTTTCACCATTTGCTGAAACAGCAAAATTTACTGAAATTAAACACTTGTAGGCTTTCACTGA
>JBDLWB010000071.1:0-2923 GCA_039804425.1 Verrucomicrobiota bacterium
CGGTTTTTTTTGCGGCCTGGCAGACAGCCTCACTTAGTACGGATGGGGAAAGTATACACGCTACCCGATAGAGAAACTGCTGCGAGAGTAGACACGAAATAACGCGTGAGATCTTCCTTTACGATTAAGAGGGTTACATTTTTAGTGCAGGGATTTTCAGACGTGGATACAAGTGAACAAACTGCAATGTTAGGACTGAGAGTCTTGGCAAAGTATGGGCGTTTTTCGAGAGAAGTGCGTGAGCGATACCGTGCGCAAGAGGAATCAGGACTCACGTAGCACCTTACCCCCAAGGGACAGAATGCGTGCATTGCCTTTGGCGGCTTCTGCTTCGGCGATTTGGCCGTCTTTCACATACATTTGCGATAGGGCTGTCCAGGCGAGAAGGTCATTGGGCTTGAGCGTCGTCGCTTGCAGGCCGCAGCCAATCGCTTCCTTGAGCTCGCCGAGTTTCATCAGACTCATGCCCAGTGCATGCCAGGCATCGAAAAAATCGGCCTTCATGGCGACGCACTCACGATACAACGCAACGGCCTCCTTCAGTTCGCCGATGGCGAGGTGGCCGTTGGCTTCGTCGAATCGTTCTTCCCAAGGGCTCATCGAGATGATTCTGCCAGTTTCGAAGCGGCACGACGTTCGGCAAGCCATGCTTGGAATGTCGTCAGGTTCATTTGATCCTGGTAGCGACCAAGCCCGGTCGAGATCATGGAGTCAAAGCTAGGATCTTTTTCCACTTCGCGTTTGTCGACAAAAGCGATGTGTGTTGCATCATTTACATTGACGAGCTCCGTGAGTGCGCCTGGGTTGACATATTGAGCTGCAGAGAACAGCGATGGTGCTTCACTTTGTCCTGCAGGAGTTTCACCATTTTTCACATTGGCGAGAGTTTTGACTTTCAGTTTGAGATCGGCGGCTGCTTTTGAGAAAGTTGTCTTCGCTTTCAAGGCCTCTTCGATTTTCTTTTTCGTTTCAGTGGCTGAAGCAAGTAGCGCTGCTCGGCCTTTTTCATTGATCCATTCGGCTCTGACTTCTGCTTGTGCTTCTGCAAAAGTTTTTTCACGCGATTCCTCTTCTTGGTCCAAGCGGGCCATAAGCCAATCGGCATCTCCTACGGGAAAGCTGGAGGTAAATTTCGAAATGGGATCTGCCGTGGTTTTCAGATCGAATAACAATTGCTGCACCGTTTTGGTGGTTTTACGAGGGGTGAGTTTGAGCAGCGCATCGGGAATGGTCGAGCTCGTGAAGAAATCGGTGTGGACGATGTTCCAGCCGTATTTTTTTGCTTGAACTTCGTATTCTCCACCCTTGCTTTCCTCGATGTCGGCCAACAAGTCATCCATTTTCGCCGCAACATCTTTTTCGGCTTTGCGACGTTGCTCGAGAATCTTTTTGTCGGCATCCGACATCTCTGGGGCAGGATCGCCTTCCTTCGCGGGTTTGGGCGCTGCAGGAGCTTTTTCTGCGCCTTGAGGATATGTGGGCGAAGCAATGAGGTAAGAGAACTTACGGCGAACGTCCGTGCGGTATTTTTCCTTACGTACTTCCCAGAAGGCTTTCAGTTCTTCGTCGGTGGGTTTGAGTTCTTTTGTGAAATCAGCGAGTGGTATGGTGACATAGCTGAGGGAAATTTTTTGCGACATGGCCTGAAAGTTGGCTTTGATATCGCTCGCTTTGACTTCCGTTGCGACACCGAGCAGGTCTTGGATTTTTTCCATCGCAAGCATATCGCGCACCAAGGCAAAAAGATCGGCTTCCGTCATGCCGCTTTTTCCGAGGCTGTTCATGACGAAATTTTGGTAGTTCTCCTGGTTGAATTTCTTCGAGCTCGGATTTGTGGGATCACTCTCGACAAATGCCGAGCGCTCGCGCAGAAAAGTTTGTACTTCTTCGTCGCTCGGGTGAATGCCAAATTCTTCTGCCGCTTGGCGGAGGAAAAGTCGATTCGTGAAAAAGCTGGTTTCTGCGGCATCCTGCGAACCAGCTTTGGCATCGCTCATGGCCATGACAAAACGATAGAGATCCATGGATTGGAACGACGACAACTGCTGGGCGAGCTTCAGTGAGCTAGGGCCGAGGCGTTGGAATTCATGAAAGTCATATTTCGTGCCGTCGATCTCGATGCTACCAGCGCCCGATTGACGGAAAAATCGCTCGGTATCCATCAACAGGAAGCCGATAAAAACAGCGACGAGAGCGGCGATGATCACGCCTGGGTATTTGCGGAGATTTTCAATCATGATGGAAACGGGATGGCAATTTCGCTGAGGAGCGGGCGCGAGCGTAAATCAGGGTGGGGAAGAATCGCAACTTAAATTCGACGTCGGATGTCGATTTTTTGCAGTAGGCGAGGCTTGTCGTGCACACGGAGAAAGGGATGCTTGGCAAGTAGGGGGAATGGGCGACTCGAGGACTTGTTGCTTGGCAGATCGCATTGTTGAAACTAGTCTGCTGCCGCACATGAATGAGACATCGCCCTGGCAATTTTCGGAAATGGGTCTGCGCCTCGGCGGCGTGAGTGGCATTTCTGAATTGATGGAAGACTTAGGTCACGCATTAGCTCAGGGGGGCAATGAAGTCAACATGCTCGGTGGGGGGCAACCGGCGAGTATTCCAGCGATGCAGGAGCGCTGGCGTGAGCGTCTGGAGGAAATGATGGCAAATGGCGATGAAATGTTGCGAGCCGTCAGCATCTACGATCCGCCGCGCGGCAATTCCGAGTTTTTAGAGGTTTTGGCTGCGTTGTTGCATCGCGAATTGGGATGGCAGATTAGCCCGGAGAATCTGGCGGTGACAGCAGGCGGGCAAACAGCCTTTTTTCTGCTTTTTCATCTGCTCGCGGGGACTATGCCCGATGGTCGACAAAAGAAAATTTTGCTCCCCTTGGTTCCTGAATACATCGGTTATGCCAATCAATCGGTGCGCG
>JBDLWB010000072.1:0-5430 GCA_039804425.1 Verrucomicrobiota bacterium
GGCAAAGATTTTGCAGCACCGGGATGCGCGTATGAGCGAGGTCGACCGTTCCAGACGGTGTGTTCATTGCATTGCAGACGTTCTTGCTCGATTCCGCCAAAAACCATCGCACCGAGATGACCATTGCCGATGGGTAGGGCTTCGACCCATTTTTTTGCGGGCGTTTGGTAAGAAAGCGCCCAATCCTTTTCCGCAGCGACGAGTGTGGAAATCGTTACGATTGAAAAAATCAGCGAAAGCGCAGCTCGAAATGTCATACAGAAAAAACGAAGACTGACACCGAAATCTTTCATCGGAGTCAGCCTTCATGGTTGACCGAGGTCGGCGTGGATCAAGAACGATCCGCTGGCTTGTTTGCGCGCGACTGCATCCACTTACGGAAATCGCCACCTTTCCATGCGGGAAGCGTGCGTTGATCAAGCCACTCTTGCAGCGGCTTTAGTGGGGTCATGTGGATGGGCAAGTGATTCATCGCCTTGCTCATGGTCATGGCCGTGCGCCAGACGGTAGGAGAAGTGGCGAGAGTCGCAAAAGGACTCATCGGCACAGCGCCGGGAGAGTAGACTTTTTCCTGCTTCGCTTTGTCGCGGAGTCGCAGCAAGAGATCAGGGATGGGGATATCGACGGGGCAGACTTCATTGCAAGCGCCGCAGAGCGAAGAGGCCTTGGGTAGGTCGGCGAGCTCGGGGAAACGATCGCCGAAAAGCAAAGGTGAGAGCACCGCGCCGACGGGGCCACCGTAGGGCGAGCGGTAGGCGTGTCCTGATGCTTGGCGATAGACGGGGCAGACGTTCTGGCAAGCACCGCAACGGATGCAGCGCAGGATTTCGCGGCATTTCGATTCAAGGACATCGGTACGGCCGTTGTTCATGAACACCACGTGCATGTTGTTCGGTCCCGAGGGCTGCTCGGGTGATTTCGGGCCTTTGATGAACTCGGTGTAAACGGTGAGCTGCTGACCGGTGGCGGAGCGACCGAGCAAATTGAGGAAAACGCCGAAGTCGCGGTCGGTAGGCACGATTTTCTCAATGCCAACGAGGGCGATGTGCACGTCCACGGGAGCCATGCCGAAGCGAGTGTTGCCTTCGTTGGTCACCAGAACCAAACGACCCGTTTCTGCCGAAACAAAATTCGCGCCGGTGATGACCGCCTGGGCGTCCATGTATTTTTGGCGCAGGTGATAGCGAGCACGATGCGTGATGGTTTGCGGATCATCATTGTAATCCTGGGCAATGCCCTCGCGCAGGAACGTCTTCGCAATATCGCGACGGTTCTTGTGAATGATGGGCTTGACGATGTGCGATGGCTCATCGTCATCGAGCTGAATGATGAACTCACCGAGGTCGGACTCGAGGCATTCAATGCCATTTTCGATGAGGAAAGGATTGAGGTGAATTTCTTCCGCCGCCATCGATTTTGACTTGGTCAATTGCGTGACGCCGTGAGAGCGGAGAATTTCCAGGATGGTGGCCTTTGCGTCATCGGCGCTATCGGCAAAGTGTACTTTGGCCCCATTGCGGATCAATGCGGCCTCGGCCTTGGGAAGATATTCATCGAGATGATGAAGCGTATGATCCTTAATTTTGCCGGCGAGTTTGCGCAGTGCATCAGGATTTTCATAATCGTGGAACAAGACCTTGTAACGTTTCTCGGTGCCAGCTGCGGAGCCATCGAGAACGGATGCTTGTTTTTCATCTGAAATCTGTTGGGCGTAGGTATCGATGAGTTGGTTCATGGAGTTTCGTAGGTGCGGGAATATGACACAAGATTGAGCAAAAGAAAATGGAAGAATTGTGCTAGGCACAAAAAAAGCGCCTTCCGGTCTGGAAAGCGCTTTTTTCTGGAAAATGGGCCGTCGATTACTCGGCAGCTGCTTCTTCCGACTTCTCCTCTTTGGGGGCAACCACGTTGATGGTGAGGATGGTCGAAACTTGTGGGTGAACGCGCACATTGACGTCGCTCTTGCCCGACTTCTTGATTGGTTTGTCGAGTTCGATGCCGTGACGGTCGATGACGATACCGGCGGCTTCGAGTTCGCGATGGATGTCGATGGAAGTCACGGAGCCGAAAGCCTTGCCGTCTTGACCGATTTCCAGAGTGAACTTCGGACGAAGTTTGGCAATCTTGGCAGCGACTTCTTGAGCAGCGGTCAATTCCTCGGCTTCACGCTGAGCGCGGATGGCCTTGAGAGCATTCACATGGCGCAGATTCGAGCGAGTTGCTTCGAAAGCCTTGCCTTGTGGGATGAGGAAATTGCGGGCATAGCCGGCGCGGACTTTGACGACATCCGATTCGGCGCCGAGACCTTCGATTTTTTCTTTGAGGATAACTTGTGCGGTAGCCATGACGTAAAAAATGCTGTTGCGGGGCGCGGACGTTGTTCGATTCCGTGCGTGGAGTCAAGAAATTATTTTACAAAGTCGTGATTCTTTTCCATTCGCAGTCATTCGGGCCAAGAAATGGTGGCGCTGACGGGGAAATGATCCGAGGCAGGCATTTCTCCCGAACGGGGATAGAGGATTTCGGCGGCTTTGACGGCGACCGGTGCTGAGACGAGGATGTGATCGACCTTGAGCCAGCCAGCACGTGAGTTGCTCCAGAAGTGCAGGGTGCGACGTGATTTGACCTGTGGATGCAGGGTGTGGTAGGTATCGACCAAAGAATGCTGCCATCCTTTGATGCGACCTGCGAGCACATCGACAGCGGGGTTGCCTTCCGTGGCATTGAAGTCGCCGAGAAGGATGACGGGAGCGTGCGATTTTTTTCGAGAGTCGATGCGTTTCTGGAGCAGTCGTGAAGACTCCAAGCGCGAGCCCTGATGCCGATGATCCCAGTGGGTATTGTAGACGGTGAAATCGCGTTGCGTTGTCATGTCATGCAAGGCCAGCCACGTGGTGATGCGAGGGATTTCATTGCCCCAAGTGCGAGAGCCGGGAACTTCGGGGGTGGCCGAAAGCCAAAAGACGCCGGCATCGGTGAGATCGGCGCGCAACCGAGATTTGCGATAAAAAATTCCAGCGTATTCTCCCGCTTGTTTGCCGTCATCCCGACCTTGTCCGTAAAACTCGTAGTCGGGCAGCGAAAGCCGCAGATCCGCAACTTGTCCGTGCAGGGCTTCTTGAATGCCCAAAACATCCGGGTCCATCCGTCGAATGGTCGCGATCAGACGCTGCAATCGCTCGGGCCATGAGCGCCACTGGTGATCCTTCGGCTCCTCATAGCGGATATTGTAGCTGGCAATCCGCAGCGTAGTTTCCGCCGCATGGCTCAGCCCGATGAAGAGCATGAGCCAGCAGCAAACGCGTGCGAGAATCGCCATGATCGAGGATCAGTCTTTTTTCTTGAGCTGTGGGAAAAGCACGACGTCGCGAATGGTCGGCGCGCCGGTGAGCATCATGATCAATCGATCGATGCCAATGCCAATGCCGCCTGCGGGGGGCATGCCGTGTTCCAGCGTTTCGATGAAATCGTAATCGACCTTCTGCTCCTCGCCGCCCGACTGGTGTTCGAGGCGTTGACGTTGGACATCGGGATCATTGAGTTCCGAGTAACCAGGTGAAATTTCTTGGCCGTTGATGATGAGCTCATAGACCTCCACCGTTTTTCCGCCAGGAGTGACCTTTGCCAGCGGCACCAGTTCTGAGGCCACGCGGGTGACGAAGCAGGGGTCGAATGTTTTTTCCTCGACCAATTTTTCAAAAACCTGCTGGACGACCTCGTAGTCTTCCATCTGCGGCGAAATTTCCACGCCCAATTCCGCGCAGCGCTGGCGGCGTTGCTCGGCGGAAATGTCGAAAAAGTCATCGCCAGCCGCACCTTTGATCAGATCGTGATAGCCTGCGCGCTTCCATGGGCGCTGCAGGTTGATCGTGCGCGTCAGGTTACCCTCTTCATCGCGATGTTCGATTTGCAGACCGCCGCAGAATTTTTCCGCGAGCGTGCAAGTCAGTTCTTCGACGAGGTTGGCCATTTCCTCAAAGTCCGAAAACGCCCAGTAAGCCTCGAGCATGGTGAACTCGGGATTGTGTCGACGCGAAATGCCTTCGTTGCGGAAGTTGCGGTTCAGTTCGAAAATTTTCGTGAAACCGCCGACGAGCAAGCGTTTGAGGAAAAGCTCGGGCGCAATGCGCAAGGTCAGCGGCATCCCAAGGGCATTGTGGTAGGTTTCAAAAGGACGTGCCGCCGCACCACCCGCGACGTCTTGCAGCATCGGGGTCTCGACTTCTAAGAAACCGCGCTCTTGGAAAAAGCGTCGGATCTCCGCGACCATCAGCACGCGTTTGACAAACACCTCGGCGCTCTGTGGATTGCCCATCAAGTCGAGATGGCGTTTGCGATACTTCAGTTCGCGGTCGGCCACACCGTGCCACTTGTCGGGCATGGGTCGCAGGGATTTCGAGAGCACCGTAAAACGCTCGACCTTAATCGTCGGCTCGCCGGTGCGGGTGAGAAAGGTTTCGCCTTCGATGCCGATCCAGTCGCCCCGATCGAGGCATTGCCAGATGGCGACGTCCTGTTCGGAGAGGGTTTTCAGGCCGACGTAACCTTGGATCGCGCCGAGGACATCGCCGAGGTGGAAAAACACCGATTTCCCCATGTCGCGCAGTGCGGTGATGCGACCGGCGACTTTCACCGTGACGCCTTCTTGGAAATTTGCTTGGAGAGAAGCGGGAGTGGTGGTGGTTTCAAAGCGTGCACCATAGGGATCCACACCCAGTTCGCGCAATTTGGTCAACTTCGCGCGGCGGACGGCGATGAGTTCTGCTTCGGTGGAATGAGGCGTGGCTTCTTCAGACATAGCGGCACCTGACTTACGCCAGGATGCGGCTTTGGGAAACAGCAAAATGCCCGTGCATGCATTTTTTGTTGGCTGTGGTGCGATCGCGCAATCCGCAGAGCCTCGGACGTGAGAGCGATCGTGGCGGTTTTTCAGACAGAATTTCAGAATTTTCAGAATTATTGGCGATGGATTTTACGGATTAAAACGGATTTTTGGGAAACATGGTGCTATTGATTTGAGAAATGCACAGAGAAATGATGGCAAGGATGAATCAAACAAAGGAATGTGTCAGATTTTCGCCTGATGTGGCGTAATCCTGCGAATCCCATGCAAAAACCACTCCTTTTTCCGATCATTCTTTTTTCCTGCTCGTTGCTTGCCGTATCCAGTGCATCTCCCAGTGCTCCGTCGATTCTTCCCGGTGGGGCAGGGAAGTGGCAACTGCGCTGGGCGGATGAATTTGATTATCCTGATGCGCAACTGGATCAGTCTTGGATTTCACAAAATTCCGCCAGCAAGCACATTCTTAGCAGTCGATGGCGTGAAAATGCGGTGGTGAAAAATGGCACGCTCAAGCTCATCAACCGCAAGGAATCGCGCGGCGGCAATGATTGGACTTCCGGCAGCATCTGGACCAAGCAGCAGTTTCA
>JBDLWB010000073.1:0-6528 GCA_039804425.1 Verrucomicrobiota bacterium
CCCCCTCCACTCTCAGCGCCAGCGGGCAATTCCGCATTTCCGGAGGCGAACCAGCCATGCGCAGTTCGATGTCGTTTTTGGCGGAAGCCACCAAAGACGAATTGCAGGCACTGATCGACCAACCCGCCGACGGCAAAATCCCGATCTCGATCCTCTTGCACGGTCGACAAGGTGACCCCATCCCCGCCCGCCAGTTGGTCAATGATCTGCAATGGGGCGAAGATGGATTTCGACTCACCATCCACGCTCATATCGCCCAAGGACTCAACCCCTCACGCCTGCGCTCCGCCATCCTCGCCGCACTCATTTACGAAAAATCTCTGCGCCAGATGCCTGCGGGACCATTGGAGGAAAAACTCATTGTCCGACCCTGGCTCATCGAGGGCATCTCGGAGGCCATTGATTGGCGTGCCGGCAAAAGTGACCGACGTCTCTATCAAACGATTTTTCAATCGGGCGGCTTATTCCGCTTGGAGGAGATGCTCGATGTCTCACAAGCCCAGTGGGACGATTCCGATGCCGCGACACGCACCGCGTTCCGCGTCTCTGCTGGCGGATTGATCATGGCCTTGCTCGAACAACCTTCTGGTCAAGAGGGCTTTCATCAATTTCTGCTCGAAGCGGCGCGATTTGGCGGCGACATGCCCGTGCTGCTGCGCAAGCATTTCCCCAGCCTCAGCCTGTCGCAAAAAAGCCTGGAAAAATGGTGGGCACTGCAAATGGCGAACCAGGCTCGACTCTCCCTAACGGAAGTGATGTCGATCAAAGATACAGAGCAAGCCCTGCGCAGTGCGCTGCAACTGCGACAACGCGAGAACTCAGGCGTGATTCGCACGGTTGATCTCGCGGAATGGCAAACGATCCTATCGCTCAAGCCCCCCGAACGCGCATTTGCGGTCGCGCAAGCCCAAGACGCACTGGTGCGCTTGAGCTATCGCTGCTTCCCGTCGTATCGACCACTTTTGCAAGATTATCAAACATTTCTGCAAGCTCTGATCAAAGGCGAACCCGATCACGAACTTGCCAGCTCTTTGACCAAACTCGAAGAAACGCGATTGATCTTAGCGCAGCGTGGCTCGCGGGCCATCGATTATCTCGACTGGTTTGAAATCACCAGAGCCCGCGAGACCAGCGGTGCATTCGATGACTACATCAAGCTAAAAAAACGACTCGATCAAGGCATCCAGGCGCGCCCGGATCATCTTTCACGCTATCTCGATCGCGCACAATTGCTCTTCCAACGCTGAAGTGAGCCGTCATGCCTCAGCGTTTTTGCTTTCCTCTGCGCGACTTTCCGCTCATCCTCTGCCGCACCAATGACCACAGTGCTGGAATGCATCAATGCAGGAACTACTTACCTCGAAAAACGCGGGGTGGAAGATGCACGCCGCAACATGCAATTTCTCGTCGCGCATCACTTGCAATGCAGTCGCATGGATCTCTATCTGCGCTTTGATGAACCACTGCCGGAGACGACACTCGCACCGCTTAGGATCGACCTCAAAAAACGCGGTGAACGCATTCCCCTCCAACATTTGCTCGGCAAGGTGGGCTTTCATCAACACGAATTCCGCGTCGATGCCCGAGCACTGATCCCCCGCCCCGAAACCGAGGAGTTGGTGGAAATGCTGATCCACGACATCGAAACGCCACCCCACCGCGTGCTCGATCTCGGCTGTGGCTCGGGGGTCATCGGCCTCAGCCTCGCCGCCGCTTGGCCTGAAGCCCGCGTCACTCTCGCCGATGTCTCACCAGGCGCCTTATCGCTCGCGAAGGAAAATGCCGAACTGCTCGGTATTACGAACATCGAATTTTACGAAACATCGCTTTTTTCTCACCTATCGGAAAGTTACGACCTCATTGTCGCGAACTTGCCCTACGTGCCAGAGGTCGATCGCGACACGCTGTCGCCCGAGGTCCAGCACGATCCGGAGCTCGCTCTTTTTTCTGGCGCCGATGGCCTCGATCTGATTCGCTCGTTTTGCGCTCAAGTCCAACATTTCCTCCAACCCGGCGGCCGAATTGCGATGGAAGTCGGTCACGATCAAGGCGAAGCTGTCTGCGCCATGTTGCAAGCGCATGGACTGGATGAAATCGAGCTGCGCAAAGACATTTCCGGCATTGCACGTTTTCCCCTTGCCAAACGGCCTCTCAACTCAAACTCTGATGCCACGAGGGCAACCTCTTGATTTTCCCACACACTATGGACAAACTTCTCGTACACGGCGGCGCCACTCTGCGCGGTAGCATCAACATTTCTGGCTCGAAAAACGCCTCGCTGCCCATTCTTGCTGCTTCTCTTTTAACGGACCACGAGGTGATCATCCGCCGCGTACCGGATGTTTCGGATACCAACTACATGGTGCAAATCATCTCCGCGCTCGGCGGTGAAATCGAACGCAGCTCGGGCACCGTGCGCATTCACAACAAGTCGATCAGCGATACCGCTCCCTATGATTTGGTACGCCGCATGCGCGCCTCCATCTGCGTCATGGGACCATTGCTCGCTCGCACCGGCCGTGCGGTCGTCTCTCTCCCCGGCGGCTGCATCATTGGCGATCGACCGGTCGACCTCCATCTGCGGGGCCTAGAAGCTCTCGGCGCGACCACGGAATTCGACTCCGGCAACATCATCATTACGGCTCCCAAAGGTGGCCTGAAAGGTGCGGAAATCAATTTGCGCGGCACCCACGGACCCACTGTGCTCGGCACCGACAATGTGATGATGGCTGCCGTTTTTGCAGAAGGTACCACCGTGATTGAGTCCGCTGCTGCTGAGCCAGAAGTCGAAGACCTCGCGAATTTCCTCAACGGACTCGGGGCGAAGATCGAAGGCGCGGGCACACGTCGCATCACCATCCAAGGCGTCACCTCTCTCGGAGGCGTGGAGCACACGGTCATCCCCGATCGCATCGAAGCGGGTACTTTCATGGCCGCAGCTGTCATCGCGGGTGAAGGCGTTACTCTGCATCGCGTCTGCCGCGAGCACATGACGGCCATCACCAAGGTGTTTGAAGACTGTGGCCATCAAATGATCTTCAATGAAGCGGGCGACCGCGTGACCATTCATCGTGGCGAAAACCCCGTCGGCGCCGAAATTGTCACTGCGCCCTATCCCGGCTATCCCACCGACATGCAGGCGCAAATGACGGCTGTCTTCGCCACCACTCCCGGCATCTCTGTCGTCAAAGACACCATCTTCCCGCAACGCTTCATGCATTGCGCAGAAATGAAACGCATGGGCGCCGACATCAAGGTCGATGCCGGCACGGCGATCATCAAGGGAGTCAAAGAACTCTCCGCCGCTCCCGTCATGGCAAGCGACCTCCGCGCATCGGCCGCACTTGTGCTCGCCGGACTCGCCGCGAAGGGCACAACCACCATTTCACGACTCTATCACATCGATCGCGGCTACGAACACATCGACGAAAAATTGCTGCAACTCTCCGCCAACGTCGAACGCGTCAAAGAGTAAAGAAACAGCCCATTCCGTCTGAGCATCAGCTCCGCCTCATCTCATGAGGCGCGGATCAGCCAACGCGGAAAACGATGCGCGCCTTAGTGGTGTCATACGGAGACATTTCCATGCGCACGACGTCACCCACGACCAAGCGAATGAAGCGCTTACGCATTTTACCGGAAATGTGCGCGAGCACTTCGTGACCATTGGTCATCTTCACCTTGAACATGGTGCCTGCCAAAACAGCAGAGACCGTGCCTTCGACTTCGATGGCTTTATCTTCTCCACCTTTCGCACCTTTGCGAATCCGTGGACCAGCATCAGGACGTGGTCCCGAAGGACGTGCGGATTTGCCCTGTGATCTGCCTGCGGGTCGGTGAAAGTTTGCCATAATATCTTGTCTAAGTCAGCCATGCGCAAAAATCACAAAATTTCTGTCGCAACGCGGCGCAATCCTTACGATTTTTAAGCATTTGGCAATGCTAAAATAAAAAAATCCACGAAAATTTGAGATTTTGCATTGACATCAACGTCGCAGACCTCTAGTTTTCGCGCCCCCGCAGCGAACTTGATGGTTGCTGCGTTGCTTTGATCACCTAATTGATATCCTCATCCATTTGTATGAAAACATTTTCCGCCAAGCCACAGGACGTGCAACGCACATGGCACATCATCGACGCGAAGGACAAGATCCTCGGTGCCGTTGCTGTCGAGGCCGCCGTTCTGCTGCGCGGCAAGCACAAGCCGATTTTCACGACTCACATCGACACCGGTGACTTTGTCGTCATCATCAATGCCGATCAAGTTCGTCTCAGCGGCACGAAGGAAAATGACAAGATCTACACCCGCTTCACCGGTTACGTCGGTGGTAAGAAAGTGGAAACTCCTCGCATGGTCCGCAAGCGTCGTCCCGTTCTTCTTTTGGAGCGCGCCATCTGGGGCATGCTTCCGAAAGGCAGCCTGGGCCGCCAACAGTTCACCAAACTGAAAGTCTACGCCGGTGCTGATCACCCGCACGCAGCACAACAACCCGTCGAGCGCGTTCTTGCGTAATTTCTCAACCTCTTACTAATCTATTCCATGAGCGAAATCACCACAGCATCCGCCACCGGTCGCCGCAAGAATGCCATCGCACACGTCTGGTTGTCCGAGGGTTCCGGCCAAATCATCATCAACGGTCGCACTTTTGAGGAATATCTTCCTACCATTCCTCTCCAAAATTCCGTGCTTCTTCCTTTCCAACACGGTCATTTGATCAATAAGTTCGACGTCAAAGTCGTCGCCAAAGGCGGTGGCATTCACGGCCAAGTCGGCGCCATCAGCCTCGGCATCTCTCGCGCTCTGACCCAGCTCAATCCCGAGATCCGCAAGCTGATCAAACCTCACGGCTTGCTCACGCGCGATGGTCGCATGAAGGAGCGCAAAAAGGCAGGTCGCCCCGGCGCCCGCAAGCGCTTCCAGTTCTCAAAACGCTAACCGACCACGTCACAAAAAAGCCGCACCACTCTGGTGCGGCTTTTTTGTGGGCAGAACCTGCCACCATTTCCTACCAATCCCCAAGCCCCCATCGATCGAAGTTTCAGCGAAAAGCCCAGAGGAGACAATCTCAGAGAAGATCGAAAAGTAAGGCTTCGCTATCAGATTTTGCCACGAATCGCCACAAACCTGCTTGCTCGGTGCTAATCGCATCTCCCGCATGCAGCATATGTCCAGACACCTCGATGTCGCCACGAATCACTTGCAGCCATAGCCCACGCTCGACACCTAACTCATGCGTCATTTCTTGCCCAGCGGCGAGACGCAGTCGGTAGACCCACGCATCTTGCTGAATCACAGCAGAACCATCTTCGCCGTCGGGAGAAATCACGAGAACTTTCGGGTCGTTTTCCCGCGCAGGATCGGGGTGCCACTCGGTGTAGCGAGGTGAAAGCCCATGTTGCCGAGGCGTCAGCCATATCTGCAAAAAATGCGCTTCTTGGTCTTGACTCGGATTGAATTCGCTATGCGTCACACCAGTCCCCGCGCTCATCAGTTGAATTTGCCCTGGTGCGAGCACGCGACCATTCCCCATGCTGTCTTTGTGCTCGAGCGCACCTTCGACAACATAACTGAAAATTTCCATGTTGCGATGCGGATGCGTGCCAAAACCCCGACCCGGCGCCACACGATCTTGATTGATCACGCGCAAGGACCGAAACCCCATGAAGCGCGGATCGTAGTAATCGGCAAAACTGAAGCTGTGATAAGAATCCAGCCAACCATGATGGGCGTGACCACGCTCCGCGGAACGTCGAATGTGAAAAGGAGAGACCATAGGAATTCGAAGGAAACATTTTCCGAAACGCATCATCCGCTGATGCAATCGGTCGCCGACTACGATAACACGTTTTTTTCATGACTCAACCGAGCATGCAAATGAATGTACCCCACGCATCGCAGGATGCTGCTATCCCTCGATCCATAACCGCGCTTGGCGCCGACGGAGAAATTTGCCACCAGGTAAGTTCACCAAGGCCGCAGCTTCGGGCTGTAGCAAGGCAAGGCAGCGCTCTAATAAATCCCGCGACATTTCTGGGATTTGTTGACGCTGCAAGTAGTCATGCAACACCAACATCTGCATCGCCACGGGCAAGGCTCTCACCGTTGGCACATGCAGTCGACCCCGCGGATCCACCACTCGCGCCTGCTCGAGCGCCCATTGCTGGACTTCTTCCATGTCTTGCCATGCCAACGCCTGCCGCATTAAGCAGGGTGTAACATCACGCGAGGCGATTTGATTCATCAGCGGTAGTAATTCGTGACGCAGTCGATTGCGAATCGCAAAGGGCTCGGCATTGCTCGCATCCTCGCGCCAGTCCTGCCCCAAATCCCGCAGATAGGCCCGCAATGGCTCTTTGCGTTGACCTAACAAAGGACGCAAAACTTGTAACGTATGCCCCGCAATGAGCATCGACTGCACGCGGCGCATGCCTTTGCTGCCGTGCGCTCCTCGCATCATCCGCCATAAAACCGTCTCCGCTTGATCATCGCCATGATGCGCCAGCACCAAGCGCGAACACTGATGCTCC
>JBDLWB010000074.1:0-4860 GCA_039804425.1 Verrucomicrobiota bacterium
GCTTAACCATTTACCACTGATCAAACAGATCGAGCTGTGGTGGATTGGCGGTGGGTAGAGTGCTCGTTTGGCGGGTGTTTTTGGCCTTCGGGCCCTCGGCACTGGCATTCGGGCGGGTCGAGTGCAGTTCGAGGTGGCTGAGAATGGCTTTCGCGCGATCGATGACCGACTGCGGTAGCCCGGCGAGACGTGCGACTTGGATGCCGTAGGATTTATCAGCACAGCCGGGGAGGATTTTGCGCAGGAAAATGATTTCCTCATTCCACTCGCGGACGGCGACGTTGTAATTCGCGACGGCGGGGCGCGTGTTGCTGAGGTCGGTCAGCTCATGATAGTGGGTGGCAAAAAGCGTGCGACATTGCGTCAGATCGTGCAAGTGCTCGGCGACCGACCAGGCGATTGAAAGGCCATCGAAGGTTGCCGTGCCGCGGCCGATTTCATCGAGAATCACCAGCGAGGAGGCCGTGGCATTGTTGAGGATGAGGGCGGTTTCGCTCATCTCCACCATGAAGGTCGATTGCCCGCGCGAAAGGTCATCTGAGGCGCCGACACGGCAGAAAATGCGATCGACCAAGCCAATGGTCGCGGCTTCGGCGGGGACATAGGCCCCGATTTGCGCCATGAGAGTGATCAGTGCGACTTGGCGGATGTAGGTCGATTTACCCGCCATGTTCGGTCCGGTGATCAGGTGCAGGAGTCCGCTATCGGGCGTGAGCTGCGTATCATTCGGCACGAACGTTTCGCCGACGAGAGTTTGTTCAAGCACCGGATGGCGACCGTGGGTGATGGTGAGAATTTTTTCCGTGACCAGCTGCGGTCGCACGTGGCGGAAGCGTTGCGCGGTTTCGGCAAACGAGCATAGTACATCCAGCACCGCGACGGCGGCGGCGGTGGATTGGAGGGCATCGAGGTGTTGTTGCACCTGCGCGCGGAGTTCGAGAAAGAGCTCGTATTCGAGCTGTCGCGAACGCTCCTCCGAGCCGAGGACCTTTTGCTCCATTTCCTTCAACGCGGGAGTGATGAAGCGTTCGGCATTGGCGAGAGTTTGCTTGCGGGTGTAATCCTCCGGCACCATGGCGAGCTTCGAGCTGCTGATTTCGATGAAATAGCCGAAGACATTGTTGAATTTGATTTTGAGCGAGTCGATGCCCGTGCGTTGGCGTTCCGATTCTTGCAAGCGGGCGATCCAGCCCTTGCCATCGCGGGAGATGCTGCGGAGTTCATCGAGCTCGGCCGAGTAGCCATCGCGGATGAGGCCACCTTCTTTGAGCGAAGCTGGCGGTTCTTCGGCGAGCGCAGCGGTGAAGCTGGTGGTGAGTGCGGTGAAGTCGTGGAGTTGATCGATGATTTTCTGCGACTGGGCGGTGTGATGGGGCAGCGCCGAAAGATCTTGTTTCAGAGCAGGAATGCATTCCAGAGAAAGCGTGAGTTGCGACAGATCGCGAGCATTTCCGGCGCCTTGAACCAAGCGGCTGGTGCTGCGTTCGATATCGCGAATGTGCTTGAGAGCCTCACGGCATTTCGACAGCACATACGGTTCTTGCAGCAGCGATGCGATGAAATCTTGGCGTTGTTGAAGCAAAGCAAGATCGCGAGACGGATGGAGAATCCACTCGCGTAGCAAGCGAGCTCCCATCGGCGTTTGGGTGCGATCCAGCACACCAAGCAAGCTGTGTTCGCGCCCCGAGCGCGCCTCGACGAGATCGAGATTGCGCTGGGAGGCCTGATCGATGAGCATTTGATCGCCTGAATCCCGCACCCGCAATGAGCGGATGTGCTGACATTGACGTCGGAGACTGTGAATCAAGTAATGCAAGGTCGCCCCAGCAGCGCCAATCGCTGCGGGCAAGTGACTGCAGCCAAAGCCATCGAGCGATTGCACACCGAAGTGATCAAGCAACAGCGGTTCGGCTTGGGCGGGGAGAAATGGATAGGCATCATAGGCCAACGCGTGAGTGAGCGCACCAAACATCGACGTCTGGTCCTCGGGAATCAAGACCTCGGCGGGGGCGAGTCGGCTGAGTTCATCTTCCAGCGCAGAAAACTCCGAGAACTCGGCGACAGTGAATTCGCCCGTGGAATGATCGACACAGGCGAGGCCGAAGCGTTTTCCTGACTGCTGGAAAACGGCAGCGAGATAATTCGCCCGTTGTTGATCGAGCAACTGCATGTCATCGATCGACCCCGCCGTGAGGATGCGCACGATTTCTCGTTCGACGATTTTTCCTGGTTTCGGTTCCGATGTTTGTTCCGCGATCGCGACACGTTTGCCGGCCTTGAGAAGTCGAGCAATGTAGGATTCGGCAGCGTGCCACGGGATGCCACACATCGGCACGAGGTGGCGTTTGGTCAGAGCCACATTGAGAATGGGAGCCGCGGCCTTTGCGTCCTCAAAAAACATCTCGTAAAAATCGCCGAGACGGTAGAGCAGGATGATGTCCGCAGGCAGAGTGCGGCGCATGGTTTGGTACTGCGCCATCATGGGAGTTAATTCCGTTCCACTCATCGGCAGCAATCCTTACGTCACTCGAGCGATTAGGCAAATCACAAAGCGCGGGAGTCGGAAATTTTCCGCATCGGCTCTGCCGCGCCAAGATGGCGGTGGTGAGAAAAATCAGCCAATTGGCAATGTCGTAAGCGCGGAGCATTTGCAACAAACGCGCGGCGAGCTATCACGTTCCGCGTCAGATGGCACCAAAGCCTGCGAAGGGCGAAGTTCAACAATGACGCGTTTCATCCCAATGCAACAAAAATTGCCCCAGCGCCAAGCACCAGAGGCAGCGGGGAAGGTGCGCGTAACGACGGAGCCATGAGGGCCCATGTGAATTCATCGGAGAAAAAGCATCGATCACCTGTTAGACCGTGACCTCACGACCGCGCACGGCCACTTCGATTTTTCCATCGTGCGTGGCATCCAGTGCTTCCTTGAGAGCTTGTGCGCCATTCGGTTCACCGTGGACGAGAAAAACGCGTTCTTTTTTGCCGCCGATGCGCGAAAAGTAGTCGAGCAATTCCGAGTGATCTGCGTGTCCTGAAAAACTATCGATTTTTTCAATGTGTGCTCGCACGTGGTAGCGGTCGCCAAGAATCGGCACTTCCTTCTCTCCTTCGCGAATCCGTCGTCCGAGTGTGTGCTCGGCGCAATAGCCGACAAAAAGCACGGTGTTTTTCGGGTCATCGATGCCATTTTTGAGGTGATGGAGAATGCGACCCGCTTCGCACATGCCCGAGGCGGCGATGATGATGGCGGTGCCATCGAGGTCGTTGAGTTCCTTCGAGGCTTTGACTTGGCGAATCAGCGTGAGGTTTTCAAAACCAAAAGGATTTTGCCGTTCAAACAAGGCTTCGTAAACCCGATGATTGAAGCCTTCTGGGTGCAGTCGGAAAATTTCCGTAGCGCTAACCGCCAGCGGACTATCGACAAAAACGGGCACGGCAGGAATGACGTTTTTTTCGAACAATTGATGCAGCACAAACAAAATCTGTTGTGTTCGTTCGACAGCAAAGGCGGGAATGAAAATTTTTCCACGGCGTTTGATGGCATCGTTGATGACTTGACCGATGTGAGCATCGACGCCCGCGGGCACTTCGTGTTCCCGTCCACCATAGGTGCTTTCCATCAGTAGGATGTCGATGTCAGAGCTGGGTTCAGGATCATTCAACAAATCATTTTGCCCGCGTCCGACGTCGCCAGAAAACAGAAAACGTTTGTGTTTGCCGTCTTCTTGGTCATCGATTTCTAACAAAACTTGTGCGCTGCCGAGGATGTGGCCGGCATCGAGAAAAGTGAGTGTTACACCAGGTGCAATCAGCATCGGCCGTTGGTAATTGATGGTGACAAACTGACGCAAGCAGCGTTCCGCATCTTGCACCGAGTAGAGCGGCGCGACGGGTTCCATGCCTTGGCGTTTTTTGTGTTTATTGAGCCAATTGACATCGCTTTCTTGGATGCGTGCGCTATCGGCGAGCATGATTTGGCAAAGATCGCGTGTGGCGAACGTAGCAAAGATATTGCCGCGAAATCCTTTGCGGCAGAGGTTGGGTAGATTGCCGGCATGATCAATGTGAGCGTGAGAAAGAACGACAGTATCGATGCTCGTTGGATCGAAGTAAGGGAAGTCACAATTGATCTCATGAGCTTCCATGCGATGACCTTGATAGAGTCCGCAATCGAGTAGAATGCGTTGACCATTGACGTCCAGAAGATGCTGCGAGCCCGTTGTCGTGCCGGCTGCGCCACAGAAAGTGATTTTCATTTCCTCACGTTATCTGGTGGCGGCATCGGACGCAAGAAGCATTTGTTATGGCAGCATGCACGGCGATCAAGCAAGGGAAAGCCATGCTCTGTAAGGTAGACCAAGGAGAACCGTTGGTCTCGATGGAGGGAAGCCGCGTTGACAGAATTTCAGAATTTTCTGAATGACCAGAGAAGGAGATGAATCCCTATTCGAGAAATCTGAACTAAGCGAGATCGGAGTGGTGAATCGCGGGATGATTGCCATGACGAAATTCTGAAAAATTCTGAAATTCTGTCAAAACCAGCCTCGATGGCCGCTTGCGTTCCTATCACGGGAGATTCGCTCCCTAGCTTGTCGGACTGGTGGGTATGGGGGGGAGTGGAGTGGAGTGGAGAATATTGAATCATGGCCCTCTGACCCGGATGAAGAGTTTCGCGTTGGTGAGGATCCACTAGAGAGGTTGACGAGCATGGTTTCCAGATCGTCTTTGACGATGGGTTGCCTTTGGTGGTTCTTGTGTCTCGGCTCAATTGGTGAGACTGTTAGATTCGTCGCCGCATTGACCGCTCGTGATGGAAAGTTGTCCACGTCATGTAGTCGGTGATTGGGCTGGTGATAGAGC
>JBDLWB010000075.1:0-9050 GCA_039804425.1 Verrucomicrobiota bacterium
GCGAAATACGACCAGTGCGGATTGGCCAAGTGGGCCCGACCGATCAATGCCACATCGAGCTGACCCGATGCGATTGCGTCATTCGCGACTGCTGGATCTTGGAAACCCCACGCCGAGGACACCGGGATCTGAGCTTCACGACGGATCTCTTCTGCCACAGGCCCAAGAAATGCTGGCCCCCATGGGATGTTTGCATCGGGCGTAGAGAATCCGACGCTCACACTCAACAAATCAAGCCCCTCGGCGCGAAGGATTTTGGCAAGCTCTACCGATTCGGTCATCGTTTCTTCATCATAACCATCGTATTCGATCACCCCGTAGCGCGCTGTCAGCGGCAAATGCTCGGGCCATACGGCACGCACAGCACGCAAAGTTTCGATGAGGTAACGACTCCGATTTTCAAAACTGCCACCGTATGCATCATCACGATGATTGGCGTGTCGCGACATGAAACTTTGCCCCAAATAGCCATGGGCAAAATGCAGCTCCAGCCATTCAAATCCCGCCTCGAGCGCCCGACGTGCCGCCGCAACGAAATCGGCTTGCACCCGCGCGATATCAGCTAAGCTCATCTCACGGGGCACACGCGATAGCCCACCGCCAAATGCGACCGCCGAGGGCGAAATGGTTTCCCACGCACGTGGATCCTCGATCGCCATGTGATCATCGCCTTCCCAAGGACGATTCGCGCTCGCCTTGCGCCCTGCGTGAGCGATCTGGATGCCGGGCACCGCTCCCGCCGACCGAATCGCTGCAGCAATCGGCGCCATGGCACTGGCTTGCTCATCCGACCACAATCCCGTGCAACCAGGGCTGATCCGACCCTCCGGGGCCACTGCCGTCGCCTCTACAACGACCAACCCTGCACCGCCGCGAGCCAGACTAGCGTAGTGCGACAAATGCCAATCGTTGACCAAACCCTCCTCGGCTCGATATTGACACATCGGCGGCACGCCAATGCGGTTGCGTAAGGTGACGGACTTGAGGGAATACGGAGAAAAAAGAGCAGACATACCGAATGGGAAAGATCCTATTCATAAACGAGATGCCGCGCTCTGTCAAATCAACCTGAGCCCTCATCACTTCACGGCGATCAAGCAAGGGAAAGCCATGCTCTTTAAGGCAGACCAAGGAGAATTGTTTGTCTCGATGAAGGGAAGCCGAGTTGACAGAATTTCAGAATTTTCAGAATGACTAGAGAAGGAGATGAGCCCCATCTTTTGGAATTCTGAACAAAGCGGTATCGGACTGTTGAATCTCGGGATGATTTTCATGACAGAATTCTGAAAATTCTGAAATTCTGTCAAAACCAGCCTCGATGGCCGCTTGCGTTCCTACCATGGGAGATTCGCTCCCTAGCTTGATCCCCTGCTCATCACTTCACGCCATTTTACCGATCTTGCGCCACTTTTTGAAAAATGCGCTTGCATTTCCGTCATTTCTGCCCCTAGTCACTTTCTCAACAAACGCAGTTCCATTGCCCTAACACAGCTTCAGCCACCGACTCCATGGGAAAAATTCTGATCATTGCCGAAAAACCGAGTGTCATGACCGACCTCAGCCGCGCCCTTGCTAAGCCTCTCGGGAAGTTTGAAAAAGAAGGCAGTGGCCGCGATACTTGGTTCGAGAACGACCAAGCCATCATCACCTCGGCCGTCGGTCACTTGATTGAGCTGCGCATGCCCACAGGGCCGAATGGCAAGAATCTGCCGTGGAAGTTTGATGTGCTCCCCGCGATTCCGCCGCAGTTTGAGCTCGACCCGATCGCAGATAGTGAGAGTCGCCTGAAACAAGTGCTGAGATTGGCCAAGCGCAAAGATGTTTCCGAAATCATCAACGCCTGCGATGCCGGCCGCGAGGGGGAACTGATTTTCCGCTACATCATCGAATACGGAAAAATCGACAAACCGGTGAAGCGCTTGTGGATGCAGTCGATGACCCAAAACGCCATCCTCGAAGCATGGCAAAATCTGCGCCCGTCTTCGGCGATGCGACACCTCGCCGATGCGGCAAAGTGCCGCTCGGAGGCCGATTGGTTGGTCGGACTCAACTCCACGCGCGCCTTGACTTGCTTCCGCTCGCGCCACGGTGGCTTTAACATCACCGCTGCGGGCCGTGTGCAAACCCCTACTCTGTCGATCCTCGCGCAGCGCGAAGCGGAGATTCAAGCTTTTGTCCCGCAATCGTATTGGGAAGTCGCCGCACTATTCCAAGTCAGCAAGGGCAATTACCCCGCCACGTGGATCGATGAGTCTTGGAAAAAGGACGAGTCGCACCCCCATAGCAAAGCCGAACGCATCTGGGATTCGAACACGGCTGAAGAAATCAAACAACGCTGTCTTGGAAAAGCTGGTGTTGCCTCGGAGGAAACGAAGCCGCAATCGCAAATCGCTCCCCAACTCTACGACCTCACTTCGCTGCAGCGCGATGCTTCTTCTCGACTCGGTCTCTCGGCCAAAGCGACACTGCAAATCGCTCAAGCGCTCTATGAAAAGCACAAGATGCTCACCTATCCGCGAACGGATTCGAAGTATCTGCCCGAAGACTACATCGGCACCGTGCGCAAGACTCTCGGCGAAATCGCAGAGGGCTTTGCACCGCTGGCTCCTTACGCCCAGGCCGTGCTGCAAGGCAATCAACCCGGCGGCCCGCAATTGACGAAAAGCAAGCGCGTGTTTGATGACAAGAAAGTCAGCGATCACTTCGCCATCATTCCTACCGGAGCATTCAGCAAGCTCAATGATCTGGAAGCGAAGGTCTATGACCTGGTCGCCAAACGCTTCATCGCGGTTTTTTACCCTGCCGCCGAATTCGAACTGACTCGCCGCTACACGCGCATCACGCACTCGCCCACGCTCACGGATACTTTCCTCACCACTGGCAAAGTTTTGACCAAACCCGGATGGATGGAAGTCTACGGTCGCCGTATCGGCGTCGCCGCGAATAAGGATGAACTGGTCGGAATCTCCGCCGGAGAAAAGGCCCAAGCGCTCGAAGTCGAGGTCAAGGCCGATGCCACCAAACCTCCTGCTCGCTTTAATGAAGCCACGCTGCTCTCGGCGATGGAAGGCGCAGGCAAATTGGTCGATGACGAGGCACTCGCCGAAGCGATGTCGGAACGAGGTCTCGGCACACCCGCTACTCGTGCCGCGATCATTGAAGGCCTGATTGCGCAAAAATATCTCGCACGCGATGGTCGCGACCTGCATGTCACTCCCAATGGCATGACCTTGATCCGCTTGGTGCGCGAAATGAAAATCGATGGACTCAGCTCCCCTGCTCTTACGGGCGATTGGGAATACAAACTGCGACAAATGGAACAAGGCGAGTTGTCGCGCGATGTCTTCATGAAGGAGATTGAAGCCTACACTCGTGAAATTGTCGAAAAAGCCCGCAGTCATGCCGAAGCCTCGAAAGGCCGCAGTTTCCCCGACCTCGCCGCGCCTTGCCCACGCTGCGGTGCTGCGGCGTTGAAGCAAACGGATGCCACGTATGAGTGTCGCACGCCCGATTGCAAGTTCTCGATCAAGAAGCACATCGCCTCACGCGAAATCTCGATGGATGAAGCGCGTGAACTTCTCACCAAAGGCATCGTCGGTCCGATCACGGGATTCAAGTCGCGCTTCAATAAGCCCTTCGATGCCTCGCTGAAGCTCGATGATAAGTTCAAGATCAATTTCCAATTCGATCAAGACGATCCCGATACCAAGGTCGAGCTGACCGAGGAAATGATCGTCGGCACCGCCGTGCTCGCCGATGGCACGAATGCCAAAGTCTATCAAACGGAAAAGGCCTACTACGTGCCCGCGATCGTTACACCGAAGGACAAGGATGGACTGCGCATTGGTCGAGCCATTTTGCAAAAAGAACTTCCTGCCGAGGAAATTCTGAAATTGCTCAGCGAAGGCAAGACGAACTTGCTGAAGGGATTTGTGTCGAACAAAACCAAGCGCAAGTTCGATGCCTATCTGCAGCTCGATCCGAAGACCTATCAAATCGGCTTTGACTTCCCCGAGCGCGAACCGCGTTTCCCGAAAAAAGCCGCAACTGGCCCCGCAACGGGAGCCGAAGCTGCTCCGGTAGCGAAAAAGGCCGCGAAAAAATCTGCCAAGAAGGCTGCGAAAAAATCGCCGAAAAGCTGAACAAGCCACGCACTCTCCTCAGCGACGATAGTGCTGAAATGGATAGGACTGAATCACCGCGTGGAGATAGCTCTGCACTCGGTGATCGTGTTTTGCCGCGTAGGCCACGATTTGATCGACCGCAGGTTTGTCGTAGTAGTCGAGCCCACGCCCTAACGCGAAGGTGAGCAATTTTGCCGCGAAAGCCCGATGAAATTCATCGACGCGCTGCCCCGCAATCAATCGCGCCAGCGCTGCGGGGGAATCGACCGTTTCTCCGGTCGAAAGCTGACCGCGCGTATCGATGTCGGGACCACGGAAACGACCATCGACATCGAATCCCTCGAAGGCAAAACCGATGCCATCCATCAACTTGTGACACGAAGCACAAGCAGCATCTTTGCGATGCGTTTCAAGCTGCTGTCGCAGTGTCGCGGCACTCTGTCCGTGCTTCGCCGCAGGCAGCGATGGCACGTTCGGCGGTGGTGGCGGTGGCGCGGCATCGAGCAAGGTCTCGAGCACCCATTTCCCGCGCTTCACGGGCGATGTCCGATTCGGATTGGATGTGACGGCCAATATCGCTGCATGCGTGAGCACTCCCCGACGTTGCTGCTGGGCCAAGCTGACTTTGCGAAAGGTTTCTCCCTGGATCTGCGGGATGCCGTAGTGCTGCGCTAAGCGCTCGTTGACGAAGGTATAATCGGCATCGATCAAGCGCGTGATCGGCTGGTTGTTGCGCAACAGATCATCGCAGAACCGACGCGTTTCTTCGATGAAGTCTTTGCGCAGTTGTCGCGCCGATGGATAAAGCTGTTTGTCGATGGGAATGAAGGCGACGTCTTGGTACTGCAACCATTGCGCAAAAAAGCGCTCGATCAAGGCACTGGATTTGGGGCTGCGTATCATGCGCTCGACTTCGCGCTGTGCATTCTGCCGCAGTTGCTTTTGCGCCGCGAGGGATAAGGTCGAATCCTCCGGCGCGGAGCTCCAGAGAAAATAGGAAATGCGCGACGCCAAGGCGAGCTCGGGCACGGGCAAGATGGTGCCGGGTTTTTCTTTGGCATAAACGGCATGCATTTCGCGAAACAAAAACTGCGGGGATACCATCGCTGCCTCGAAGGCAACTCGCAGGGATTCTTCGAGGCTTTGCTGCGGTGATCGCTGGGATTTCGCTAACGCCGCATAGCGCGCAATTTCCTCGTTGGCCACTGGCCGACGGAAGGCTCGCGAGAGAAAATGGCGCAACGCAAGAGCCGCATAGACCTCATCGCCCATGGCACTCGGACGCTCGGGAAAGAACGCCGGGCGCACGACATTTGACTTGATGGGCCCTAGAATGCTGACTTGATGGATCAGCAAATTCCGATCTTTTTTCGTCGCTTCTTCGTAGTAATCATTGAGAAATTCTATCGCCACGGTCTGCTCACCTGCCTTGCCTTCGAGCTCGAGCGAGAAGTATTTCGGCTTGTTGTCCGCCAGGGAAATGGTCTTGGTCTGTGAGCCGAAGCTCAATCGCGCTTTGACGCGGTCTGGACCTGCTTGCTGTCCGCTGATGTAAAACACCGCCCGATGACGCCCCGCCTCGAGCCGAACATTGCGGTGGAGGCGTCGATTGCTCGGAATCACAATGTGTTGGGCGTATTTCTCGTATTGCCCTTGAAAACTTTCTCTTGGCAATTTTTGGCGCGGCGGCTGTGCCTTGCGATAGGCTTGATCCAGCGCTTGCGATGCCGCCGTGAGGTAGGAGTCGACGTGGGTCGGTGATAGCGTGAGCACATCGGCGATGTTGTCAAAACCATAGCCCGCATCGTCGGGCGGCAGTAGCTGGATGTCGGGAGTGACGCCAATCAAGTCGCGCACGGTATTGCGATATTCGAAGCGATTCAATCGACGCAGCGTCACGCGCCCGGGATCGGGGTTGTTGGGATCGACAGGAAAAACGGCCGCGTCGATCCATGCGATGAGCTTTTTCCTCTCGTCCGATGTCGGCTGATCGCGATCGGGCGGCGGCATGAGCTCGTAGGCCAAGTTTTCGCGAACGCGCTTCCACGCATCACGCTTGGCTTGCATCGATGCCACATCGGGAAAGGCATCGAAGCTGAAGTCGCCTTTTTTGATGCCATCCGCATGACAATCGAAGCAGTAGCTTTCTAAAATCGGCACGATTTCGCTCTGCCACTGCCGCTGCACATCAGCAACACACGGAGCGGAAGCTAGCATCATGACCAACAGCCATTTCATCGAACCATCATTACGCAAGAATGAGTCGAGAGCTTTCAAAATCGATGCCGAAATCGCGCGAGATCGATCACATTTTCGCAGATCGCTACGCCTTCTTTCTCTAACAAGATTTTCTTTTGCATCCATGCATCACCACGGGTTTTTCCAAAAAACCCACCAATCTTCCCATGACTGGCCACCACCCGATGACACGGCACTTGTGGCGCGTAGGGATTGCGCCGCAGTGCTTGCCCTACCGCACGCGGTGAAGAACCTCCGAGCGCCTGGGCGATGTCACCATAGGTCACGACTTTCCCGCGAGGAATTTGCCTCACCAGGTCATAGACGCGCTGCGCAAAAATTGAGGGCTTGTCATCTCGATCCACTTCTCTAGGATAGCGCTGATTTTCTTCCCATGCCAATGAAACTTTCTCTTTCCCTTCTCGCTGTGCTCGGTGTTTCCTGCTGGGCGGATGATCTCGACTTCGGCGTCGCGAAGCTGCAATGGCATTCGTATGGCACACACGACTCGGAACGTGGCGCTACCGACTTGCAGTTCGATCAGTGGCGCTTGCAGTCGCCTCTGCATCAACCACTGGCGCTAACAAAGGACTGGTATCTCCTCAGTGGAGCACGCTATGAACAAATTCATCTCGATGGCCCAAGCGCCACGGGGGCGGCTTTTGAAGAAGATTTGCATCTACTCGAATTGCCCATGGTTCTGCTCTATCGCCCAGAAGTCAGTGACTGGAGCTACAACGCCCGCATCAGCCCAGGTCTTTCGAGCGATCTCGATTCGATCACGACCGATGACATGTTTGTCGACGCCCGCCTCGGTGGCAATTACCGTTGGAATGAAAAGATGGAACTCAATTTCGGCGTGGCCTACACCCGCGCAGTAGGCGAGCCACAGATTTTTCCTTATCTTGGCTTTGTCTATCAAGCAAATGACCAACTACGCCTTCAATGGCGCGGATTTACCGTGGAAGCCCGCTACCGCGTGATGCCGAGCTGGGTGCTGCGCTTCACTGGAGAAGTGGTTGGCGGTTATTGGAACATCGATACCCCCGAGTCGGATTACCTCGCACTGCAATCCTATCGCATGGGTCTCACTCTCGAACGTGAAATCGCTGAAGATCTCTGGCTCGTCGCTGGTGCCGGTATCACCATGGCGAATGAACTGCGCTGGCAGGACAATTCCCACAACACCATACGCAGCGATAAGTTTGATGGCGGCAGCTACTTCACCTTAGGCTTACGCTTGCGTGACTGGTGATGCATCTGCTTAGCAGCTTTTCTTTTCGCCAGTTCATCCCACTGCGTTCGGCTCACAATATGCCCCACGCAGCTCGGACGACCACAGAGGCAAGGATGCTCTTCCCATGTGTCGATATCGAATCCGTAGTCGAAAGTTAACTCTTCTCCTTTTTTGATATCGCGCAAGGCATGAATATAGATCCTCGTGTCATCAATCCACGCCTCACAATTTGGCTCACAGGAATGATTGATCAAGCGGGCGGTATTCCATGGCAAATTGCCATCAAGGTCATACTCATCATCGATGGTAAAAATGTAAACAGCAGCTTCTCCATGCTCGGCAGCTCGATCTGCCTGCACATTGGCGCGTCTTTCACTTTCGCTTTTGTCAATCAGCTCACCAACATACTCGATGATCTTTTGATCTTTCAAAATGTCGGTAGTTGCATACACCCCACGACCATGAATGGCGGAATGACGAACTTCGCATAGCTCACTCTGCGCTTGCTCCCACATCTCTTTCATGCGCCGAATCCATTTACTCGACTTCTCGACTTTTTCTCGCTTTTTCCCCATGCTTCTTATTGCTTCAAAAATTCTTCTTTCGGAATCACACGTCGCTTCATCTCAGGCAATTCCATGTCCACCGGCAAACTGATGAACAAACTCCGCAGATCTTGGATCGTCAGACCAGCCCCATCAATGAAGGTCCAATCCAGTTTGCTTTTGTCCGCAATCGCGACCTGATAGCCTTTGCTTTCAATGATATAAGCTTCTTGCTGCTGCAGCACTCGATAACGCACTTCGGTCGGGATCAACAACATCCATTTGGTATTGGTCAATACCTCAACGGGCTTACCATCAATGACCTCGGTCTTTTTCCCCGGAAACACTTCATAGACTTTGGGGAATCCATAGCTTTTAAAGGATACCACACTCGTTCCTTGCTTCATCATTTCAGCTAACGCATCGTCAAACTGCTGTTCGAGCTGCTTTTGCCCACCAAGACGACGGCTCAGGCGCTCTTTCCACTGTGGATTCATGCGCTCGAGTGATGTTTTCACTTTTCCCAGCACCACTTGACGCCCCAAATCATTCACTGCCGCCACAGCCGAGTTGACTACCTCCAAGGGTGCCGTAGTTTGTGCGTAACTGCCCATCGTCAGGCATATTGCAAAGAAACAAAAAGCAATGGTTCGCATGACTCACTCTATGCACTGACTCCAATCTATCGTCAAGTAACATGAAAGAATCCATCGATTTGTTTCTCGTAAATAGGTCCGAAAGCTTACTAAAAGTCATCGCCCCGCTGACAACAGCATGACCCAGATTCCGTGATGACGGATGGCGGCGTAACAGGAATCTCGACTTTCGGTTGCTATTGGGCTGGCTTTTGCTAGGATCTTCATTGTTATGAGCTGCAAACCACACGAAATACTCGCTTCTGTAGCG
>JBDLWB010000076.1:0-23062 GCA_039804425.1 Verrucomicrobiota bacterium
CCGAACCCGGAAGTGAAACGCTTCAGCGCCAATGGTAGTGAGACGATAGGTCTTGTGAGAGTAGGTCGTCGCCAGGTATATGCCCCGCATTTTGGAAACAAAGTGCGGGGCTCTTTTTTTGCCGTGGCGGAGGCGTCCCCGCCTCCCTGCCTCATCCAGCGTGCGAGAGTTCTTCTGACGGATCAGGCGGATCAGGCGGATCTGTTTGCTGTGGTTGTTTTTTAAGGTGGGCAAGCCCAGGAATTCTTGCTATCTCTCTGCGCGACAATGACTGGAGAACGAGATCATGGCGTGCAGCCGATGGATGGATTGATGGAGCAATGGGGTTTGAGCAATCATGATTTGGTGGAGGCTTCCCCAGAGCAGTTGAATCATAAGCAGGTGCAAAAAGCTCGTAAGGGGCGTCAGTTGACCTTGCATTCGATGCAAAAAGTGACTCGTGCACTCAACATCGCCATTTGGAATCAATTGAGCAAAGAGCAAAAGGAGGTGTATTTTGAATACCATCATCATTGGCTTTTCAACTATGCCAAGGGGTATCAGGAGCATCGCGTGGATCCGAATGATGCGTTGAAAGAAGCGCTTCGCCGTCGATGAAACCCCTGGTCATTGTCGGAATGGGGCTTGCTGGCGCTTGCACAGCTTGGCATTTTTGGCGTCGGGGTGTTTCTTTTCGTATTGTCGACTCTGGCTTGCCGGGTAGTTCGATTGTCGCTGCCGGGTTGATTCATCCCGTGACGGGGAAGCAGTGTGCGGTAGCGCCTGATTTTTCGATACGACGTGAGGAGGCCGAGCAATTTTATCGATGGGTGGAGACTCACACCGCAACGAAATTTTGGCATCCACTGGAGGTTTGGAGATTGCTGACGAAAGATGAGGCGGTCAAAAAGCGATCCAAGTTTGTGAGCGGCTCTGCGGCTCCTTGGGTCAAAAATATCGGGACCGATCGACGCTGGCCGGATGATGTAGCAGTGCTCATTCATGGAGGGGCGCGATTGGATGTGGCGCATTTTTTGCGTACATCGAAAGAGTTTTTTTCGCATTTGGGGCTCTATGAGCAGCTTGAGATTGTTGCGCCCAATTCTTTGGAGACGACGATTTTGTGTGAGGGTGCTGCTGGGCTGATTCGAGGACATCCCGTTCCTTGGCGTCACCGTTGTGCGCGCGGGGAAATTTTAACTGTTCATGCACCGAGTTGGCGACAGGAACGGATGGTAACAGGGCGTGGGTGGCTTGTGCCGGTGGGTGATGAGCATTATAAAATTGGTGCGACTTATGCCTGGGATGCGCTGGATGCGGGGCCAACGCAGGAAGGGCTGATGCGATTGCAAGAGATGGCGACGTTTTTAGGAGGTAAAGATTTTGCGGTGGTGGCGCATCAAGCGGGCATTCGGCCGATTTTGCGACAGAGCCATCCTGTGGCGGGGCGTATCGGAGAGAATTTGTATGTTTTGAATGGACTGGGTTCCAAAGGCTCATTGTATGCTCCTTGGGCAGCAAGAAAATTGGTAGAGTGCCTGGTTGATCAAAAGCCCTTGGAATCGACCTTGTGTGTGGAGGAGTATTTTGCCAAATTGCCGACGTCGTCATGAAATCGAGTCTTTTTCCTAAGCCGACAGAAATGGCCCATGAGTGGTTGCGGAAAATTCTCTTGCCGGGTGATCAAGTGATCGATGCAACTTTGGGAAATGGGCATGATGCGGTCTTTTTGGCGCAATGTGTTGGGCCCACGGGTCGTGTGCATGGATTTGATGTGCAAGAGGCTGCGTTAGAGTCATCGACTCAACAAATGAAGCGGCATGGCATTGCGGATGAAGTGTATCAATGGCACTGGACATCGCACGAACGGATGGAAGAATGGGTGGTGGGGCCTGTCAAAGCAGTGATGTTTAATTTAGGGTATTTGCCCGGTGCGGATCATGCTTTGATTACCTCCAAGACATCGACACTCCGCGCTTTGGAGGCTGCGGCAAGATTGATGGCGGTGGGTGGCGTGCTGACCATCGTGTGTTACCCAGGGCATGATGGCGGAGATGAAGAAAGTGAGGCCGTCAGAGAATGGGCTGCGGCCCAAGGTGAGCGATGGCATGTGGTGCATTATGCAAAATGGGCCACCAAGCTAGCAGCACCGGAATTGATCGCCATGCAGAAAAAGGAGGTGCGAGCATGAGCGATGATGAGAAGTGGATGCGTTTGGCGATCGAGCAAGCGCAGTGGGGAGTAGGTAAAACTGCGCCCAATCCGCCCGTGGGATCGGTCATCGTCAAAAACGGCAAGTTGTTCGGAAAAGGATGGCATCGCGGTGCGGGGCATCCGCATGCGGAACGTGAGGCGATGGCGGATGCTCGACAGCTCCATGGCGCAGAGTCGCTCGTAGGCGCTACGGCCTATGTGACGTTAGAGCCGTGCAGTACCTTCGGTCGAACACCGCCTTGTGTTGATGGGTTGATCGATGCCGGTATCACAAGAGTCGTGTATGCGTGTGTCGACCCTAATCCAGCGCACGCGGGACGAGCCAATGAGCGATTGGAAAGTGCTGGAATTGAGGTTGTTTCAGGAGTGTTAGAGCAAGAGGCGGCGAAAATATTGCGGCCATTTAGCAAAGTACAGCGAACAGGGCTGCCGTGGGTGACGGTCAAAATGGCGATGAGCCTCGACGGGCGGATCAGTCGGCCCGATGGCGAGGGGCAGTGGCTTACGGGAGAAGAAGCTCGTGCCGATGTGCAGCGATTGCGTGCCGAGATGGATGCGATTTTGACATCGGGAGAAACTGTCCGCGCAGATCGACCTGCGCTGACCATTCGTGATGCGAAGTTGTGCGAGGGACGAAATCAGCCTTGGCGGGTGATTGTATCTCGGCATTCGGAAACATTGCCTATCGACGCGCCAGTGATGAGCGATGAATATCGCGCGCGCACACTGATTCGAGAGGGCGATTTCGAAAAAATTTTACGAGATTTGGTGAAAGAGCAAGGAGTCATGTCAGTCATGGTCGAAGCCGGTGGCGACTTGGTGGCGGAGTTATGGCGACAAAAGCTCGTCGACGAGTGGGTTTGTTATCTCGCCCCGCTGCTGACAGGCGGCAAAGTGGCCGTGGCAGGATTGAGCGATCTCAATGCGCAACTGCGTGATGTCGAATGGTCGCGTTTGGGGGAAGATGTCAAAATGCGGGCCTTAGTGAAGCATTGAGACGAGCTAAAGTCCCAGCTGAAATCATTCCGGCAAGTGATCAAAAGCAATGCGAAAACCGAGGTCGGCACGGCGTACATTGCGATCCGGATTCCATTCGCGGGCAAGTGCACCTTGTTGGGGATTGGCGTATGAAGCTCCCATGATGACCCACTGTCGAGCTCCGAGCGGATTCGAGGGATTGTTGGCAGGCTTGCGCATCCATTCACTCACCCCTCCGCCCATGCCGAAAAATCCTGCACCATTTTGATCGAGTTGCGAAACTGGGCACCATTGGGTTGACTTCAGTGCAGCGACGTCATTGGTTTTCCAGCGCATCGCAGCATGCCATTCCTCTTGTGTAGGCAGTCGACCGCGTTTCCATTCGCAGTATGCGTGTGCATCCCACCAATCGACACCAAAAACGGGGCACTCTAGGCTGAGAGCTTGATTGTTCCGCGTGAGTTGATTTTCCGCTGCATGGAAAATGGCATCCCAGTCCTCTGGCCGATGCGAAGTTTTGGTGGGAGGTTGGGCTTCGTGATCGTAGATTTTTCTTTGTTCATCATCCAAAACTTGCAGTGATTCCAAAAACTCATGGTATTCGCCGATGGTGACCTCATGACTTGCGAGCCAGAACTTTCGGATCGTGACCTTTGTCCCATCGGGTCCGAGATACGAGCCATCGGGAATCATGATGGGGCCGGTCAAGGGTGGTGATTTCGGAGGGGTTTGTTTCGACTTGCGGACGACCAGCAAGCTGACCAATCCGAGGAAAACGATCGCTGAGGTCACCAAGATCGCCGTGAGAGGGAATTTGCGTCGAGCGACAAGCAGCGCGGGTTGAGTGGATGATAGCGTGGGGCTTACCGGAGTGGCGAGTTGCTGTTCGATTTGATCGGCGTAATGACGAATGTCCTTCCACTGCAGGACTTGATCAGGATTCGCGCCGCTCATCCAGTGTAGCAACGTTTGAACACGTGTATAGCCGGGCATGCCTTGTTCCATCAGTGGCAACAACGATTGCGCGATGGTTTCAATGTCATGGCGCGAAGTGCGCGAATCGCGCGAGCCGATGGTTCCGAGGTTGGCAATGCGCAGCACTTGATGTTCGCTCAGATAAATGTGTGCGAGCGATAGCGGTGAAGTGGCGATGTTGCGTTCCTCGAGATGCAGGTGCGCTTCTGCCAACCGGCGAAGGATGTTTGCGACCTGTGCTGGTAGCAATTGGCGACCGCGCTGAATCATCGAAGAAAGGCTTTCACCAGGCAACCATTCGCGGGTGAAGAGGCAATGATTTGGGTCATCGATTGCTTCATAAACCGACGCGATGATCGGGTGATCAATGCTCGCCTTTACGCGCACTGCTGCGATGAAATCTTCGCGTGCAGGGTCGGCGAGATCACGCCACTGTTCCAAGACGACGTGGCGTTGGACCGAGTGTTGTTCGGCGAGCCAAATGCTGGTGTGCGCGTTATCGCCCAGAAGCTGTATGAGAGTGTAGTCTTGGGGTGGTTGGAAAGACATGGGGTTTTCGCTGGTCATACTGCCGCAAATTCATCGTGGCGCAAAGCGGAAAATGCGCTTGCAGGTAAAAGATGGCTGTCATCAAAAACCTGCAGTCAATTCGACGAGCATGGTGGGGCTTCGGTTAGAGTTGGTGATGAGCCCCGCCCAAAATGCTATGAGCCGCAAAGCCATGATTGGCGAGGATGCGTGCAGCGAAATAGCTTGTTTTGCCCATCTGACAAATGGTGTAGACGGGTTGAGACGAATCCAACTCCCCGAGGCGCTGACGCAGTTGTGCGAGTGGGATATTTTTGGCACCGGGTACGGGAGACTTCATAGCTGTTGCGCTTGGTCGGACATCGATGATTTGAGCGCCGGCCGCGGCGAGAGTATCGACGGGGGAAAGAAAGCCATCGCGGATATTGCAGGCGGCGAATCCTGCAATGTTGACAACATCCTTGGCGCTGCCGAAAGGGGGAGCATAGGCGAGTTCCAAGTGCACAAGGTCATCAATCGTTAGATTTCCCCGAATGGCTGTTGCGATGACATCCAATCGTTTATCGATGCCATCTTTTCCGACCGCTTGAGCACCTAGAATGCGTCCTGTAGTGGGTTCCCAAAGAAGTTTCAGCGTGACCGTTTCCGAGCCGGGGTAATAGCTGGCGTGAGAAGCGGCATTGACCGTGACCGTTTGGTATGCATGGCCGATTTGGCGAAGTCGTTTTTCACTCCAGCCCGTGATGCCCGCGCTGAGATCAAAAACGCGAACGATGGCCGTGCCAATGCTGCCTGGGTAACGGAGAGCCTTTTCACCCAGGAAAATATGATCCGCCGCCGTGCGCCCCTGTCGATTCGCGGGGCCTCCGAGGGCGATGGCGACGCGGGTGCCGAGGATGGGATCGGTCGTTTCACAGACATCGCCGACGGCATAAATGTCAGGAAAATTGGTTTGCTGCCAGGGATTGACCACAATGTGTCCGCGTGAACCGAGCGTGATGCCAGCTGCTTGTGCGATGGCGCTTTCCGGTTGCACGCCGATGGAGAGAATGATCAGATCCGCATCGAGTTTTTTGCCGGATTGGAGTACTGCCGTGATGTGGGCATCGTTCGCGTCAAAGCCTGCAATGCCATCTTCAAAAATCAGTGAGACACCATGATCGCGAAGAGCTTTTTCGAGCGGGCGAACCATCGCAGAGTCCAATTGGGGTAGGACTTGAGGATTGCGTTCGATCAGCGAAACCGACTTGCCGATGTGCGCGAGTTGCTCGGCCATTTCGAGACCGATAAACCCACCGCCGATGACGAGAATGTTTTGCGCATGAGCAGCTGCCGCTTTGATGCGATCTGTGTCTTGCAAATTGCGCAAAGTCATGACGCGTTGATCGTCGATGCCTGGTAATGGTGGCGTCAGCGGTTTGGCGCCGGGCGAAAGAATGAGCTTGTCGTAACAAATGGTTTGTTCCTCCCCGCTTACCAAGTGCCGCGTGTGGACCGTGCGTTGGACTGGATCAATCGTGATGGCTTCCGTTCGCGTGCGGACATCGAGATTCAGCAATTGTCGCAGACTTTCCGGTGTTTGCACGGCAAGTTCCTGTCGATCGGCGATTTCGCCGCCGATGTGATAGGGAAGTCCGCAGTTTGCAAACGAAACATCAGGACCTCGTTCTAGGACAATGATGTGAGCTTGTTCACTGTGGCGGCGTGCGCGTGCTGCGGCGGAAGCTCCGCCCGCGACACCACCGATGATGACAATTGTGAGATCAGCAGAAGACATAGGTAAGATCTAATGAATTTTTGTAATTACATTAAGCGCGCACCGACATCGGCGAGTTCTGAGCGTTCGCCACGAGTCAGTGCTACATGCGCGGTGAAGCTTTGATTTTTCAGGCGATTGCGGGTATAGACGAGGCCATTGCTGCGGCTATCCACATAAGGGTTATCAATCTGGGCGGGGTCGCCCACGAGCACCAACTTCGAGCCGCGGCTCATGCGAGTGACGACCGTTTTGGCTTCTTGGGGCGTGAGCTGTTGGGCTTCGTCGAGGATGAAAAATCGGTTCGGGATCGAGCGGCCACGGATGTAGCAGAGCGCTTCGATTTCGATGATGCCTTGGTCCATGAGCAATTCCCATGGTTTTTTCACTTTCGGATCTGGGCTCTCCTTCTTCATCTGCTTACGACGTGGTCCTGGCGGCATGGTCGGGCGCATCAAGAGGTCGAGAGCATCATGAATCGGCTGCAGCCAAGGTCGCATTTTTTCCTCCAGCGTGCCGGGCAAAAAGCCTAGTTGATCGCCCATCGCGACGACTGGTCGGCTGATGGTTACGCCGTTGTATCGGCGATTGAACATTTCGTGGAGACCAACGGCCACAGCAACCAGAGTTTTACCAGTGCCGGCGTGGCCATAGCATGTGACCAGAGAAATATCGGGATTCAGCAGGGCGTCGATCAGGCACTTTTGTCCCATATTCAGTGGCTTCAGGTTGTGGCCATCGGGGATTTTTAAAACATCGGGGCAGAGGAGTCGTACCAGCATGCCATGCGAATCCATGCGAGCTGGCATTTGATGATGCTCGCCGGCGTCTAGTAGGACATATTCATTGACCGCGAGTGAGGCAATGCGGCTTTCTTCCAAGTCCAATTCTCCACTACTGGCAAAGCGTTGGAATTCCGAGAGGTCGACCTCAACGCGTTTGGTTTCATAATTGGCGATTTCCTCAGGGCGAACCTTATCATTGAGATAGTCCTCGCAATGGAGACCGACAGCGCGGGCCTTGAGGTGCATATTGAGATCCTTCGTCACAAGAATGACAGGAGCCTCATTGTATTGAGAGATGAGCAAGACACAGGCAAGGATGCGGTGATCCATGCGTTCGCGATCGGGAAAAATGCGGTGAAATTGATCCAAGCGCTCGGTGTTTTTGGGGCAAATCTTGGGATCGTAAATGACCATGCGCACCGACCCTCCGCCATCGGTGGGGACGCCTTGCGTGACAGGTCCTGAGCCCGCAAACATTTCCATCAGCATGCGATGGACCTTCCGGGCATTCGCTCCGCGTTCGGTTTGTTCACTTTTAAACTTATCGAGTTCAGCAAGAACATCGGCCGGGACGCAGATGTGATTGTCCTTGAATCGTCCGAGACAAGCCGGGTCGTGCAACAGCACATTGGTATCAAGGACATAATTTTTGACAGATTGCGTAGGGGCAACAAGTCCGTAGTCAATCGGTTCGGCGGTCGTCGGTTCGGGCGGGCGAGATTTGCTTCGTTTGGCGGACACTTTGGCGGATTGGGAGAAAGGGGTGACAGAATCGGTGGCGGAATCGCGGTGCTCAATCATGATAGGAGTCGGATAGAAGGCAAGCATCAAAGGAGAAGATTTCTCGTGGTCCGCTTGACCTATGGTTGGTATTTGCGATGATTTTTCGTTGATTCATCGAGTTGTGTTCATACTGCTCGATGAGGCGAATAAGGCAATGGGAAAATGCCTTACGGCCGAGGAAAATGAAGGCATGAGGCGGATCACGAGAAAAATCATAAAAATGATGCTCTTTTGCTTGACTTGGCGGTGCAATTCACTAGATTTCTCTCCCCGCGCTTGCGGAAACGAATTATCTGATCATTTCACAACCGTCCCACTTTCATCATGGCCCACACCAAATCTGCCCAGAAGCGCATTCGTCAAACCGAAGTTCGCACCGAGCGCAATCGCGCTGCCAAGAGCCGTATCCGCACTCTTCGCAAAAAAGTGACAGATGCCATTTCCAGTGGTGACAAAGCGGCTGCTTCCACAGCTCTCAGCGCTCTCTCTTCGGCTGTCGACAAAGCGGCGAAAACCAATTTGATTCACAGCAATAAAGCCGCAAACATCAAGAGCAAGGCTTCCAAAGCTTTGGCCGGTGTTGGTGCGTAAGTCACGAACGATTTTCGATTGAAAGCGGACGCAGCTCAGGCTGGTCCGCTTTTTCTGTGATGTGTGCTCCCATTTTCTCACAACAATCTCCATGAACGAGTCAGAATCCCGAAAAGAAAAGGCGATGAAAATCGCGGCATCGGCGACCTCCTACAAAGTTTGCGAAGGCTGCGATTCGATTGTTAGCCAAAAGACGGTGTTGTGCCCCAATTGTCATTCCTTTCGTTTCGATGCATCGCCCACCCGGGTGATTGCGCAGGCGCAGTTGCTGGGGTCGCGCGAACAGAACTCGGTGACGGCGAGTGACTTGATGTAATTTTTTGTGCTGCTCATTTTGGCAGCTGTGCTAGTTTGGAGCATGAAAATTTGGATCTTGCTGATGAGTTTGTGCACCCCATGGATTAGCGCAGAAGTGCCCGGGCATGCCGCCGTCGAGCTATGGCTGGGCAAAGCAAAGAAGTCGCCCGATGGTGGGCGGATCATTCCAGCGGTTTTGTCCATGCAGTATGAAAAAGGCTGGCATGGCTACTGGATCAATCCTGGGGAAGGTGGAGTCAAAACGACCATGCGATGGCAATTGCCGCCAGGTGTCGAAGTCAGTGAATGGGCATTTCCTGTGCCGCACCGATTGATGACGGGCGATTTGGCATGCTACGGCTACGAGGGCGAAGTGATGATGGCTAGCGAAATTCGGGTTCAGGCAGATGTTGCGGAGGATGCGGAAATCTCAGGAGAGTTGCGCTGGCTGGCCTGCGATGAAAAAAGTTGCGTGCCTGGCAAAGTGAGATTGGTGGCGAGGCTTTCCGACGCGGGAAAGCATGCGGATAAAGAGTCGAAGATTCAGCACGTGCATCAATCGATCGTGTGTCCTGCTCCCGAGTTGTCATGGCATGTTCGCGAAGAAAACCAGGAAGTCCATTTGGTGATCGAGGGCGCGCACGATTTGCGCTTAGAAGGCACGGAGTTTTTTCCTGAAACCGAACAAGTGCTCGATCCTAAGCAAGAATTGAGATGGCAAAAAACGGCGCAAGGATACGAAGCTCGAGCGAGAAAAAACGAATATGCCGAGGGCCCCGTCAAAGAATTGCGACTCTGGATCCTGCCCCCCAAGCCGCAACTAGCGCGCTGGATCGAGTGGAAAAAATCTTGAAATTTCCCATTGGAAGAAACGGGGAAGTGCTGCATGGTAAGGATGGTTGCCAGCACAACGTATGCAACCACGAACCCTAACAACATTCGACAACAATGATGACAGCAAAAAACATGTTTACCGCGATGGTTGGTGCCATTTCCATCTCCCTCTCAGCGCATGCGGCCGAAGTCGGCAAAGCGGCCCCGGCCTTTTCCGCTAAAGACGCGAAAGGCGAAGAGGTTTCTCTCGAAAAACTCAAAGGCAAAGTGGTCGTGCTCGAGTGGGTCAACCACGGTTGTCCGTTCGTCGTGAAGCATTACGGCTCCAAAAACATGCAGAAATTGCAGGAGACTTATACCGGCAAAGGCGTGGTGTGGATCACCATCAACTCGGGTTCCAAAGCGAGCGGGAGTTACACGGACAATGAGACCTTTGTGAAAATGTCTGCTGACAAAGGCAGTAAGGCGAGCCACTTGATTGCTGACGAGTCGGGAGTGATCGGCAAGGCCTACATGGCCAAGACCACGCCTCACATGTATGTGATCGATGCTGCAGGTGTGTTGGTCTACAACGGCGCGATTGATTCCAAAAAGAGCACCGATGAAGCAGACATTGCAGGTGCGGAAAACTACGTTGCCAAGGCCTTGGATGAAGTGTTGGCTGGCAAGCCTGTGAGCCAAGCGAAGACCGAGCCCTACGGTTGCAGCGTCAAATACTAAAGAAGCGATTTGATTCGATAGCGTGGGGCGGCGAAAGTCGCCCCATTTGCTTTGGCGCAAAGGTCAAAACCTAGGCGGTTATTTGGTGAGGAAAAAGCCGCGTTGTTTGTCATTGATGGGCAGTTGCGCCTTTTCCATCACGGCGAGGATGTCCTCCCAGAACTTGCGTTTTTTGTTATTGGCGGCGGTGAGGAGGAACGAGGGAGATTCCGTGGCGCGGAGCGGGATGGATTGCCATTGATGCCATGGTCCGCGCAGACATTCCAACGGCTCTTGCGATTGGCAGAGTGCTTGAGAAACTTGAGTGCCCAGTGCGATGATCACTTGGGGGCGGACGATTTCCATCTCGTGAGCCAGCACAGGCAAAAAAGCGGCCATTTCGCTAGCGCTCACGGCGCGAGTGTTCGTGGTCTGGTTTTTGGTCGCTGGGCGAAATTTGACCAAGTGCGTAAGATAGACTTCCGCACGACTCAGCCCCATGGCTTTGAGAATGCCATCGAACTTTTCACCGACGCCTCCTGCAAAGGGGTGACCGTGTTGTTCGTCGTGGTGACTGGGTGCTTCACCGATAAAGACAATGGAAGCATCGGGATTTCCCTGCGAAAATATCAATTTTTGACGCAATTGTGTAAGTCCTCGCTTTTGGGGAAAGGTTAGCAGTTGACGGCGAAGATCAGCCAATTTTTCTGACTTCGTATGACCCGTGGTGGCAAGAGGCGTCGCTGGTTCCACGTCGATCACCGCGGGGGCTGCGGTATGCGTTGGGGCCGCAGAAGGGCTTGCCTGGGCTGCGGTGCTGCGAGGTGCCGTGACTGCGTCAGAGAGCTTATTCTGCTTCGATAGCTGAATCAGAAATTGCCGAGCGCGGTCATCGAGATCGACATGAGTCAGCCCACGCGTTTGTTGTTCGCGGAGGAAGTCGATGACGATGTCGAGATGACTGGGCACGCTCAGAGACTAAGGTAAGATGTCGCGTCGATCAAGAAAGGAAACTCTCATTCACTGGGGAAAGATTCATCTAGGATCATGTGCTCGAGGCTCAAGCGGTTCGCGCGTTCGGCTGCTTCCTTTGCGCGTGGCGAGGGGAAGCGAGCGAGTCGATTAGCGAGTGCGATCGCCGATTCCCAGCGTTGTTGTTTTTCCAGCAAGGCAATGGCGTTGAAGCCGCAGCGTTCGAAAAAATCCCAGTGAGCGGGATTCTTTGGAGTGGCAGATTCGATGACCTGATAGTAGGTCTCCAATGCCTGATCTGCTTGATTCAGTTGTTCCAGAGTGAGTCCGCGGAAGTAGCAAATGCGATTGCGATCATCGTCACTGAGTTCCTCGTTTTTCAGTAAATTTTCTTGGAGGGTTAGCCCTTGTTCGTGTCGTGCGGGATCCGAACCACCGAGAGCGTAGAGGGCCTCCATGCGCAGCAAGCCCGCGGTGATTTGCAGTCGAGAATTTTGCGATAATTTCGGCACGAGTGCTTCGAGTTCGTTGGTCGCTTGAAGCAGCGCTGCGGGAGATTTGGTGTCGATGAGTGTGCGTGCTTTTTCGAGAGCTGCAAACGTGGCGAGTGGGGTATGGGATTGAATGATCTTGTCAAAGAGTTCGATGGCTTCGGCGAGAGATTGAGGTGTTCCTGTGCGAGCGGCGGCCCGAGCGGCAATGAGGAGTGCAGGGGCTGCTTGGTCGGGGTGGTTTTTTTCGAGTCGCTGTAAGGTTTGTCGGGCGTCATTGAGGTCGCCATTTTGGTAGAGAGCCGATCCAAGAGTCAGTGTCACTTTGGCGTTTTGAGGGGAATCGGGGTAGGTCGAGAGAAATTGTTGGCAAAGGGCAATCGTTTGGGGGTGATTTTGAGTTGCCGCGCCGAGCTGGATTTTCGCTAAGATGATTTGATCGGCATAGTTTTTTTCATTCTCAATGGTGTCGAGCAGAGCCTTCGCCATCGAAGTAGCGGGCGGGATTTGTTCGAGCGCACAGAACGCCATGGCGAGACGAGCTTCAAGCAGACGCGGATGATTGGGGTGGTCGACGATAAAGCGATCGAGCAGGGGCAGCGCTTGATCAGGTTGTTGTTTGGCGGTGAACAGAGCTTGTTCCAGAAAGAGGTTTGCGCGAAGGGCGGGCGAGGCTGCGACGGTGATGCTCTTGAATTCTTCCTCGTCATGGGCGAGTAAGTGAGTGGTCGCGGCGTTAAAAAGCGCATTGTTGCGCGCTGTGCCCTGAAGCGATTGTGCGGCTCGATCAAAAGCGATTGCTGCCGCGGGAAAATCTTGTTGATCAAAAAGATTTTTGGCCAGCAGCAACTGTGCTTCGATTTCTGGGGATCCCGCAGCCGGCATGAGGAGCAGGTTTTGGAGCAAGTCGCGAGCTTGTTCGGGGCGTTGTTGTCGGTAGAGATGCCGTGCTAGTTCCACGGTCGCGCTCTGGGTCAGAGGATGATTGGGATGTTCCCATCGCATTTGCGTGGCCAAGCGTCGCAAATTTTCTGCGGCCTCGGCTTCGTTTGACTGCGCGAGGGAGAGGAGTCGCAAGTAGAGCGCTTGCACATGAAGTTCTGGCGCTGCAAATGTGGGGATCTGCGGCATGCGGTCGGCGGCACCCGCGCGAGTATCAGGCAAGATCGCGTAGTGGATCGCGGGCGCACTTTTCGACCATTCGCTGAGTCGCGCCATGATCAATGTGACCACTGGATCCTCAGAGCTCGACGCATGCAGTAGGAGAGGTCGCAACAGCGCGAATGCTTCATTGAGCAGGGGAGACTCGGGATGATTTTGAATGAAAGACAAAATGGCATCAGTGGCTTCGGTTCGTTGCTGTAGGGCGGCGAGTGCTTTGGCATAGCCGATGGCAGCAGGGTGATAGGCGTCAGGTAGTGGTTGGCCTTCTTTTTGAAAATTTCGAAGGATGGCTTTGAATGCTTGTGCGGCCTTTGCGAAAGAAGACTCGGCATGCAGCAATGCGGCCTCTAATAGCAAACCATCAAGTTGGTCTGGGCCCGAGAGTTGTTTGGAGGAGGGCAGTACTTTGCGAGCATCCTCCACCTTTCCGGTGTGAAGAAGAAGCCGGGTTTGATCGAGTCTTGCCCGTGTGGCGAGGGGTGATTTGGTGTCAGTGAGCAAGTTCAAGCCTACAATTGCCTCACGATAAGCGCCCATGCGGGTGAGCAAACGTGCACGAGTCAGAATCGCCTCGGCGAAGTGGGGTGAGTTGGGGGCGGCGATGACTTGATCGAAGAGTGCGATCGCTGCTTGGACTTCGCCGCATGCGCGGTGTGCTTGTGCTTTCCAAAAAGTCGCGACGATCGATGAGCTGAGAGACTCGTGCTGCAAAACGAGCTTTGCTTGTTCGGGTTGTTGAGAGCGAACAAGCGCTTCGCCTAATAGAATGCGCAAGCGGACCTGATCCTCGGAGCTTCCAGGATGTTCTTCCAATTGTCGGCGAAATCTGTTTGCGGCCACGTCGGGCAAATGAGCGGCGAGTGCCTGCAAACCCAGCTTTTCCCCATCGGTGCGTGGGGTGGCTGCGAGAGATAAAGTGGGGAAAACAAGTGCGAGAACAACCCTTGGGAGTGTTCTGAGAAAAAGAGATGCATGCAATGACCCAAGCACGCGATCAGAGTAATTCAGCAGTGGCAGAAGCGGCAAGCCAATTCCGTGGGGTGCTACGCAACGAGGTGTTGTCGCATGAACATGCGACAGAGGGGGGCTTTTTTTCGATAGACACAAATTCCCTCCGGCATTGTAATGTGTTTCGCCTCAACCCCAATCAAATGCCTGCTGCTTTTTTTCCTGTTTTGCGCTCCCTCGTGTTGCTTTTTCTCCTCTTTCCCGTGGCATCAGCTGTCGTGAAGCCTGTGGGCTTGAGGACTGAGCAATTGCTGAATCCCATCGGAGTTGGCGCCAAACAGCCCCGGCTGAGCTGGCGGATGGAGTCGACTGAGGCTGGTGCGATGCAAACGGCCTACCAGATTGAGGTTGCTGGCCTATGGGATACGGGCAAAATTTCTTCGGATCGATCCGTCGCCATTCCGTATGCAGGCCCTGAGTTGGTGTCGGGTCGCAAGTACCACTGGCGAGTGCGGGTCTGGGATCAAAACGGTGAAGTTTCGCCATGGAGTGACACGGCACATTGGACCACGGGGTTGATGAGAGAAAACGATTGGCAAGCACAGTGGGTCGGTCATCCTGCGATCAAAGTCGAAAATGATCTCGAGGGCGTCGTACTCCAGCGCGCCCTGTATCGCACGTTGAATGGCGAGGTGGAGAAAGATGTGACGCAGATTGTTGCGAAAGTCATTGCCGAAAAAAAGTTGCCTTTCGAAGTGAGTTTTTCTTCTCTGGGTGGAGATCCCGCACCGAATGTGCTCAAAGAGTTATGGGTCGAATATACCAAAAATGGGCAAAAGATGACCTCTCGTGCGCGTGACTTTACCTCGTTGTCGATTCCGCAAGCTCGCGTGGGTGAAGCTTCGTGGTGGTTTCGCAAAGAGTTCGAGTTGAGCAAGGCCCCAGAGTCGGCGCTTGCTTCGGTGCATAGTCCGTCTTATTTCGAGCTGCACATCAATGGCAAAAAAGTGGATGATTCGGTATTATTGCCCATGGTGACCAACCCCAAAGTGCGCACGCATGTGGTCACGTTCGATGTTGCGCGCTATCTCAAGTCTGGCAAAAATTGCATCGGTCTATGGAGTGCCAAAGGTTGGTCGGACGCCATTGTCTTGCGTGCACAATTGAATCTGCAAGTGGCAGGGAAACCACAGATCATAGCGACAGATCGCAGCTGGTTGACCATGCCGAGTGGACGCAGTCACATTGGGGCCTGGACCTGGGGGGATTTTGGTGGCGAGCGGATCGAGATGGAGCGGCATCGTGAGGATTGGAGTATGCCCGGAGCATCCATCAAAGACTGGCAGTCGGTGGTGGATGCGGCGGCGCCTGCGGGCAAGGCGGAGCTTTTCCCCGGTCCTTTCAATCGAGTCGGTAAAAAAATCTCCGCTGTCAAAGTGACGGCATTGACGAACGGGGTGCATGAAATGGATTTTGGTACCAATTTGACGGGCTGGCTTGAACTTCGATTGCCCACTATGAAAGCGGGGCAGTTGGTGCGTTTGCATTTCGCTGATCGGCTTTTCCCTGATGGCAAGCAAATCACTCCCGCAGGTGTCATCCCCGTGCATTATGGCAGTTGCATGAACTTCAAGCGTGCTGATGGCGGTGACAATGTTTATCAATGTTTCAAACAAAGCAGCGAGTTTGTCTCTGCAGGAAAAAAACAAGAGGTATTTCGGCATCAATTCAACTATGCGGGATTTCGCTATGTGATCATCGAGGGCTTATCCCAAGCGCCGACTTTGGATTCCGCGACGGCGATGTTGATCGAGACCGATTTGGCGGAAGTTGGGTCCTTTGCTTCATCCGATGATCGAGTGAACCGCGTGCATCAGGCCAACGCGTGGACATTGCGTTGCTTAAACTTAGGCGGTTATCCCGTTGATTGCCCGCACCGTGAGCGGATGGGTTATGGGGATGGGCAAGTTTTTCTCGAGGGGATGATGATGGGCTTCGATAGCAATCGATTTTTTGAAAAATGGATCACCGATTGGCGCGATACGCAGGATCCGAATACGGGTGCGATGCCTTTCATTGCTCCTTCTTTTACGCCCACGGGAGGTGGTCCACCGTGGCCAGGGGCCATGGCGGATGGAGCTTGGCAACATTACTTGCATTACGGCGATCGAAAAGTGTTGGAAGACAATTTCGTTTCGATTCGACGCTATTGCGAGCACCTCGACCAGCGTTCGCCCAACGACATTTTGCGCAATGAAGGGAATGGCATCAATGTCTTGGGTGACTGGGTTCCACCGGGGCGTGGCATGGACACCGCCCATTGGCCGAGCAAAGAAATGGCCGAGCTATTTTGCAACGTCTACCGCATTCGCTTGTGGCAATGGTGTGGCTGGATCGCACGAGAGTTGGGCGATCATGCCGCAGCGGAATTGGCGGACAAGCGCATGGACGCCATTCGCAAGGCGGTTCATGGCGCGCTCTATGATGCGGCGAATCATCGTTACGTGATCGACGAACAAATTTACTACGCCTTCCCCTTGATGATGGGTGTCGTGCCCGAAGATCAGCGCGAGGCTGTGATGGCGAAATTTCAAACCTGTTTGCTCGAGAAAAACAAAGGGCATCTCGATACTGGTATGTTGGGCACGAAGTATCTCGTCAAATATCTCGATGAGTCAGGAAAAGACGAGTGGATTTTACCCTTCTATCAGAGTGCTGACCATCCGAGTTGGGGCTACATGGTGGAAAATGGTGCGACGACACTGTGGGAGCAATGGAATGGGCATTGGTCGCAAATCCACTCCTGCTTTGCCTCGGCAGACAACTGGTTGTATCAAGGATTGGCGGGAATTCGACCCGACCCTGCGGGACCTGGGTTCAAGAAAATCATCATTCAACCCGCCGTTGTGGGGGATCTGCAGTGGGTTAAAGCGCATCACGATAGTCCCTATGGTCGGATTACCGTTGCATGGAAGCGCGACGGCAAAAAAGTGACGCTCGATGTCGACATTCCTGCGAATACGACAGCGACCGTGCACGTGCCGATGAATGGAGGGATCAAGCAGGTAGGTTCAGGAAAGCATCAATTCGTGACGCCATAAAGGTTTGCGAACATGTTAGATGGTGCGAAGTAGTTCTAAAATTTCTGCGAGTTTCTCCTGAGGATGCAGAGCCTTCAAGCGGGGGTGTCGGTTTTCCACCGTGATGGGTTGTTGGTTGCGAATGAGCGTGAGGCGTTGTTCACGGAGTTCCACACTCGAAATTTTTTTCGTCGCAGCGCGGAGTTTGATGCGTGTGATGGTGAACAGATGCTGCACGGCATCGGGGAATCGTCCGAAGCGATCACGCCAAGAGATTTCGAGAGCGTCCAGTTCTTTTTCGCTGAGGCATTCGGCGAGTTCGCGATAGCCATGAACGCGCATGCTCGTTTCTGCGATGAAACGGCTCGAAAGATACGCAGGGATGATGCGTGGCGGGGACGAAGAAGCTTTTTTCTTCGCAGAAGTGGGCTGCGTCGTTTCTGCTTCGCGCTGGTATTCGGCTTCTGTGGTGGCGACGCAATCCAATTTCACCGATGTTTCGATCCGTTGTGGTGTGGTGCGTCCACGCAGTCGGTCCACGGATTGGCGTAAGAGTTTGCAATACAGATCAAAGCCAACGGCGGCAATGTGACCGGATTGTTTCGTGCCTAACAAATTGCCCGCGCCGCGGATTTCGAGATCGCGCATGGCAATTTTAAATCCAGAGCCGAGTGCTGTGTATTGGCGGATGGCTTGGATGCGTTTGCGAGCATCGCCCTGGGCCATCATGTCGCGTGGGAGCAATAAAATGGCGTAGGCTTTTTCTCCCGCGCGTCCCACGCGTCCGCGAAGTTGATAGAGGTCGGCGAGGCCAAAGCGATCAGCGCGATCAATCAAGATGGTATTCGCATTCGGGATATCGATGCCCGTTTCGATGATGGTTGTGGCTAACAAAATGTCGGCTTCGCCTTTGACAAACGCCTTCATGACCTGCTCCAGTTCATCTTGTTCCATTTGGCCGTGACCGACGAGAATGCGGGCATCGGGAACCAATGCTTGGAGTTTTTGGCGCATGTGATCGATTGTTTTCACGCGATTGTGCAGAAAGAACACTTGTCCGCCGCGTTTCAATTCGCGTTCGATGGCATCGCGAATGATGCGTTCATCATACGGAGAAATCGAGGTGTGCACCGGTGTGCGATTCGGCGGTGGGGTATCGATGGTCGACATGTCGCGCGTTCCCATCAGTGCCATGTAGAGCGTGCGGGGAATGGGCGTGGCAGAGAGAGTGAGGATGTCGATGTGGCGAAAGATGTCCTTGAATCGATCCTTGTGCTTCACGCCAAAGCGCTGTTCTTCATCGATCACCACCAGTCCCAAGTTGTGATACGAAACATCGCTCGAGAGCAAGCGGTGTGTGCCGATCACGATGTCGACCGAGCCATCAGCGAGGCCGGCGACAGTTTCTCGGACTTCCGCGGCCGTGCGAAAGCGGTTGAGTAAATCGATGCGAACGGGGTAATCGCTCATGCGCTCGCGGAACGTGCGCCAGTGCTGTTCGGCGAGGACGGTGGTAGGAACGAGAATGGCCACTTGTTTGCCGCCGGTGACCGCTTTGAACGCGGCGCGGATGGCAACTTCCGTTTTGCCAAAACCGACATCGCCGCAGATCAAGCGGTCCATTGGCTTAGGGTTTTCCATGTCGCGTTTCGTTTCCTCAATGGCGCGGCGTTGATCGGCGGTCTCGGTAAAATGAAATGAATTTTCAAATTCCCACATCCAGCGTGAGTCAGGTGGATGCGCGTAGCCTGCAGAAGTCTGGCGCTCCGCCTGCACGCGGAGGATTTGCGCGGCATAATCGAGAATCGATTTTTCGGCGGACTGACGGGTGCTTTTCCATGAACTGCCACCGAGCTTGGTGAGTTCTGGCGTTTTTCCGCCCATGCCAACGTATTTGGCGACCAAATGCGCTTGATCGATGGGGACTTGCAACAAGGCTCCGCCGTGATACTCGATGACCAATTCCTCGCTCTGACCGTCATCGGCAAACTCGACGCCGCGGAAGCGACCGATGCCGTATTCGTAATGCACGACGAGATCGGCCAATTGGATTTCTTCGAGCGCGGTATGGATCGACGTGTGACGTTCCAGCAGGCTCTTGCGAATGGTCGAACCGCTGCGGTAGCGACCAAATAGTTCCGAGGAGGAGAGCACAGCAACCTTCCAAGAAGGAATCACAAACCCTGCCTGCAATTCGCCCCGGATGACGGGAAGTGGGGCAAAATCGCCGGCCAGTTCAGCAAAGCGTTCCTCTTCTCCGCGATTGGCAAAGCTCATCGCAAGTTGCCAGCCACCGGCCCTCCACTCCGCAACTTGTTGGAAAAAAGCCTCGCGTTTTTTTTGCTGCAAAATGAAATCCCCAGCTTCGAACGCGCCAAGTGGACTCGGCAACGCAAGCAGGGTGAGATCGGGTGCTTCATCGCCATCGAGTGCGTGTTCGACGAGGCGCAGGTGAGCGAAGATTTTGTCATTCTCCTCTTCATCCAAGCGAATGATCAGATGATCTTGGGCGAGATAGTGATGGGCCGTCGCATTTTTCTCTGCGTCGCGGAGTGCAAGAACCACCTGCTCGCGTTTGTGTGTGCTGAGTTGGGAGTCGGGATCAAACTCGCGGATGGATTCGATTTCTTGATCGAACCACTCGAGGCGCACTGGTGCTGCGGCGTGCCATGGGAAAAGGTCGATGATTCCGCCGCGTTGTGCGACTTGGCCGCGCGTGTGCACGATGGCACTGCGTTCATAGCCGAGAGCGAGAAGGTCTTGGAGAAATGCAGAGGGATCGATCAACGTGCCCGTGGCAAGCGTCACTCGAGAAGCACGGAGGCTTTCAGGATCAGCGGTTGGGGCATCGAGTGCGCTGAGTTGAGTATGAACAATCGCTCGTTGTTTTTGGCTCAGTTGCTCCAGCACGCGTTGCCTTTCCGCTTCCGTCTCGGGATCGGCCATGCTGCCATCGGCGAGTTCACCAGCGGGTTCGGGGAGGACCAGAGATTTCAGCCCCCAGCTCGCCATTTCCTGAGCGATGCGGTCTCGTTGTTTGGGCGACTCGTGCAAAATCCAGATCGTGCGTTGCGGGTGGAGACCTGCAATGGCGCTGAGAACAAAGCTCTGTGCGGCAGCGTGGCAAGGTCCGAGCACGAGGGTGCACTGCGCGGAACCCAATTGGGACAGCGATGCATGAAGATCAGCGTCATGTGCGAGCATCTCCAAGAGTGAGAGGCTGGTGTTCGCGGTAGGCGGCACGGCGTTAGGATACGTGGCTTTGGGGAAATGGCGAAAAGAATTTTCTGCCATGGGTTGGGGAAATCATGCCACAATCGAGACTTGATTTGTATGACATCCTAGCGAGAATGCTCACATGTCGCTTGAACAACGTCACCACGCGAAAAAATTTCGTCGCAAGATCATAGGCTATGCCGCTTGTTTGTTGCCCTTTGAGGCTGATGGCACCATCGCCGAGAAAGCCTTTCGCGAAGCTGTTGCGCGAACCACTGCCGCGGGCTTGGGCTGTGCGGTGAACATGGATACTGGATACGCCAATTACTTGACGGCAGAAGAGCGGACGCAAGTGCTGCGCTGGACTCAGGAAGTGATTGGCGGCAAACGTGATTTTGTGGCAGGTGCTTTTGTCGAAGGCAAAGAGGGCGATTTGATTGCGCTGTATCGCCAGGAAATGGATGAGATCGTGTCCTACGGTGGCACGCCGATTTTGTTCCAGACCACGCGCTTTCACGATTGGTCGGCGCAACAAATCGTCGATCTCTATGCAGCGGTGTGCGAGGGCTATGAGGCCGTGTTTGGCTTTGAACTGGGCCGGATGTTTGCGCCGAATGGGATGATTTTTGACGAAGCGACCGTGCGCGGTCTGATGCAGATTCCGGCGTTGAAAGGGATGAAGCATTCTTCGTTAGATCGATCGCAGGAATTGCGCCGACTGCAAATTCGCGATGAAGTGCGTCCTGACTTCAAGGTGTTTACGGGCAATGATCTGGGCATTGATATGACGGAATATGGTTCGGATTACCTGTTAGGGTTAGCGGCATTTTGCCCAGAAAAATTTGCCGAACGCGATGCGTATTGGGAGCAAGGTGATGAGCGATATGCTGTGCTGAATGATGCGCTGCAATACTTGGGCAATGTCGGTTTCCGAGCCGCCGTTCCCGCTTACAAGCATAGCTGCGCGGTGTTTCAGCATTTGTTAGGTCGGATTCCCTCGTCCGAGCCGCATTCGCTTTGTCCGCGTCGACCTGATTGGGAAGCGGGCATCATGAAAGACTGCGCCTTGCGTTTGGGATACGACGTAGCCTAAGATCGGAATCATCCACTTTTTCTGTATATGGACCTCGAGCACGTCGCGATACACACCTTTACCACCAAGCCATGGAACATCGATCAATGCATCGATGGCTATGCGCGGCATGGTTTTGGCGGGATTTCCGTGTGGCGAGAAACCGTGGCGGGGCAGGATTTGGTGAGGGTCAAAAAGAAAATGAGCGATGCCGGATTGCGCGGGGTATCGCTGGTGCGTGGGGGATTTTTTACTGGAAAATCGGCAGAAGAGCGTGCGCATGCGATCGCGGAGAATCGTCGCGCCATCGATGAGGCCGCGGCCTTGGAGTTGCCGATGCTGGTGCTGGTCTGCGGCGCGACACCTGGGCAAATTCCTTCTGACAACTACCTGCAAATCGAGCAAGGCCTCGAGCAGATTCTCCCCTATGCCGAAGCGGCAGGTGTGACATTGACCGTCGAGCCACTGCATCCGATGTATGCGGGTGATCGTTCGGCGATTTGCAGTTTGCGCGATGCCAATGATTTGCTCGAACGACTGAATCATCCGATGCTGGGGATCGCGCTCGATGTCTATCACGTTTGGTGGGAGCTCGATCTCTTTGAACAAATCGAGCGCTGCGCCGACGAGCAGCGACTTTCTGCCTTTCATGTTTGCGATTTCAAACCGGCGATGAGTCACGTTTTGTTAGACCGTGGTCTGCCCGGCGAGGGTGTGGCCAATGTCGGCGTCATCGACCAGTGGGTCCGCGATGCCGGTTTCGAGGGCATGACGGAAGTGGAAATCTTTTCGGAAAAATATTGGGCTGAAGATCAGGACGAATTTTTGAAAAAAATTGCAGCAAGTGTGAGCTCGCTGCGCAATCCAACGATAATTTAAATCATGAACACACGTAAAATTGGCATTATCATGAACGGCGTCACGGGGCGCATGGGAACCAACCAGCACTTAGTGCGCTCGATTCTCGCGATTCGCGACCAAGGTGGTCTCGTCTGTGGCGATCAACGCATTGTGCCCGATCCCATTTTGACGGGTCGCAATGCTGATAAGCTGGCCCAATTGGCGGCAAAACACGGAGTGGAAAAATGGACCACGGATCTCGATGAAGTGCTTGCGGATCCTTACTACGAGATTTTTTTCGATGCCAGTGGCACACCTCATCGCATTCCTTTTTTGGAAAAAGCCATTGCTGCCGGCAAGCACGTGTATTGTGAAAAACCCACGGCCGTGCAGGCTGCGGAAGCTTATCGGATTGCCGAAGTCGCGGAACGTGCGGGCGTGAAAAATGGCACAGTGCAGGATAAGTTGTGGCTGCCTGGCATTCGCAAGTTTCAATTGCTCAAAGAGCAGGGGTTTTTCGGTGAAATTCTCTCCGTGCGTGGTGAGTTCGGCTATTGGGTGTTTACTGGTGAGAGCATGGAGCAACCCGCGCAGCGTCCGAGCTGGAATTATCGCAATGAAGATGGCGGTGGCATGATTGTCGATATGCATTGCCATTGGCGTTATGTCATCGACAACCTTTTTGGCAATGTCACTCGGGTTTTCTGCAAAGCAGCGACCCACATTCCTCAGCGTCGGAATGAGCAAGGGAAGATGTTTCCCTGCACGGCCGATGACTCGGCGTATGCGATGTTCGAGACCGACACCGGGGTGATTTGCCAATTCAATAGCAGTTGGGCGGTGCGGGTAAGACGCGATGA
>JBDLWB010000077.1:0-2901 GCA_039804425.1 Verrucomicrobiota bacterium
AGAGCCCCGTTGCAAAGAGTGGTAGTAAAGCAGTTTGCACAATGCTCCACTGCAAGGAGTAAAGGGCGAGCACTGTGATCGCAAGGCTGGCAATGCCGATGCCAATGGCGATGGGTTTTGCGTGACGTTGGTGAATGATGTGACGCAGAGGGAAGTCACGATCGTGCTGAATTTTCAGATCAAGCAGTCGATCGACGGCATAGACCATCCATACGACCAAACCAAGCGCGATGGGCAACAAAGGCTCGACGTAATTGACATTCCACATCCAAGCAAACACATAGAGCCAGACGATGGCGACAAGAGGCGCATCCAAACTGAGCACGTTAGGATACATCCACCAAGCAATGCGCGGATGAGGCGATGAACGATCGTGGCTACTACTCAACGAGGAGGAACATCCGTTACTCTGGCATTTCTCGCAAGTGTTCTTTGAGAGAGAAGCGAATTTTTACGGAGAATGGGAGATGACCGGAAAGTCGGATGTTACAGGTCGGAGAGTCAGTCGATGGCCGATGGTTGATCTGGGATTCTGGATACTAGAATCTTATGCTTTGAAGTGAAGCGTTCTCATTTTGCGGATTCTCTTCATTTGCCTTTGCAAGCTGGGAGATTTTTTGCAATGTGCGGGTATGCCATCGACACTGACATTGCGCCGTATCATCGATGAAGTTGGTCCCGTGGATGCGGTTGCTGTAGAAGAACGTGTTGCCCAATACGCGACTCGCAGTGTCAAAAAAAATGCGAAGGTGTTTGGCTTAAAGTTGGCCATTTCCATGGTCGATCTCACCACGCTCGAGGGCAAGGATACGCCCAGCAAGGTGGCATCGCTCTGTCACAAGGCTCTGCAGCCTGGTGCGGAATGGGAGGCTCCTTCGACGGCTGCCGTCTGTGTTTATCCGGCCATGGTTGCTGCGGCGCGTCGAGTGCTGGGCGAGAAATCACGGGTGAAAATTGCTTCCGTGGCGACTGCGTTTCCTGCTGGTCAAACATCTCTCAAAACGCGGCTTGCGGAGGTGCGGGATGCCGTGCGTGATGGAGCTGATGAAATTGACATGGTGATTTCACGCGGGCTTTTTCTCAGCGGACAGCTTGCCCGCGTGCAAGACGAGATTGCTGCGGTGAGGGAGGCTTGTGGTGAGGCAACGCTCAAAGTCATCTTGGAAACGAGCGAGCTCGAAACCTATGATCACATCCGTGCTGCCAGTTTTTTGAGCATGCAAGTACTGCGTCCTGGTGACTTCATCAAAACCAGCACGGGGAAAACTTCCGCGAATGCTACGTTAGCCAACAATCAAGTGATGCTCGAAGCCATTCGCGATTCGTATCTTGCTACTGGTTTGGAAATCGCCATGAAGCCTGCGGGCGGGATTCGCACAGCGAAACAAGCCATCCAGTATCTGATTGCTGTTAAAGAAACCCTCGGCGATGCTTGGCTTTGTCCCGCGCGCTACCGCTTCGGTGCCTCCGCTTTACTCAACGATTTGCTACGACAACTCGCTAAGGAACAAACGGGACGCTATCAGGCCAGCTATCGCTTCAGTGAGGCATCAGGATCTTACTGATTCCTTGATTTTCTGGCAAAACGCAAAATTTTGCTGTCAAATTCGTTCGATTTCGCAAAAAAAGAAAAATTTTCGCCAGAACCAGCAACAAAATTTTGACAAGTTCCCGAGAATTCGCTAAATCCACCGCCCCGCTGGAGGGGTTGGAACCTCTCTGCATAACACCAACGCTCGCGTATCATGTCCAAGAAAACAAATCTCAAAGCCGCTCTCCGCAACCGTACTGGTTCCGGTCGTCTCAACCAAATGCGCAAAGAAGGCTGGCTGCCATCCGTCATGTATGGATTGGGCAAAGCCAACCAAAACCTCAAAGTAGATGCGCGCGCTTTCAATGACGTGCTGGCTCACAGCAGCTCGGAAAACATTCTGATCAACCTCGACATCGAAGGCGTTGGCACTTCCCTCGCTTTCCTTCAAGCGGTGCAACACGATGGCATCACTGGCGCTGCCATTCATGCCGACTTCCGCGCCATCGATGAAAACACCGAAATCACCGCACATGTGCCACTTCACCTCGAAGGTGAGCCTGTAGGCGTTAAGAGTGGTGGAGGTTTGCTGGAGCACAACATTCACTCATTGGAAATCCGCTGCATGCCCAACGACCTTCCTGAAATCTTGCATGCTGACGTCAGCAATCTGGAAGTCGGAGCTTCGCTGCACATCGGAGACCTGGCCTTGCCTGCTGGTGTCAAAGCGACACATGCCGCTGAGGTGGTTGTTGCCCATGTTGCTAAGCCACGCGTTGCTGAAGAAGCGACTGCGTAAGCGATTGTTTTTCATTTCCTTTTTTACGATCAAACGCCGAGAGAATTTTCTCGGCGTTTTTTCGTGTTCGGGAAGCTCTGGAAGGCAAGGCAGATGGATCTTATGTCTTATGTCTCGGAGCGCACCGTTCTCTTGTCTTCTTTTTGACTGATGAGCAAAAAATCCCGCAACGAACTGTGGTGCAGTAGGTTACGGGATGTTTGATCAATGGTGGAGGCGAGGGGAGTCGAACCCCTGTCCGAGACGCCGTCGGCGGTGACATCTACACGTTTAGCATGGGGTCAGTGATTCGGAGGAGCTCGGCCCTCATGCGGCGTTGCTTTCCTAGAGACCTGTTGTTTCTCAGCAATCGATCCGGTCACCCGACTTCATGCCCAGCCTGTTAAGTGTCGTCTTCCTCCGTAACAGGCGTCAGGGTTCAGACGTGGCCGTCAATTAAGCAGCCAGTGCGAGCTCGTTAGAGTCTGCATTTATTTGTTTTGATCGGCTATTTAGGAGGCCAACCGATCAACCTCCACGTGCAGTCAGCACCTAGAACATCCCGTCGAAACCAGAACGCCCCCGTTGCTAA
>JBDLWB010000078.1:0-3785 GCA_039804425.1 Verrucomicrobiota bacterium
GCCTTGGTGATTTCGCGCTCAAACTCTTCGCGGGCTTTTTTGAATTCGCCCATGCTCTTGCCCAGACCGCGTGCGAGCTCAGGGATTTTCTTCGCGCCAAAGAGCAGCAGAATCACCACGAAGATGATGATCATTTCTTGGCCACCCAAGTTCATAAAAGCGAGCGTTGCGTTCATTCCTCAGGATAGGCGGATTTTGGCCGACTGGCAACCCCAGAATTTGGACGATTTGCGAGCGCCTTTCACGCAAAAGTTTTGACAGCGGCAGAATGCATCGCATGATCGCGGCGATGCGCATCTTGACGGGACTACAGCCTTCGGGGAAACTTCACATTGGCAATTACTTCGGCGCGATGGAGCCGGCGATTCGACTGCAATCGCAGGGCGAGGCGTTTTATTTCATCGCCAACTACCATGCCATGACCTCGCTGCAGAATGGTGCGGAATTGCGCCAGAACACCCGTGAACTCGCGATCGATTTCCTCGCTTGTGGGTTGGACCCAGAAAAGGCCGTGTTTTTTCGCCAAAGCGATGTGCCCGAGGTCAATGAGCTGGCGTGGATTCTCTCGACCGTCTGCCCCATGGGCTTGTTGGAGCGCTGTCATTCCTACAAAGACAAAGTGGCGAAGGGGATCTCGGCCAACCATGCCTTGTTTGCCTACCCCGTGCTGATGGCTGCGGACATTTTGCTTTACGATGCGAATGTGGTGCCGGTGGGCAAAGATCAAAAGCAGCATCTCGAAGTGACGCGCGATCTTGCGGTAAAAATCAACGAGGCCCTGGGAGGCGAGATTTTAACGATCCCCGAACCGATGATTCGTGAGGAATCGGCGATCGTGCCGGGGATCGATGGCCAGAAAATGAGTAAGTCCTACCACAACACCATCCCGATGTTTGGGGAGGAAAAAGCGCTCCGCAAAACGATCATGAAGATTGTCTCCGATTCCACACCTGTGGAAGAGCCCAAGCCGGTGGAGAACTCGACAATTTTGGCGCTCTATCAGCTTTTTTCCACACCCGCCGAGCATGCGGCGATGATCGAAAGCTTTCGTGCGGGAGGCTTTGGCTACGGTCACTACAAGACCCAGCTATGGGAGGCGTATTGGGCGTATTTTGCCCCCATGCGCGCGCGCCGCGAAGAAATTCTCCGCGAGCCCGGCTACGTCGATGAAGTGCTAAGTCGTGGTGCCGAAAAAGCCCGTGCTGCAGCAGCACCAGTGCTCGACCGAGTGCGCCGCGCGACGGGCTTGAGTGATTGAGCGTAGTTACGCGTTCGGCTCCATGTCCATCACCTTGACATTGGCCCACTTTTCTTTGTGGCCTTCGATGAAGCGCACGTGATCGGGATGGTCTTGATAGACATCGTGATCGGCGATGGTGGCAAATGACAGGGAGAGCGAGTAGTCCCAGCTCAAGTCGATGACCGGGCGCGGCTTAACGGCAGCAGGGCGACCCCAGAGTCCGCGTGTGATGCCGGGGATTTTGAGCAGATCGCTCAAACCTTGTTCGAACGAAGCGCGGTCGGCGGCATTTTGATTTTCTTCTTTGAGCCAGAAATAGACGTGGTGTTCCATGCGCAGACGGGAACACGTGGGGGCGAGCTTGTCGAGCGGAAATTCGTTGGATGACGGTCGAGGGATGGCGGGATGGGGTAGAGCATGAGATGCTGGACAGAGCGTGGTGGCGGTTTTTTGACAGAATTTCAGAATTTTCAGAATTTTCTTACGACAACCGTAGGCGAAGCCGGAGATAGCGGGACAAGATGACCCTATAAGAATCCCGCAAATTTACGGATGATTTGGGGTTCTGGGTTGATTTGGGTATTTTATGAATCAGAGCAATTCTGTCAAATTCTGAAATTCTGTTAAAACTGGCGCGATTGATCGTCAGTGTGAGAGCGACCTTGCAATTTGACGAAATCTCGCCATGCTTTGGGCCGATGATACGTTTCACGATGTTTGGCATTCCGGTGGAGATTCAGCCATGGTTTTGGGTGATTTTGGCGTTGCTGGGATCGAATTTTGGGCAAGATTTAGGAGCCGCCAACCAGGCGCTCAACATCGCGCTATTTGTCATTGCTGGGGGCTTTTCCATTTTAGTGCATGAACTGGGGCATGCTCTGGTGGGCCGGCATTTTCGTGCGCGGCCATATATTGTATTGCATGGTTTTGGCGGCTACGCGGCGTTTCCAGGTTCACATTTTTCTCGTTGGCAGAGCTTTTTCGTTACGGCAGCGGGGCCCTGCATCCAGCTTTTGCTGGGAGTCTGCGTGTTTCTTTGGAGCCATCGCGCGACGGGATTGACCGAGGCTTTTCGGGGATTTCTCGATGACTTGTGGCTGGTAAGCATTTTCTGGGCCTTGCTCAATTTAATCCCGGTTTTCCCGCTTGATGGGGGGCAAATGCTGGCTGCCGCGATGGGGCCGCGGCGACGTCGAATGATGCTACAAATCAGCATTGGCATAGCCGTGATGGGTGCTTTGTGGCTGTGGACCACGGGGATTGGCGTAATGATGCCAATTTTTCTCTTGTTCTTTGCCTGGCAAAATTACCAAGAACTGCGTCAGAGTCGTTGGTGAGTTGACTCAAAAAAAGCACAGGCGGCTCCCTGCGATGAGGGCGAAGCCGATGACGAGTCGCTCGAACCAGCGTTGTGGGATGTGTTGCACGATGCGTTTTCCCAACAACACGCCGAGCAAGACACCAGGCGCGAGCAGCAGGTTGATCCACAGCGTTTGCGGAGTGATCAGATCGAGCTTCGCGGTCAGTGGGACTTTGAGCAGATTGATGAGCAGAAAAAATCGCGCGCTGATGCCGATGAGTTCCATCTTAGGAATGCGGCGTGAGAGGAGGAAAAGCTGGATCACCGGCCCTGCGGCATTGGCCATCATCGTCGCGAGGCCGCCGACAAATCCAGCGGCGATGCCAAAAGGCCGCGAATCGGCGAGGCGGTCGAATTGCACGGGATGAGTCAAGCGCAGGCTTTGCACGGCGACCATCAGCAGCACACTGAGGCCAATGCCGCGACGGGCTTGGTGGTCATCGATCTGTCCGAGCACGTAATAGCCGATCGCGAGACCCAACAAAGTGGGGAAGAGCAATTTGAACACCGGACGCCATGAGCCATGTCGGCGGAATGCGGGGTAAACGGTGAGATCGGCGATGATGAGCAGCGGCAGCACGAGCCCGACGGAATCTTTTGCGCCAAAAAGATCGGCAAAGAGCAGCACCGAAATGAGGGAAATGCCGGTAAAGCCCGTTTTCGAGAGACCGACACAGAGTGCGCCGAGTAAGGCCATGGCCCAGGCGACGGGGCTATCGAGCGTCATGTTCATTGGCCCATCTTGACGATGTGGTCGAAGTGTTTCTTCAGCACCGGGGTGATGGAAAGTCGGGTGCCTTTTTGCAGCAACAGCATGCCTTCCAATTGCGGTTGTTCGCGCAGTTCGGCCAGCGTCACCATGTTCGGAAATGCCGCGACGAACGAGAAATCGACCAGCCACCAGCGGGGTTTCGCTTCGGTGGATTTTTCATCAAAATACTCCGAGCCTGGGTCCCACTGGGTCGGATCGGGGTAAGGTTCCGATGCCACTTTCGCGATGCCGACCACGCCAGGAGGAGTGGCATTGCTGTGATAAAACAGCGCGAGGTCACCGATTTGCATCTCGCGCCACATGAAATTGCGTGCTTGGTAATTGCGCACGCCACTCCAGGGTTCCTGTTTGACCTTTTTCAGATCAGAAATCGAAAAGACATCGGGTTCGCTTTTGATGAGCCAGTGGTTCAT
>JBDLWB010000079.1:0-12069 GCA_039804425.1 Verrucomicrobiota bacterium
ATTCGGCCAAATCTGCGAGGAAAATCAATCAAGCAGGTTGGATCGAACCACCAGCTTTTTCGATTTTCTCACGGGCCGTTGCGCTCACATGGGCGAGCTGAATGGTCAGGCTCTTGGTGAGCTCCCCGTTGCCGAGGATCTTCACGTGGTCATAACGACCATTGACCAGACCGCAGCTGCGAAGCACTTCCTCGTTGATCACCGCGCCATTGTCGAAGTTTTCTTCGAGAGTCGCGACGTTCACGCCGAACACCTTCGTTTTGTAGTCGTAGTTGTTAAAGCCACGCTTCGGCAGACGACGATGCAGAGGCATCTGACCACCTTCAAAGCCCACGCGGACCGTGCCGCCGGAGCGAGCCTTTTGTCCTTTGTTGCCTTTGCCGGAAGTTTTGCCGTGGCCGGAGCTTTCGCCGCAACCGAGACGCTTGACGCGGTGCTTCGAACCGGGATTGGGAGATAGAGTATGAAGTTTCATTTCCTACAGGTAATATGAGGTTAGATCGCTTTCGCGGCGACTTTCTTGCCGCGGGAGCTGAGGATCGTTTCGCGAGTGCGCAGGCCAGAAAGAGCCTTGATCGTGGCTTTCACCACGTTTGCATGGTTCGAAGAGCCCATCGACTTGGCGAGAATGTCCTTCACACCTGCTGCTTCGCAGACCGCGCGGACACCGCCACCGGCGATGATCCCCGTTCCGGGAGATGCAGGCTTGAGGAGCACCTTGCCGCCGCCGAATTCGGCATAGACTTCGTGAGGCACCGTGCCATTGACAATCGTCACAGCGGTCATGTTCTTGCGAGCTGCCAGACCACCTTTTTTGATGGCGTCGGAAACTTCCTTCGCTTTGCCGAAACCGAGGCCGACTTTGCCTTCCTTATCGCCGCAGACGACGAGAGCGGAGAAGCTGAAACGGCGACCACCTTTCACGACCTTCGCGCAACGGTTGATGAAAACCACTTTCTCCGAGATGCCATCATCCACTTCAGGACGACGGTCATCGCGGCGAGGGCCACGGTTATTGCCACCTTGGCCACCGCGGTTAAAGCCACCTTGGCCACGGCGTTGGTCAAAGCCACCGGAATTAGGCACTGGGCCAAGAGCGTTGGGAGCCGCTGCGGGAGTTTCGGGAGAAACGGGAGTGTCAGAATCTGTTACCATAAAATGCGTGAGAATTAGAATTGGAGACCGGCTTCCCGGGCGGCTTCAGCAAGAGCTTTCACCTTGCCATGATAGATGTGACCACCGCGGTCAAAGACCACAGCGCTGATGTTCGCGGCCTTGGCGCGCTCGGCGATCAAGGCTCCGATGCTACGGGCACACTCGACATTGGCCTGAGATTTCTCAGTCTCCTTGTCGAGAGTCGATGCCGAAACGAGAGTGCGGCGTGCGACGTCGTCGATGATTTGTGCGTAAACGTGTTGATTCGAGAAATGCACAGCGAGGCGTGGGCGACTGGCAGTGCCAGCGACCTTGCGGCGGATGCGCTTGTGAACGCGCTGCCGGATTTCTTTGCGATTGATGGTGCTCATGAAATAGAAAAATGGTTAAGTTCGATGGGCGATGCGGACGATTATTTGCCGACAGATTTGCCTTCCTTACGACGAACGTGTTCGCCAACATAACGGACACCTTTGCCTTTGTAAGGTTCAGGCGGATAATATCCGCGAACCTCAGCAGCAAATTGACCGACCATCTGTTTGTCGATGCCTTCCACCTTGATCTTGGTGTTATCGGTAACCGTAACAGTAAGACCATCGGGGATGGGGTGAAGAAGAGGATGCGAGCGACCCAGAGAGAGGTCGAGCTCCTTCCCTTTCACAGCGGCGCGGAAACCGACGCCTTGGATTTCGAGGTCCTTAACAAAGCCCTTCGAGACACCGTTGATCATGTTATTGACAATGGCGCGAGCGGTGCCGTGCAGGGCACGGAGCTGACGCGACGTCTCCGACGTGCGGGTGACGGTCAATTTGTTATTCTCATTGCTGAGTTCAATACCGTTCGGAAGGGTATAGGCAAGTTTGCCCTTGGGACCTTCGACAGTGATGACGCCACCTTCGTTTTTCACGGTGACTTTTTCTGGCAAGCTGATTGGTTTAACTCCTACGCGTGACATAATGTGTTATGAGGTATGGGGTTAGAGGATTACCAAACGATGGCGAGAAGTTCTCCGCCGAGCTTCTCACGCTTGGCGCGAGCACCCGTCATCACACCTTTCGAAGTCGAAAGAATGGCGATGCCGAGACCGGACATAACGCGTGGAATTTCATCGGAGCCAACATAATTGCGGCGACCAGGCTTCGAGACGCGCTTCAGACCGGTGAGGACTGGGCGACCGTCGACGAACTTGGACTTAACTTTCAAGGTAGGGAAGCTAGCCGAAGTATCAACTTCGTAGCTCCAGACATAGCCTTCCTCTTGGAGGATTTTGGCGATGTCAGCCTTGATGCGCGAGTAAGGCGCGGTGAAGACCTCATTGCCCGCGCGGCTTGCATTGCTGAAGCGGGTCAAGAAGTCAGAAATAGGATCAGAGAGAACTGCCATAATAGGAATCGGTAATAGGTTATGCTTGGGCGGCTTCAGGGGTTTCGCTTTCGGATTCGCGCTTATTCTCGCGGAAGGGCATGCCCAGAGCTTTCAGCAATTCGAAGCCTTCTTTGTCGGTCGGTGCGGAGGTCACAAAAATCAGGTCGAACCCGATATTGCGCTTGATTTGATCGATTTCGATTTCAGGGAAGATCGATTGATCAGGCACGCCCATGGCGTAATTGCCGCGGCCGTCGAAAGACTTGTAAGGGATACCGCGGAAGTCGCGGATGTTCGGTGCGGTGATGTTGATGAAACGATCAAGGAACTCCCACATGCGAGTGCCGCGCAGCGTCACGCGAGCACCGAGGGGCTCATCAGCGCGCAATTTGAAGTTCGCAACAGCCTTGCGAGAGAAAGTGATCGAAGGCTTCTGGCCAGTGATCTTGGCGATTTCATTCACGGCATCCTCCACGGCGAGCTTGCGGTCTGCAGCTTTGCCCATGCAGGAAGTCACCACGATTTTCTCGAGGCGAGGGACGGCGTTCGGGTTGGTGTAACCCAGTTTTTCCTTGAGAGCCGGGATGGCTTTCTCACGGTAGTGTTGTAGTAGTCTTGGTGTGCTCATATGTTTGTTTAGCGGGTCAGCGCATTTTGTGATGCTTGCGCTTAAGCGCGGGTCAAGCGTGCGGTCGTTGCGGACAACGACCCATCACTTAGCCCAGTTTCTTTACGTTGGAAATGGAGACAGGCGCGTCTTGGGCCAACAAACCGCCATCGGGATTTGCTTCCGATTTGCGAGTGGCTTTGACGACAGTGCGAGTGCCGCCGACGATGACCGTGCCCTTTTTCGCATTCACTGCGAGAACGGTGCCAGTTTTGCCTTTGATAGCAACGCCGCCCGTGATGATTTGGACTTGGTCGCCTTTTTTGACGTGTGTTTTGATCTTGCTCATGGAGAGTGGAAGAGAGTGTGTAAGGTTAGACGACCTCCGGTGCAAGCGAAACAATCTTCATGAACGATTTTTCACGAAGTTCACGAGCCACAGGGCCAAAGATGCGGGTGCCGCGAGGATTGTTGTCCTTATCGATGATGACGATGGCGTTGGTGTCAAAGCGCAGCACCGAGCCATCGGGACGACGGATCGGAGCGCTGGTGCGAACGACAACGGCTTTCACCACCGAACCCTTTTTCACCGAAGCGGTAGGGATCGAGTCGCGAATGTGGGCTGTGATCACATCGCCTACGTGAGCAAAGCGCGTGCGCTTGCCAAGGACGCCAATCATTTTGGCGGTTTTCGCGCCGGTGTTATCGGCGACGACTACGGAAGATTCCATCTGGAGCATGATTCAGTAAAAAGTAAGAGGTGAAAAACCTGGCGGTTGATATTAGTGAGAGAGGATGGAGTCAAGAGCCCAGCGCTTCAATTTCGAAGTAGGACGAGATTCCACGATGCGGACCTTGTCGCCGACTTTGGCTTCGCCTTTTTCATCGTGCACATAGAATTTCTTCGTTTGCTTGATGATTTTGTTGAAGCGTGGGTGCGGCACGCGGGCGACGTATTCGACGACGATGGTTTTGTCCATCTTGTCAGAAACAACGAGGCCGACGCGGGTCTTGCGTTTGGTGGCGGAAGGTGTGGAGGCGGAGTCGCTCATAGAAAATAGGTGTCAGAGTGATAGAATTACGCCTTTGCTTTGCGCTCGGCGAGGATGGTGAGCAGCTTCGCGTGTTCGCGACGGATGGCGCGGATGCGAGCAGGATTTTCTAGGGCACCTGTTGCTTTTTGCAACTTGAGGTTAATGCCCTCGACTTTGAGATCGCGGATGCGACGGTTGATTTCGTCAACCGACAACTCGCGGAGATCTTTGGATTTGGTAGTAGCCATAAACGTGAAGTAGATGAATTATGCGTGTGGGTTGCGAACGACAAAGCGGGTCGGGATACCGAGCTTGTAAGAAGCGAGACGCATGGCCTCGCGAGCTTGGGATTCTGGCACGCCAGCGATCTCAAACAACATGTTGCCGGGGCGAAGAACGGCGACCCAGGCCTCGACCGAGCCCTTACCTTTACCCATCCGGGTTTCGGGTGGACGAGCGGTGATCGACTTGTGAGGGAATACGCGGATCCAGACTTTTCCTTTCCGTTTCAAGAAACGGTTGATCGCGATACGGCAGGCTTCGATTTGGCGGTTGGTCATCCAGCCGCGATCGAGAGCTTGCAGACCGAAGTCACCAAAGGCAACGGTGGTTCCGGAAGTTGCATTTCCTGCGCGGGAGCCGCGGAAGGATTTGCGAAACTTGGTTCGTTTGGGCATCAAAGGCATAACAGTGTCCTCCTAAAATTGGTAATGATTGATAAATTGAGTTGAGAGAAGCGATTAGCGACGATCGCCACCGCGGTTGTTGTCGCGACGGTCACCGCCACGGTTGTTGTCGCGGCGTTCGCGGCGCTCACGTGGTGGGCCACCGGCACCTGGACGACCATCGTCTTCCTTGCGGTTGATCCAGCACTTGACGCCAATGATGCCGTAAAGAGTGCGAGCTTCGGCGAATCCGTATTCGATCGGCACGCGCAGCGTTTGGAGAGGCACTTTGCCTTCGCGATACCACTCAGCACGAGCGATGTCAGCACCACCCAAGCGACCAGCACAACGGACGCGGATGCCTTCAGCACCGAACTCCATGGCGGTTTGGATGCAGCGCTTCATGGCGCGGCGGAAAGAAACACGACGCTCCAACTGCTGAGCGATGTTCTCGGCCACCAGTTGGGGCTCGAGCTCAGGCTTGCGGATTTCCACGATGTCGATCTTCACTTGAGCGCCACCGCAGATTTTCGAGATCTCATTGGTCATGCGCTCGATTTCTGATCCTTTACGACCGATGATCAGACCTGGGCGAGCGGATTGCAAGGTCACGCGAACCGAGTTCCAAGCGCGCTCGATGATCACCTTAGCGATCGCGGCGAACTGGAGATTCTTCTTCACGTATTCGCGCACAGCGAGGTCTTCATGAAGCTTGTTGGCGTAATCTTTGCCAGTGGCGAACCACTTGGAGCGCCAGTCTTTATTGACGGCGAGGCGGAAGGCGATCGGATTGACTTTTTGTCCCATAATAGAATGAAGTTAGAAGTGAGTGAGCTTATTCGCCGGCAGGAGCAGATTTCGCTGCTTTGGCCTTCTTCGCAGGAGCGGGGGCGTCGGTAAGGGTGATGAAAATGTGGCTTGTGGGGCGACGGATCGCACCGGCGGAACCTTTGGCGCGAGGTTTGAAACGCTTCAGAGCAGGTCCGATGCCGATGGTGGCTTCTTTGACCGTCAATGAATCGACATCCAATTTGAAATTGTGCTCAGCGTCAGCCATGGCTGTCTTGAGAGTTTTGCCAATCAACTGAGCCGCTTTTTTCGGCGTAAAGTTGAGGATATCCATGGCGCTGCTCGCGGGCAGGCCTTGAATTTCGCGGGCGACGTCGCGCGCTTTCTTCGGCGAGAGACGAACGTATTTTGATGTGCTTTTGACTTCCATGGTCGTAGGATCTTGGGATGGGCCGTGAGGCTTATCGTTGTGGTTGTGTTTCGAGAAGGATGGTGTCGCCGAGGCGGACAATTTCGTTAGGAGGATCAAGTTGTTCCACAAAGGCACCAGCGACATTCTTGCGAACATCGGCAATGATGGCTTTGCCGTAGGGGCGCTCACCGCGCAGGATCGAGTAGGTCATACCGATGCGGCATTGGTGGTTTTGGCCGATATTGACGACCAGCAAGCCACTTTCTGCATCGATGCTCACGACTTGAGCGCGTTGCAGCGAACCAGTTTTGAGGTCGGGGCGCGGTTTATGGCGCAGACCGAGGGCGGCGTCAAGTGCGCGAATCGATGTTTCAAGGCGAAGTCGGGCATCGGGATCGACCACCACGGCGAGGCGAACGAACTCTTGCGTTTGTGAAGCAAGAGACATGGCAGCCTTTTCCGTGGCTTCGAGGCGTTCTTGGAGCAACTGAATTTCGGCAGCGGCCTGGACCAAGCGGTCATCACCTCCATCGAGCAAGTTCTTGCCGAGAGCTTCGAGGCGCTGCTTGATTTGAGAAAGCTGCTGCGCGGCTTCGGCTTCGCTGCGTTTGGCTTCGATGACCGTATCGGCCAGCACTTCGTTTTGTCGGCGAAGTTTCGCGACTTCCAAGCGCAGGGAATCGGCCTCGGACAAAGTAGCTCCCTCGCGCACTTCCTGAGCGGCAGCCACAACCGTCCCCGCACCGAACCCGAGGGCGGCGTGAGCGAGGAGCGTGATGTGGCGTGCGGGCAACATGAAAATGCGAGAGATGAAGATTACTTCTTACCGATACCGCCGTGTGCTTTGAAGATACGGGTCGGGGCAAACTCACCGAGTTTGTGACCGACCATGTTCTCCGTGACGTAAACCGGCACGAACGTCTTGCCATTGTGCACGGCGAAGTTGTGACCGACGAAATCAGGGGTGATCATGGACTTACGGCTCCAAGTTTTGATCGCCTTGTATTCACCAGTGGCGGCGACGGCGTCAATTTTGGCGAGGAGCTTTTGGTCAACGAAAGGACCTTTTTTCAATGAGCGAGGCATAGAATCTGTATGTTAAAGTGAAAAGAGATTACTTCTTGGGACGAGGCGATACGATGAAGACCGCGCTGGCCTTCTTCTTGTTGCGAGTCTTCTGACCCTTGGCGTGACCCCAGGGGCTGAGAAGGTGCTTGCGACCACCACCCGACTTCGAGCGGCCTTCACCACCACCGTTCGGGTGGTCGACGGGGTTCATGGTCATACCGCGGACGGTAGGACGGACACCCATCCAGCGAGTGCGACCCGCTTTGCCGGAAACTTCGTTCATGTGCTCACGGTTGCCGACCTGACCGATGGTGCAGAGGCAATCTTCGTGGAAGCGGCGGATTTCACCGGAAGGCATTTTCACCAGACCATAACCGGCTTCGCGGTTGGAAAGGATCGCTTGCTGGCCAGCGGCACGAGCCACTTTACCACCCGAACCGGGGAGCAGTTCGATGTTGTGAATCACGGTTCCCAAAGGAACGCTCTTCAGAGGCATCGCATTGCCGGGCTTCGGATCAGCTTTGATCGTGGAAATGACGGTAGCACCGACTTCGAGGCCAACTGGTGCCAAGATGTAGCTCTTGGTGCCATCGGTGTATTGAATCAGCGCAATGCGGCAAGTACGGTTCGGATCGTATTCAATGCCGAGCACGGTAGCGGGCATGTCCGTCTTATTGCGTTTGAAATCGACCAAGCGATAGTGGCGCTTCGCGCCGCCACCGACGTGACGCATGGTGATACGGCCGGTGTTATTGCGGCCACCGCTGCGCTTAATGGGAGACAACAACGACTTTTCAGGAGTCGATTTGGTGATCTCATCAAAAGTAGGGTGCTGCTTATAACGAGCGGAAGGAGTATGTGGTTTAAAAACTTTTAGGGCCATGACTCAGAGAATGGTTGAGTGTGAAAGTAGGCGAAACTACAGGACGGGGTTCAATTACACGAGATCGAGTTTCTCGCCTTCCTTGAGGCGCACGATCGCTTTTTTGACGTGATTGGTGCGGCCTTCATCGGCACGACGGCGGCGTTTCGCCTTACCGCGGGTGATGAGGGTGCGCACATCCGCCACCTTCTTGCCAAGGAGTGTTTCCACTGCTTGCTTGATTTCGAGTTTGTTCGCGTTGGTGTCCACATCCAGAACGATCTCATTATTGATCTCGTTGAGGTACGTGGCCTTCTCGCTCATGCGGACGTTTTTGATGACGTGGAAAAGATCTTTCATAACAATTAAGCGGTGCGTTTGGCGAGGGTGGTGAGAGCGCTGCCGACAACGAAAATGTCATTGTGGAGCATGATGTGTTCGACGTTGACTTCCGCAGCGGTCATCAACAGCACGTTTTGCACGTTGCGGCCAGCGAGGTAAGTCGAATCGGAGAAGGAATCGGCAATGATCAAAATGCGACGAGCCGAAGAAAGAGCGGCGACAGCGGCAACGAAAGACTTCGTTTTGCCATCGGCGATTTCGAAAGACTCAAGAGTCTTGATCGAGCCAGCGCGGACATTGTCACCCAGCACGCGGCGGAGAGCCAATTTGCGGGTGGTTTTGCTGACTTTCTTGGTGTAATCGCAAGCGCGAGGACCGAAGACCACGCCACCACCGACAAAGATCGGAGCGCGTTTGTCGCCGTGACGAGCGCCACCGGTGCCCTTCTGCTTGTAGATTTTCTTATTGTTGCCGGAGACTTCGCCACGAGTTTTGGTGTGAGCGGAGCCTGTGCGGCGATTGGCGCGATAAGCCGTGATCAGATCGTGAACAGCCTGCGTGCCTTTATCGGCAGGAGCGAGCAGCATGTGAGCGGCCTCGGCGGCTTCAACGGTGAGAGTTTGAGAAGACATGACGTAAATGGTAGGTTCGAGTTTCGATTCTGGCTACTTATGCCGATTTTTTCTTGGCAGGGCGGACCGTGACGTAGCTGCCTTTGGCGCCTGGAACAGCACCGGAGATCAGGAGAACGCCATCTTCCGCACGCACGGCGACAACTTTGAGGTTTTGTACGGTGCGCTGTTTGTTACCGTCTTGACCAGGCATCTTTTGGTTTTTCCAAACCCGACCAGGAGTCGAGCGGCAACCAATAGCACCCGTTCTGCGGTGCATCATCGAACCGTGGGTCATGCGCAGACCGCCGAACTTGTAGCGTTTGACAACGCCGGTGAAGCCGTGACCTTTGGAGGTGCCGATGACATCAACGAATTGACCAGCGGTGAACAGGTCTGCACCTGGGTGAGTTTCTGGCAGAGAATCGCTACCGCAGAGGCGGAATTCCTGAATCTTGCGCTTCGGAGTCGAGCCAGCCTTGGTGAAGTGTCCCATGGCAGCCTTGTTGACGCGCTGCACCTTCTTCTGATCATCATAACCCACTTGGACAGCCTTGTAGCCTTCCTTCTCGGGAGTTTTGTGTTGGAGGAAAGTGTTACCCTGCACGTCGACGACAGTGACGGGGATCATGGATTGCGTGGCTTCGTCAAACAGACGAGTCATTCCGAGTTTCTTGCCGATAAGTCCTAGTGGCATAACGTAAAAATAGTGAGGTGTGAGTCTTGAGTTAGATGCGGATAGAAATGTCCACACCGGCGGGAAGATTGAGCTTCTTCAGTTCATCAACCGTGCGAGCGGTGGGATCGACAATGTCGAGCAAGCGCTTGTGCGTGCGGATTTCGAATTGCTCAGCGGATTTCTTGTTCACGTGGACAGAGCGGTTCACGCTGAACTTCTCGATGCGTGTCGGAAGTGGGATGGGGCCGGAAACTTTGGCGCCAGTGCGTTTGGCGGTTTCGACGATTTCGGCGGCGGATTTGTCCACAGCGCGATGATCAAAAGCGCGGAGTCGGATGCGTATTTTCTGATTTTCCATAACGGGAGAAGGTGAGAGTGATTGGGTGAACTGAAGTTTTAGTAGCGTGAATTACCACCGCGTTCGCTGACGATCTCTTCGACAATGTTCTGGGGAACTTGTTCGAAGTGAGAGGGAGTCATGGAATACGAGGCTCGACCAGACGACAAAGTGCGAACGGCGGTCGAGTAACCGAACATTTCCTTGAGAGGGACAGCGCAACGGACGACGGCGAGATTGCCCTTCGTATCGATGCTAGTGATTTGGCCACGACGGCGATTGAGGTCGCCCATGACATCACCTTGGTAATCATCAGGAGTGGACACTTCCACTGCCATGATCGGCTCAAGCAAGATCGGCTTGGCCTTTTTGAAAGCTTCTTTCATGCCGAAAATCGCCGCCATGGTGAAGGCGTTTTCGTTCGAATCGACATCGTGATAAGAACCGCCGAGGATGTCGACATGGACGTCGATCACAGGGTAACCAGCGATGATGCCATTCGACATCGACTCAGTAACACCCTTATAAACGGCATTGATGTATTCCTTCGGAATCTCACCACCTACGACCTTATTTTCAATCGTCAGGCCCTTGCCTTTTTCATTCGGGGCCACCGTGAGACGGACGTGACCGTATTGACCACGGCCACCGGATTGCTTGACCAGCTTGCCCTCTGCCGCAGCAGGAGTGGTGATGGTCTCGCGGAAAGCAATTTGCGGAGCGCCGGTATTGGCTTCCACTTTGAACTCGCGCTTAAGGCGATCCACGATGATCTCCAAGTGAAGCTCGCCCATGCCCGAGATAATCGTCTGGCCGGTTTCTTCATCCGTCTTCACCATGAAAGTAGGATCCTCTTCCGACAAACGACCCAGCGCGAGAGCCAGCTTTTCCTGGTCGGCTTTGGTTTTCGGCTCCACGGCCATCGAGATCACGGGCTCGGGGAAAGTCGGTGGTTCCAGAACCACATCGTGATTTTCAGCGGCGAGAGTGTCACCCGTCGTGACGTTTTTGATGCCCACCATCGCGGCAATGTCGCCCGCGAAACAGGCATCGACATCCGTGTGCTGATTCGACTGGATGCGGATCAAGCGACCCACGCGCTCCGAGCGACGTGTGCGCGGGTTGTAGACGGTGTCGCCTTTTTTCACGCTACCCGAGTAGACGCGGAAGAACACCAGCTTGCCGACAAATTTATCGGCCCACAGTTTGAAAGCGAGCGAGACAAACTTTTGATTGTCATCGGTGACCACCTCAATCTTGCGCTCTTCGTTATCGGGATCCATGCCGATGGCGGCAGGGATATCAAGAGGGTTCGGCAGATAATCCGCCACGGCATCGAGCAAATACTGGACGCCTTTGTTTTTGAAAGCAGAGCCACCAGCGACAGGAACCAGCAAATTGGCAATGGTCGCGCGGCGGATGCCTTGTTTCAGATCTTCCTTACTGATCGGCTCCTCCATGAGGAATTTTTCGCCGACTTGTTCATCGACACTTGCTACGGCATCGAGCAATTCTGCATAGGCTTCCTCGGCGAGCAGCTTTTGCTCATCGTCGAGTTCCTTCACCGTGTAGGTCGAACCAAACTTATCGTCGTCATTGTAATAGACAGCCTTCTGATTGACGACATCGATCTGGCCCTTGAGTTGATCTTCGGCACCGATCGGGATCAAAATGCGCACGGCATTGGCACCGAGCTTCTCCTTCACTTCTGCAAAAACATTCGCGAAGTTGGCACCGGTGCGGTCCATTTTGTTCACAAAGACCAAGCGCGGCACGTTGTATTTCGTCGCCTGACGCCAGACCGTTTCGGTTTGTGGTTGCACACCGGCAACACCACAGAAAACCACAATCGCGCCATCAAGCACCCGCAGCGAGCGCTCCACCTCAGCGGTGAAGTCGACGTGACCTGGGGTATCGATGATATTCACGCGCATTTTTTCTTCCGTGAAGAGCTTGGTCACACCCTCCTCTTTGCGCTGCCACCACTCAGTCGTGACAGCGGCGGAAGTAATGGTGATGCCACGCTCTTTTTCCTGCTCCATCCAGTCCGTCGTCGCAGCACCATCGTGCACCTCGCCGATTTTGTGGATCATGCCCGTGTAGAAAAGAATCCGCTCCGTCAACGTCGTCTTGCCCGCATCAA
>JBDLWB010000080.1:0-4962 GCA_039804425.1 Verrucomicrobiota bacterium
CCGGACTCGGTCTTTTCCGCATCAGCAGGCGCTTCTTTGACATCCGCAGGTACTTCTGGTGGCTTGGGAGCGGCTTTGATGTCGAGCAGTTCCACATCAAACACCAACAAACCTCCCGGACGACCGCCACCAGGATTTTCGCCGTAGGCGAGGTCGGCAGGAATCCAGAATCGACGGATCTCACCTTGGGTCATCAATTGCAATCCTTCGGTCCATCCTTTGATCACTTGATTGAGCGGAAAACTCGTCGGCTGCCCGCGATTGAGCGAGCTATCGAACAGTTTGCCATCGGTGGTCCAGCCCGCGTAGTGCACGGTAACGGTGTCCGCCGCCGCAGGTTTTTGGGTTCCCGTTCCAGGTTTCAACACTTTCGAGGCAAGGCCCGAGGTAGTTTTCTCAGCATCAGCAGGAGCTGACTTCACGTCAGCTGGGGTATCGGTAGTCATCATAAAGGTGCTTGTTTTTTCTTCGGCCAACATGGGTGAAACGCTGGCGCACAAAGCTGCCATCAGGCATAAGGTGGAGGTGATGTTTTTCATGTTTGGACGCGCCCACTGTGCCATCCGATCGACATGTTTCAAGGCAATACTTTGATGCGAATGTTGCGATAGAAGGTCGTGCTCCCAGGATCATGCGCCTGAATCGCCAAGGTGCCCCCTTCCGCGCGCAGTTTGCTGGTCGCGGGCTCGGACTGATGATCGACAAGCATTTTCCCATTCACACTCGCTTGGATTTTGCCGTCTTGCACGCGAATCACGTATTGCATCCATTCATCATCAGCGAAGGGTTCGAGGTTTTTGACGACGCCGTACAAGCCGCCTGATTTCTGTGGATCGTGCTGGGTATTATTGACCTGAATTTCATGCCCACTCGGCCAGCCCTTTTCCTGAACCACGGTGTGGAAAAAAATGCCACCGTTGGAGTTTTTGCGCGTCATCACTTCCAAGCGCAACTCGAAGTTTTTGAAGCAGGTATCATTCACTTTGCCCTCGTAGAAAAGATGAGCGCAATCGCCCCGAGCCCGAATCGCCCCGTCCTCGACAGCAAAGGATTCGGGAAGTCGATTGGCTTTCCAGCCATCGAGGGTCTTGCCATCGAATAAACTCACAAAGCCCTCTTCCACCGCTAGACAAGGCGACCCTGCGAGGAAACTCAGGAACAACAGACGTAATAGGTTTTTCATGCAGCCATGAAACTACGCAAAGCAGCCGATGCCAACAAGCAAAAAGCCCAGCCACCGTGGCGGCGCTTTCCAAGCGCCAAGCCAAACTAGCATACATCTCGGCCTGGCGGATGAAATCCGCCGCCACGGCGCAACATCCACAGCTACACAACTAATGCAGGCGTTTTCCCGCTGCCCTTTCTAGAACAAAAACAACTCACCCGTGTCTTCGCTCGCCTTGCGCTTTTTGCTCTTCGGCGATGGCGCGGCTTGCAATGGCACAGTACTGCTATCCAGTCCAGCCGACGCCCCCTGAGGCTCGGTCGTCACCTCCGTCACCTCCGTCAATTCCGATGGCCTTTCGATGCTCTCTTCCGCCCCTACATCCGATGCTCCCATCTCATCAATCACGGGTGCTGTTTGATCGATCTCACTCATCACATCCGCCACCACCTCAGCGATTTCTGCCGAAGGAACTTCTTGCACGGGAGTCACGACCTTACGCTCTCGGGGATCACGACGCGACGAACGCTCGCTTTGCCCCCATTGCGCGACACAGGAGTCGAGCCATTTTTCGATTACATCCCGACGATGAAAGGGATGAAGCAATGCAGACCCGTAGACCAATCCGCCCACCAGTGCCCCGTGACAAAAATGCAAACGCCAAGTCACGTCCTCACGCTCCCAAGAACCAAGCACGCGCATGATCGCATCGGTCAAGTGATTCTCGGACTCTTGATAGCGCGCCATGATCGACTCGTTTTTGCCCGCCAAAAGCTTTTCCAAACAACGCCCTAACAGTCGCGCATGCTGGATTTCGTCATTTCCCTTCGCCGCTTCCGCATCCAATAAGGGGCTCGCCCATGCTTGAAACAGCTCGCGCAAACTCACTTTCGCCCCGAGCGCGGAAAGGGCCGCCATCCGCGCTTCAAGCAAGGGTTTGATTCGATGCACCAAAACGGCATCCAACAAGCCTTCGCGACTGCCGAAATGATAGTTCACCGCCGCGACGTTGGCCTTGGCCATCCCGGTAATGTCGCGCACGGACACTCCCTCAAAACCTTTTTCTGCAATCAAACGTTCGCATGCATCAATCAAACGTTTTTTGGTTTGATCTCCTTTCACTCGCAAATCCATCATCGGCGAAATGAAAACACTTGTTTCACTCAACTGTCAAACAAGCGCTTCATCATCGCAGAAAATCTTGATCCCATCACGCTTTTTTCAAGCAAACGTTTCGTTCAAACATTTAAGAATGCTTGAGGAATTTGCAGAAGGAATGATCAAGAACCAACTCCGAGATATTTCTGAATGGCGCTCACCAATCCAGGGATATCGTGCTGCTTGGCTTCGAAGGCCGGTGCTTGACCCAACTCGCGGAGGGCCTCGCTGGTCACTGGTCCGATGCTCCCTGCCACGCATTTTTCCGGCCAAGGAATGCCCAAGGCGAAGAAATGCTCGGCGGTCGATGCCGAGGTAAAGGTGATCAGATCCGCCCCTTCTTCTCGCAAGCGTGCGACCGCACCCGTCGGGTCTTCGGTCTCGGCGACGGTGCGATAGGCGATGCAGTCGTCGACGATGGCCCCCATGGCCTGCAAGCCCATCGATACCACATCGCGCGATTGCTCGGGCTTCACCACCAGCACGGTCAAGTTTTCAACACATTCATTGGCAAAAGCTTCGACCAACCCCTCCGCAACGTAGCGCTCGGGCAGTAGGTCGCAACCGATGTGATACTCTTTGAGCTTTTTCACCGTTCCAGGCCCAATTGCCGCAATTTTCGGCTTTCCGAGGCAGCGCGCATCGTCGTGAATGGAGAAAAAGGCGTCGAAAAAACGCGAAACTCCATTCGGCGAGGTGAAAACGAGCCAATCGTATTCGTGCGCACAGGCCACCAGCTCGGCAAATCCGAGTTTGTCCACGGGATCTTCAATGCGAATCACCGGCAACTCAACGACATCCGCACCCAGCTCGGCGAGCTCTTTGCTCAATGTTCCTGCCTGCTCCCGCGTGCGTGTCACGACGATGCGCTTGCCAAAAAGCGGACGGGTCTCGAACCACGAAATTTTCGCTCGCTCTTTGACCACATCGCCGATCACCGCCACCGCCGGAGAGGAAAATTTCTGACTCTCAGCAATGTCGGCCATGGTGCCCAGGGTGCCAACAATCGTTCGATGCGACCCCGTCGTCGCCCAGCGGGTCAATGCCATGGGCGTGGTCGGATCGGCCCCGTGTTGGATGAATTGATCGCAAATTTCCCGCAGCCGCGCCACACCCATGACGAATACTTTGGTCCCAGGCGCTTGCGCGAGCTGTTGGTAGTCGATGGAGCTCTCGCCTTTGGTCGGGTCTTCATGCCCGGTGAAAATGGTCAACTGCGAGCAGTGATCCCGATGCGTCACAGGGATGCCGGCGTAGCATGGACCCGCGATGGTTGAGCTAATCCCAGGAACAATCTCGAAGGCCACTCCCGCATCTGCGAGCTCCGCAGCTTCTTCACCACCACGCCCAAAAATCATCGGGTCGCCCCCTTTGAGTCGCACCACGTTTTTGCCTTCCTGCGTCCGCTGCACGATCAAAGCATTGATCTGGTCCTGCGGCAGCGCATGGTCTTTGGCCCGCTTGCCCACATAAATTTTCTCGCAGCTCTTTTTGGTCCACTTCAGCAACTCGCCGCTGCTCAAGGCATCATAGACGAGCACATCCGCATTCTCGATGCACTCTTTCGCTCGCAATGTCACCAAACCCAAATCTCCAGGCCCAGCTCCCACCAAATAACAAATTCCCTTTTTACTCATACAAGTGTTTCAAATAAACGTTTCGCTAATTCCATCGCATCGACGGCTGGTCCTTGCACCAACGACAAACGAGGCTCACCTCCCGCTTCGGGAAAGACGCGAGCACTCATGGACAGTTGACCTTCTGATAGCGCAGAATAGACCCCCACCGGTGTGTGACACCCTGCATCCAATAATCGTAAAAATTCTCGTTCAGCGTTGACTCTCAACAAGGTATCGACATCACCAATGCTCTCCACGACCGACTTCATCCACGGATCGGTCGACCGCACCTCGAGACCAATCGCCCCCTGCCCTGCCGCAGGATAAAACACTTGTTCTTCCATGACCTCGAAAAACAAACGATCGTCTGAATTGGGCAAAAAACCCAATCGAGCCAAGCCCGCCTCCGCGAGCATGATGGCATCATAGTCCTCTGCGTCGCGCAATTTCCGCAAGCGAGTCGGCACGTTTCCGCGCAAATCGATGATCTGCAAATCAGGGCGCATCCACTGCAATTGGCGCGCCCGACGCACGCTGCTGGTGCCGACACGCGCGCCCGCAGGAAGCGCCTGCCATCCACCCGGCTGTTTGCTGACGAGCACATCACGGATTCCGGCCCGTTCGAGGGTCGCAGGAATGATGAATGAATCCGCCAGCACGGTCGGCACATCCTTGAGACTGTGGACCGCCACATCAATTTCTTGAGAGGCCAGCGCCATTTCGAGTTCTTTGATAAAAACTCCTTTATCGATGACACCCTCACTTTTCGCCACCTCGCTCAGCGCGACGTCCGTCCTGCGGTCGCCAGTAGTCTTGATCACGCAGCGCACGATCTCGACATCAGGAAAAGCCTGGCGCAACTTTTCTTCGGTCGCATTTGCCTGCCACAAAGCCAATTCACTGCCTCGGGTGCCTACTCGGATGATGTTTCTCTCTACCATTGTTGCGCTAAGGCGCACACCGTAACGCCCCACAAGCCATTCGTCAATGAATGAAACACAAGCAAGCAACCCGTGGCGG
>JBDLWB010000081.1:0-8878 GCA_039804425.1 Verrucomicrobiota bacterium
AGAGGAACGCGATTGCGCAGATAAATCCCGTCGCCTTCATTGAGTTGGATGCGCCCTGTGAGCGTTACTCCCTCGGTGGTATTGGTCGAGCCGCCGATGTCCAATTGTCCAGAAATGCGTCCTTCGACAAAGGCCTGATAGTTTGGTTGCAAAAGTGGGGCAAGAGGCACGTTTTCCAGAGCAATCGAACCGGAAAACTTCGGCCGAAGACCGCCTTTGACCATGACCGACTGGAGATAGACGCGGCCTTGGCTGCCGCCTGAGTTGATGGTATCAGTATCTTGTGACACGGTAAATTCACCTTTTTCGACCACCAGTTTATCGCCATCAAGGCGGATGGTGAGCTCGACGATTTCCAGATTTCGCAGCCAATTCTGCGATAAGGTACCACCTTTAAAGCGAAGCAGCCAGCCTTGGTCATCGCGGAGAGCGGTGAGTCGGCTTTGATCGATTTGGCCCATGGTGCGGGCGGAGTATCCCCAGGAGATGTGGGCGCTTTTGCACTCGAGAGCTTGGAATTGCAGAGATTCCAATTTTTTGGTTACAGCTTCTGCGAGACTCTTCGCTTCCGCTTCTGTTTCGGCACCGGCCTTGACACTGAGGGAAAGGCGGTCGACGCTGATTTGGTTGGCATTCCAGGTGCCAACGATACCATCCAGTAGTCCCATGCGGAAAGTAATGCCTGTGGCTTCGCAGCGATCAAAAAAGCATCGTGGCCCACCTTCGAGAGCGAGATAGCGGATGGTTGCTTTGTTTTGGATCCGATCAAAACTGCGCATTTTTCCGCCTTCCGCGCCGAACCATCCGGCAATTTGATTTTTGAGTTGGGTATCAAAGGCTTGTTGGTCGGTTCTTTTGACGAGATACGTGATGGCCAGAGCTGCCAGAATGACAAAGAAAATCGAAAGCTTGAGGAGCATCCGCATGACGTGATACATCAAAACCGTGGCTCCGCCGCCAGCCATCGAATAGCGCAACTGGAACCAGAATCCTTGTTTGGCCACCCACTGTGCCAGACGATCATTGAAAATTTTGGTAGATTCTACATCCATGATGACGACACCTATGTAACGGGCATTCAGTAAGCGACAACGAGCCACGAATTACCAGAGGAAAATGGAAAATGGCAAAAAATGCCTCGCGCATTCCTGTTGGCCCCGTATCATCTGCGCCGTGGAAGATCTGGATTACAAAGTGAAGTTGGAGATATTTGAAGGGCCGCTTGATCTGCTGCTTTACTTGATCAAAAAAGAAGAAGTCGACATCCATGAAGTCTCGCTGGAGAAAATCACCAAGCAGTATCTTCAGTACATCAACACCTTTCAATTGTTGAATATCGACATCGCTGCCGAGTTTGTGCTGATGGCGGCGAATTTGATGTATGTGAAAAGTCGCACATTGTTGCCCAAATCCGAGCAGCCCCCCGATGAAGAGGGCGAGGAAGACGATCCGCGCTGGGATCTGATCCGTCAATTGATCGAGTACAAAAAATTCAAAGATGCAGCCTCATTCCTCGCCAAGCGAGAAGTGGAAATGGATGGCGCCTATGCGTATCAGCCCGATGTGCCGAAGGACGAAACGCCGCCGGTCTTGGCGGAGGTGTCGATTTTCGATTTGATTCGTTCCTTTCAAAACGTGCTGAAACGTTTCGAAGAAGCACATGATTTCGGCGCCATCGTCGATGACCGCTACACGGTGGCAGATAAGATCGAGATGCTGATGGAGCGCTTCCAGCCAGGGCAATCGATTCCCTTTGAGCATCTCTTCGAACAAGCCACGACAAAGGCCGAGGTGATTGTGACCTTTCTGGCGGTATTGGAATTGATGAAAATGAATCAGTTCATCATTCGCCAAAACACCATCTTGGGTGAGATCGAAGTCGAGCGTCGCATCGTCGGCACGAGCACTGCGGCGGAGTTGCTGGAAAATCTTGAAGAAGAATGAGCAAGCAACGATTGCCAAATCGCCGAAAAGTCGACACATTTTTCCTGTGAACCTTCCCAATTCGATTACGTTTGCGCGTCTTATCCTGACCGCAGTGTATGTGTTGACCGCCTCGTTGCCGGGCGCGACAGCGGCGTGGCTGACTCTGGCGGCGTTTGTCATTGCTGCAACGACCGATTGGCTGGATGGTTATCTGGCGCGCAAGATGAATCAGGTCACAGCATTGGGGAAATTGCTCGATCCCTTGGTGGATAAAATTTTGGTTTGCGCGGCATTTGTCCATTTGACCATGGCTGCGATGTGCCCGATGTGGATGACCATTTTGATCATCGCTCGAGAATTTCTCGTCACCGGGCTGCGCCAAATTGCGGTGGAGCGAGGTGTCGTGATGGCAGCGGATCGCTGGGGGAAACTTAAGACCATTGTGCAAATGGTCTTTGTGATCGTGGCCTTGTGGATCTTGGCTTTACAAAGCCAGGGCATGGGCGCGGCTTGGATCCCATGGTTGCAAGAGGCCCTTTTGCCGACATTGTGGCTGGCGGTGTTCCTAACTTGTTTATCGGGATGGAACTATTTGAAAGGCGCAATGCCATTTTTGTTCAATTCGGCAAGCGATCGGCGCTGATGCGACGCACCGCGTTGGAGGTTGGCCATTTCTTGTTGCAGTAACTTGCGCAGTTGTCGCTCGCGTGAGCGGTTGCGCGGTTGATTGCCATAGCGTGTGGCGTAGTGATATTGGCAAAGCTCCTCGGCGCAGGCGGGTGGCGTAGGCAGAGCGGCCATGATATCGCGCAGGGTCCAATGATCGGGTGGGTAAACGCCATGAAAATGGCACCAAGCGAGCAATGGTGGTTCATAGTCAGAATCGCTCGTTTTGCCAGATCCTCGATGGTGTGGAGAGCTCATGGGATGGACCCGTGGGCGAAGCCAGAGATGGAGGGCGCCGCCGCAGCAAGCGATGGCCATCAGCGCCCATGAGATCCAGAGGGGGGTGGAGGATGAGCCGTATGCGAGATCTTGGGGCGCGGCCATTTCTTCGGCAGTAAGCGGCTTTTCCTCCGGTGGAGCAGCGCGACTGCGTCCGACTGCGAGCGGTGGTGTGGCATCGAGGATGACCCAGCCGACGTCATCAAACCAAACCTCCGCCCAAGCATGAGCCTCGCGGGCGCGAAAGACAAAGAGTTGGGAGGAGTCAAAATACGAGCCTCCTGCCCAGCCATAGGCGATGCGTGAGGGAATGCCCATGGCTCGAGCGGCCATGGCAGCGGCGGTGGCAAACATTTCACAGTGCCCTCTTTTTTCGTGACACAAAAAATTGATCAGTGGGTCGTGATTGTGCGGGTTGTCGATGACCAGAGAATACTGGTATTCGCTCTGGAGTATGGCCCGCATGCGCAGCAGACGTTGCTTGATTGAGCCTTCGGCACATCGAGAGAGAATTTTTTCCCGCAGGGTGACAAGGAACGCGGGGTCGTTGGGCAGGGCGAGATCGTTTCGTGGCAGATGGTGGGCGTCAGCGGTGCGGGCGAAGTCAGGAAGGTCATCGAGATGCAAAGGTTGGGATGTGGCGCGGTAGCGGTAGCCGAGAGCGGAGGGCTGAGCGGGCAGCATGCGGATGCCGTCACCGCGCATGTTGGTGGCCGTCATCGTAGTGTCGACGAGTCCTTGCAATGCGATCAGGGGTGTTTGTCCTGACGGGTCGCTGGGATGAAACACTTCATACGAAATCATCGGTCCGGGACGAGAGGGGAAAGTCGGCGAGGGGTCTGTTGCAGGCGTCATGGCCCATGCTGCGTGGTCGTAGCGACCGAGTGCGAAGGCGCTGAGATACACGCGCTTGCGGAGCAGCGTGGCGGCGTCTGCGGAGCGATCGAGCTGGACGAAAACTTCCGGTTGGTTGCCGGGCTTGAGATTGGTCCGGCGGGGTAGTGGGCGAATGCTGTGTTCGTTCCAGAGCCAATTGCCCGATGGGGCTGTGGCGATGCGTGAGGAGGTTTCGAGCCACTGACGGGGTGCTTGTTGCTCTGGCCAGAGCTTGGCTAGCCATGCATCGGAGAGTCGCTCAAAGCGCACAGGGCCGTGCAGCAGATAGAGCGTCATGAGGCAAGAAAGAGCAAGAGCCGTGGGGATGATGGACCATGGAGTTGCAGAGCGTCGCGGCAATCCGTTGATGCTGAGAACGAACCAGGCGCAGCCGACGAGGCTCACGAGCCATGCGACGAACCATGACTGGCCGACATCGGACGAAACACGCATGCCGATGTATGCGAGAGTGATCGCGAGCACGGGGGCGACGCTGGATTTCATGACCTGCCTCCTTTCGTGGAGAAAGCCCGAGCTTTTTTTGTGGTGTCAATGAGTCGCACAGGTGAGCGACGAGGGAGAATGCCGCGTTGCCATGCCTGTGTGGGCATGTCCGAGATGATCCAGAGTTGCGCTTGAGGATCAATCGATTTTTGTGCCTGCTGCCAATCGTGCCACTCCGTCTGGGCAGCACGTCGGACACGCGCGAATCGTTCAAAGAGGTGTTGGAGTTCGCTCGGCTGCGTGCAGGGTTGCTCGCACCAGCCATCGAAGTCGGCGACGAGGCAAGCGGGTACTTGTTGGGTCACCAAGTGGCGCAATGTGCCAGCGAGCAGAGAGAGGGCGCGTTCAAATGATTCGGGGCGGATGATGGTGCGATCCGTGGCGAAAGAATGGAACATGACGACAACCTGGGACGGTGCATTGCCAGGTCGATCGTGCTCGGCAACCATGAGCCCTTGCCCTCTTGCGAGTGAACGAGCGCTTGCGGCGAGGTGAAGGTGTTTCAGGGCATCACCCGCGCGCCATTCGCGAAGACCGCGCCATTCGCCATCAGCTCGGTCGTGGCTTTGGTGAAAGTCGGAAATATCATCGTGCCACTGTCCGCGTTCGATGGTGATCGGAGGAACCAGCACTTGCGGGCAGATGCAGAGGGAATGTGTTTGTTCCATCGCGATCCGGTGCCGCCACCAGCCCCAGGGAAAATCCGAAGTGATGTCAAAGCGCAGCAGTTCTTGTGAGCCGCGCCCCTGGGGAACCACATGTTCGTCATGAGTGATCGATCTTGCGCCTATGAATTGTGGCAGCGAGATGTGGTGTGGTGGATTGTTGGGGAGATGGACGATGAGGTGAAGATTGCGGATGCGGATCGCGCGTTGTAGGTGGAGAATGGCGCGCAGAGGAAGCGCGCGACCGACCATTGCCCGTGTCGGCATTTGCCATTCGACTGAGAGCGCGCGTAGAGAGCGTCTGCCCTGCCAGCGAGCGAATGGTACGAGCAAGAGGGCGAGAGACATCAGGCTGGTGAGGAGTCCATCGGCACGGGCGAGACCCAGAGCCCATAGCGATGCCGATAGCAGGAGCCAAGCAACGCCGCTGGAGGAGAGTTCGGAATGGCAACGATGGGACCGCATAAAAAACGGCATGGAAGTTCATGCCATGCAACATCAAGTTAGGGATGACGTGGGAGCCAGCGGGTGAGTTGATGGAAGTAGGCGGGCTCATTGATATCCGTATGCAGCGTGCCGCCGGGGCCGAGGTATTTCCACTCATGGCAGCCGTAGCAGATTTGCAGCACGCGAGTGCCGCGTGAGTCTGACCAAACCAGTGCGTAATCTGGGTGAAAACCGACACAAGTCGTTTTGGGTGAAGCGAGGACTTGGTGCGAGGTAGGATCGCTGTAAAGATCAACCACATCCTTGATCAACTGCGGTGATACGGCAAGGGGTTGGCGATGAAACGCAAAGCCGCCCCAGAAAACGTGAGGGACTTGCTTCAATTGAGCGGCGTAAGCTTCTGGTTCGCGTTGGGGGTGAACGAGTCCTTGGAACACGCGAATGTGCTTTGCTTGAGCGAGGTCTTGCTTCACAGCGGCATGCGAAGCGAGTTCGGTCGGGCGCAGAGGGTCGCCACCGCGCCAGCAAGTTGCGCAAGAAGACAGCAGCAAGGCAGTAAGCCCAATGGAAATCCATTTCATCGGTGTGAGTCTGCGATAAATCATGGGTGAAATCAACGCGATTTTGCGCTGTCTCTTTGCATTGCGGAATCAGTCACGGCCGATCCATTCCTCAACCGTGCTTTGTGCTTGGATTTTCTGGCACATCAGGATAGCGAGGGGCATGTCGGAGACAGTGAGAACACGATTTGCCCCATCGCCTACGGGGTATCTGCATGTGGGAGGAGCGCGTACGGCGCTGTTCTGTTGGTTGTTTGCACGCAAGCATGGCGGAAAATTTGTGTTGCGGGTAGAGGATACGGATGAGGCGCGTAATACCGAAGAGGCGAAGCAGGCGATTTTTGATGGGTTATCGTGGTTAGGGCTCGACTGGGATGAAGGCCCTGGTGTCGGTGGCGATGCTGGACCATACTTTCAAAGTGAGCGTCGTGCCATTTACGATCGTTACTTTGAGACATTGCAACAGGCGGGGCGAGTGTACGAGAGCGAGGGCGCATGGCGCTTTCGCTTCGAGCGCAAGCCCGTGACCATGCACGATTTGGTGTGCGGGGAAGTGACCATCGACTACCGTGATGAATCGAATACGCCCGACATGGTCATCCGTCGATCGGATGGCTCGTATGTCTTTCACTTTGTCAACGTCGTCGATGATTTGGAAATGAAAATCACGCACGTGATTCGGGGTGAAGATCATTTGATGAACACGCCTAAGCATTTGCAATTGATCGAAGCCCTCGGCGGAGTGGCTCCCGCGTATGCGCATATTCCGCTGATTCAAAATGCCAATGGCTCGAAAATGTCCAAGCGTGATGTCGGCGCTGCGGTGGGAGATTACATCGGCAGCGGCTATCATCCCAGCGCCTTGGTCAACTATCTCGCACTGTTAGGATGGTCGTCGAAATCAGAGGAAGAAATTTTTACGATGCAGGAATTGACCGAGAGATTCAGCTTAGAGGCAGTGAATCGCTCGCCTGCTCGGTTCGATGTCGAGAAATGCATGTGGGTCAATCAGCAGCACTTGTTGAGGATGAGTGTCGACGATTTCGCGCAAGCGGCACGCGGCTATGTGCAGCAAGCAGGGTTGCCCTTGGGGGAGAATTTTGCAGCGGTTGCTGCGGCCGTGCAGGAGAAAGTGCGTTTGTTGACAGAAGTGCCAGAGGCCGTGAGATTTTTGTTAGTCGATGACTTTTCCATTGAGCCTGCCGCATGGGAAAAAATGGCAGCGAACCCACAAGCGCGTGCCATATTGCAAGCCATCCAGCGAGCGCTGAGCGATCTTGGTGAATGGCAAGCGGAGTCGGCCAAAAACGCATTGGGCGAAGCGGCGGCGAGCATCGGCTTGAAAGTGGGTGCGATGATGTTTCCCTTGCGTGTGGCGCTTTCTGGCAAATCGGGCGGGCCGGATTTGATGGCGATCGTGGTTTTGTTAGGGCGCGATCGTTGTTTGGCGCGGATTGAGTCATTGTTGCATCAAATCGGATGAGTGGAAAAGTGCATCAACTCGAGGATTTGGCATCGCGCTCTCGACTCGACGCAGGAGAAGCGCAGCCAGCCTTATTGGCCGTCATTGGTTGTCCTGTCGCGCATTCGGCATCGCCGTCGATGCATCAACCTGCGCTGGATGCGTGCGGCATTCATGGGCGGTACATTCGTCTTGAAGTGCCGATTGGTCGGGTGACCGAAGCATTACAGCAAATGAAAGCTCTGGGCTTTGTGGGTGCGAATATCACCGTGCCTCACAAATTTGCGGCACTGGATGCTTGCCATCATGTTGACGAAGCGGCTCGGGAAATGGGCGCGGTCAATACCGTGAAATTCATCGACGGTGAAACGTGGGGTTTCAATACCGATGGGCCAGGCTTTGCGCGAGCCATCGAAGAAGAATTTGGTGCGGTCTTGAAGGGGTTGCGTGTGATGATCGTGGGCGCAGGAGGGGGCGCGGGTCAGGCGATTGCGACGCAGTGTGCGCGTTCAGGAGCGCAGCGGGTGATTTTGGTCAACCGCACGATCGATAAAATTCAATCGTTGAGTGAACGACTGTCGCGTCGATTTCCGCAGACGCAATTTCATGCGCTAGCGATCGACGATGTGCAATTGGCGAGTGTGGCGAAGCAGTGTCAGTTATTGGTCAATACCAGTTCACTGGGGTTGAAGGCAGAAGATGCGTCGCCATTGGAGGCTTGTTGTTTTGCCTCCCATCATTGGGTTTACGACACCATCTATCAACCACCGCGCACGGCATTTCTGCGTTTGGCGGAAGCTGCGGGTGCGCGAGTGGGTAATGGATTTACGATGCTGTTGCATCAAGGTGTGTTAGCCTTTGATCATTGGTATCCGGGCCAGGCCCCATTGGAGGTCATGCGTGCGGGACTAAGGAGCGTCAGTTAATTCCACGCCTGGATGATCGATGCCCATCCAGTGGCATGCGGTGACTTCTTCAAGGGAAAAGATTTTTTCACCGTATTTCATTTCGCGTTTGATTTTGACGGTTACGCGCGCCGTATTGGGTGGGTCTGCTTCAGGAAAAATCGATCCCATCAGTGGCGTGCCTTGCTTTCGCGCCTCGAGCGCGGCGGTGATGAGTCGTCCAGCACGGCTTTTCCGGTCGATCAAAAAATCGCAAGTTGCGGGACCTAGCGAGCCGCCGTGAAGGAGCGAAGGCTCGTAAAAGATCACGCTCATTTGCATGTCCATGCCTTTGCTGTCCGCGAGTCGTTCGCGCACGAGAAGCCGGAATGTGCCGACGTCATCTCCTTCGGCACTTTGAAAAACCGACCATGGCATGCTAGAGCTTTTGGCATAACTTTCCCAGTCGACGAGCCATTGACCATCTTCCTCGGCAAAGACCATTTCGATCAAGCGTCCGCGGTCATCGGCCCAGAGCGTTTCGATCAAAGGAAAGCCCGCCGGGCGAATGATGTTTTGTTTGGCGAGCTTGACGGCATCGGGCTTAAA
>JBDLWB010000082.1:0-3167 GCA_039804425.1 Verrucomicrobiota bacterium
CTCCCATGCCCCAGCGCCCAGCGTCGAGCGGCATGTTCGGTGGCCTTGACCGAGGTGGCAACCAACGCGCCGAACGCACTCCGGCTTTTGCACCTAGCGCCGCCCCTGCGGAAAGATCAGCCCCACGCGAGGACCGCGATCGCGACTTGTCTTCCCCCTCGATGCCAAGCATCAATTCCGGCAATTCTTGGCAACAAGGCGGTGGTCTGCGCAGTCAAGGCGGTGGTGGCGGCTTGCGTCAGTTCCAACGCTAACGAACACTCCGCCACGGCGATCAAGCTAGGAAAAGCCATGCTCTGTCAGGCAGACAAAGGAAAACCGTTTGTCTCGATGGAGAGAAGCCGAGTTGACAGAATTTCCTGAACGATCCTAGAAGCGGATGAATCCATATCCGAGAAGCCTGAACCAAGCGGTATCGGAGTGGTGCATCTCGGGATCATTGCCATGACAAAATTCGGAAAATTCTGAAATTCTGTCAAAAACAGCCCGAATGGCCGCTTACGTTCCTATCGTGAGAGATTCTCCCTAGCTTGATCGCTCCAAACACTCTGCCATCAAAGCGTCGTGGAAAATGGCACACGGATTCCACTTGCTCATGACTCGCCCGTCGTTCAGATTGTCGAGACATGAAGCAAGTGATCGATATCTTACCCGGAGGCGACCGCTCCGCCAGCGGTTTGTTTTCTCTGAAAAAACTGCTCTTTCTGCCCGTGGCGATTTTTGCCATCGTCGGCATCTTCAGCTCGTTTTACACGGTCAATACGGAATCTGTCGCAGTCGTGCAACGCTTTGGCCGATTCCACCAAACGACACCTCCCGGCTTGCATTTTAAAATTCCGTTTGGCGTCGATCGCGTCACGATCGTGCCGGTTCTGCGCCAGCTCAAGCTGGAGTTCGGCTTCAAAACACGCGGGGCCACCAATGAATTTCAAGGAGCGCAAGAGCCCGACCAAGAACGCAACATGGTCACTGGCGACCTCAATGCCGCCGAGGTGGAATGGGTGGTGCAATATGGCATCGCTGACCCTGTGCGCTATCTTTTCAATGTGCATGAACCGGAGGTCACGCTCCGTGCTGTGTCAGAAAGCTGCATGAACGAAGTCGTCGGCGATCGCACGGTCGATGAAGTCCTCACGTATGGCCGCAGTGAAATGGAGAGCGATTGCTTGCGCAAGCTGCAGTCGACCATGGAAATTTTCAACATGGGCATCCGCATTGAGCAAATTCAGTTGAAAAACATCCACCCACCCCGCGCCGTGCAGGCTTCGTTCGATGAAGTGAATCGCGCCCAGCAAGAGCGCGAGGAACGGATTAACATTGCCAATGGCGAATACAACAAATCCATTCCCAAAGCACGCGGCCTCGCGCAGCAAATGATCTCGGGCGCAGAAGGTTATGCCCTCCAACGCACCAACCAAGCCAAGGGCGATGTCGCACGCTTCAGTGAGTTGCTGGTGCAATATGAAAAGGCCCCACTGGTCACCAAGCAACGTCTTTACCTCGAAACGATGACTGAGGTCCTGCCAAAGATGGGCAGCAAGATCATCATCGATGAAGACGCCAAGCAGTTCCTGCCACTCCTCAATCTGCCCACCAACAAGCAACGCTAATTTTGTATGAAAAAACTTTCTCTTCCTACCTTCCTCGTCCTTGGCATCGGCACCTGGATCGCCCTTTCGAGCTGCCTTTATGTCATCGATGAAACCGAACAGGTCATCATCACGGAATTTGGCAAAGCTGTCGGCAAACCGATCAATAGCGATCCTAAGGTCAATGAAGCAGGTCTGCATTTCAAAAAACCTTTTGTTCAGACTGTCAATCGCATTGAAAAACGCGTGATGGAATGGGATGGCCCAGCAACGGAAATGCCGACGCGCGATAAGCTCTACATCACGGTCGATAACTTTGCCCGCTGGCGCATTGCCGACCCCAAACGCTATTTTGAAAGCCTACGCGATACCCGCACCGCCCTCTCCCGACTCGATGACGCCATCGGCGGCGCTACGCGCAGTGTCATTGCCAAGCACGATTTGATTGAAGTGATCCGCAGCGATAAAAACCGCAAAGCAGCCTTGCCCGATGACTTGATCGAGACCGGCATCCCCAGCAACTTGCCGACGATCCGTTTTGGCCGTCAGTCGCTTGATCAAGAAATCCTCAAAGCCGCCAAGAGCAAAGCCACGCTATGGGGCATTGAGTTGATCGATGTTCGCTTCAAACGCATCAATTACAAAGCCGGCGTGATCGATAAGATCTACGATCGGATGCGCACCGAACGCCAGCAAATCGCAGCGAAATACATTTCCGAAGGCGAAGGCGAAGCCGCCAAAATCAAAGGCCGCATGGAAAAAGAACTGCTCGAGATCCAATCGATGGCCTATCGCCAAGAACAAGAAATCAAAGGCAAAGCCGATGCGGAAGCGACACAAATTTACGCCGCCGCCTACAACAGCAGCGACAAAGCACCAGCGTTTTACCAATTCCTCAAAACGCTCGACACCTACTCCAAAACCATCGACCGCGAGACCACAGCCGTCATGACCACCGACAGCGACCTCTTCCGACTCCTCAAAAAAATCGAGTAACAGCCCTATGGTTCAACTTGGCGACGAGGAATATCGGCCGGTTTGATACCGTCGACGTGTCGCTTCTTGCGACCACAGACCCGACTTCTAGCTAGATCGCAGCCTCTTAGGGCACGGAATATTTTTTGGTAGTTGGGTATATCCCCAGGCCTCGATTGAGCCCCTTCACGATCACTGTTGCCCCCTAGGGACCATAACACAAATAGCCCTCACACCAAAGGCGTGAACGGTGAGAGCGAAGGGTGATTTTTATGAGAAAATCACCCTGGAACATGATTTCCACCCACACATCATTCGCGTCCAGATTTCCCCTCACACCAAAGGTGTGAACGGTGAAAGCGAAGGGCGATTTTTGTGAGAAAATCACCCTGGAACATGATGCCCACCCACACATCATTCGCGCCCTGAAGGGGCGCACGGATTTCGTTAAGGGACCTAATCCCGCGGTATCGAACACACGCGCACTCTCGAACACCGGAAACCACCTTTCATCCCTTCGGGATGAGAAAATGCTGGTCCTGCCTTACATCATTTTGCTGAGGGAACACCAACGCGAAGCTTCTTCATCCCGGCGGGATGGCA
>JBDLWB010000083.1:0-6036 GCA_039804425.1 Verrucomicrobiota bacterium
AAGCCGGACGAGTCAGAATTGATGCGTCGGATTGTTTCCAAGGATCCCGACGAAGTCATGCCCAAGCCCAAGCACGGGCCACCCTTGGTCGAGAAAGAAGTTGCGCTGATTCGGCAGTGGATTTCGGAAGGGGCTGAGTGGGAAGAATTGTGGTCCTTCATGCCCATTCAAGCACCGGTGCCACCGCAAGTGCAAAAGTCGGACTGGGTGAAATCGCCGCTCGATGCGTGGGTTTTGGCCAATTTGGAAAAGAGGCAGTGGCAGCCATCGCCAGAAGCTGGCAAGGCAGAGTGGCTGCGGCGGGTGAGTTTGGATCTGATCGGATTGCCGCCGACTCCCGAAGAGTGGAGCGAGTTTCAGAACGACTCTCGACCGGAAGCATACGAAAAAGTGGTCGATCGCTTGCTCGCATCTCCGCATTTTGGTGAGCGTTGGGCGGTCATGTGGCTTGATTTGGCTCGCTACTCCGACACCATGGGGTTTGAAAAAGATCCTGCTCGTGAAATTTGGCCTTATCGCGATTGGGTGATCCGTGCGTTCAATCGCGATCTGCCCTTTGATCAATTCACCCTCAAGCAGTTGGCAGGCGATTTATTGTCGAATCCTGAGCCCGATGATTGGATTGCGACAGGATTTCATCGCAACACCATGAACAACACCGAGGGGGGGACCGACGATGAGGAATATCGAATTGCGGCGGTGATGGATCGCATCAACACCACTTGGACCACATGGCAAGCGACCACCTTTGGCTGTGTCCAGTGTCATTCGCATCCCTACGACCCTTATCCGCATGAGGATTATTATCGCTTTATGGCATTTTTCGACAACACCGAGGATGCTGATCTCCATGATGAATTTCCCAAAACCAAAGCAGCTCAGGATACTGCGCAGCAGGCAGAGGTTGTTCGATTAGAAAAGGCGATGGCAGAGCAGCGCAAAAAACTCAACGACGAAGCGCTGGCGGAGGCTAAAGAAATCACCGACTACCAAATCCCCAAGTCCTTAAGTGCCACGGCTTCTGCCAGCACGGGGCGCATTGAGCAGCAGGCCGATGGTTTGTTTGTGGCGTCGGGCACCAATCCCACCAATTCATCTTACACTCTCACCTATCCTGCAACATCATTTGGTGCGATCCGATTGGACATTCTTCCCTTGTCCGACGACCCGAAAAAATGGTCGGGATTGGCGGCAGTGTGCGGTGATTTTCATGTATGGTTGATTCATCCCGATGGTCGACGTGAGCAAATCAAGCTGCGCGAAGTCATCGCTGATGCAATTGCTGGGCCCTTTGATCCCAACGAAGCCATTCGTCAAGGTGGACCAGGATTTGGCGATTACCCCGCGCAACGAGGTCCTCGTTGGTGTGTGATCGTTCCCGAGCAACCGGTAGTCGCCCCTGAGGGGTCGAAGCTGGAAATATCGATTTTCCATGCGATTCCCTGCAATGCCGACAATCAGCCGTCGATTCTCAAGCGCTTCCGACTTTCGTTTTCTCAAGATTCCCGACTTGTCTCGTGGCTGCAGCGGCCGGAGCGAGCCGCCCAGTGGGCTCACTATGGCTCGTTGCAAGCTGCGCATCAAGCCATCCCTGGCACCATGGTTCCAACGATCCGAGAGCGAAGCGATCAGGCGCGTCGCGACACGCGAGTGTTCCTTCGCGGGAATCGAATGACGCGTGATGAATCGGTGCAGCCAGGCATTCCGCAGATTGTGCTTCCACCGCAAAAAACCGAACGACTGAGCCGCAAGGACATGGCTGAGTGGTTGATGAGTGACAGCAATCCACTGACGGCTCGGGTGCTGGCGAATCGTTTGTGGTTTGAGCTGTTTGGCTTAGGGATTGTCGAAACCTTGGAAGACTTCGGAACCTCGGGTGTTCCCCCGACTCATCCTGCATTGCTCGATCATTTGGCTCATCGACTCCGCCAGGATCACCAGTGGCGCATCAAGCCTTTTTTGCGGGAAATGGTGCTCTCGGCGACCTACCGTCAGCAGTCCAAGGCGACTCCCGAGTTGATCGAAAAAGACCCTCGCAATGCTCAGTTCACGCGCGGACCGAGACAGCGTCTCACCGCAGAAATGGTCCGCGACCAGGCACTGCTGGTGTCCGGTTTGCTCTCTCGCAAAACCTTTGGTCCCTCCGTTTTTCCACCGCAGCCAGAAGGCATTTGGAAGTCTGTCTATAACGGCGCGCAATGGACGACATCTCAAGGCGAAGATCGCTACCGTCGCGGCATTTACACCTACAGCAAGCGTACCAGTGGGTATCCCTCATTCCTGACCTTCGATGCCCCGAGTCGGGATGTTTGTTCACCACGTCGACTCGGATCGAACACTCCGCTGCAAGCTTTAGTTACGCTCAATGATCCCGCCTACATCGAAATGGCGCAGGCTTTTGCGAAGCGCATGACATCGCAAGGCGGCGACCTCGTGCAGCAGTTGCAAGCAGGCTATCAGTGGTTGACGCTGCAAAGTGCTCCGCCAGCTGTGATCGATGCCTTGCGGAAGCTGCATGCCGACGCGAGCATCGAGCTCGCGAGTCGGCCAGAGGAAATGAAACGCCTCGGCGCGACCGCGGAAGAAGCGGCTTTGGTGATGGTGGCCAACACCATGTTCAATCTCGATAGTGCCCTCAACCGATAAACCACAACGATTATGATCGAATACTTGCAGTTAGAACATCGCACGCGTCGTCATTTCCTCAATCAATGCTCGGTGGGGCTTGGAGGTTTGTGGCTTGCGTCCCAGGGAGTCAGTTGGGGCGCATCGGGTGCTTTGCACAAAGATCCGACACAGCCCTTGTTGCCGGATCTCTCGCACTTTGCGCCCAAGGCCAAACGGGTCATTTACTTGCACATGGCGGGTTCGCCGAGTCAGTTGGAGCTTTTTGACTACAAGCCCGAGTTGCAAAAGCTCGATGGCAAAGAATGTCCGCAAGAATTTTTGGCAGGCAAGCAGTTCGCCTTCATCCAGGGCGTGCCGCGCATGATGAGCTCACGATTTCCCTTTCATCAAGCAGGGCAAAGTGGGCAGTGGATTTCCGATCGCTTGCCGCATTTGGAATCGGTGATCGATGAGCTGTGCATCGTGAAATCGATGTACACCGATCAATTCAATCACGCCCCAGCGCAGTTGTTGATGCACACCGGTGCACCGCAGCTCGGTTGGCCTTCGGCGGGGGCTTGGGCGACCTATGGCTTGGGCTCGGAAAATCAAAACTTGCCGGGTTTCATTGTGCTGACGTCCGGTGGGGTGAATCCCGATGCGGGGAAATCGGTCTGGGGCTCTGGATTTTTGCCGTCGGTCTACCAAGGCGTGCAATGTCGATCTCAGGGCGAGCCGGTGCTTTTCCTGAAAAATCCCGATGGGGTATCACAAGCTTTGCGGCGTCGAACACTCGATGCCATTTCCGACATCAATTCGCAGATCGCACAAGAGGTCGGCGATCCGGAAACCGTGACGCGAATTGCGCAGTATGAAATGGCCTATCGAATGCAAATCCATGCGTCCGATGCCTTTGACATCAAGCAAGAACCAGAATCTGTTCATCAAGCCTACGGCACACAACCTGGACAGGAATCTTTTGCCAACAACTGCTTGCTCGCGCGTCGATTGGCGGAACGCGGTGTGCGTTTCATCCAACTTTTCGACTGGGGCTGGGATTCCCACGGCACCAATCCTAACGACGACCTGATGCATGGCTTCGTCAACAAATGCAAGCAGGTCGATCAACCCATCGCGGCGTTGATCAAAGACCTACGTCAGCGCGGTTTGCTGGACGAAACCTTGGTCATTTGGTCCGGCGAATTTGGTCGAACTCCGATGCGGGAAAACCGTGGTGGGGTCGAAATGCAATCCTTGGGCAGGGATCACAACCCTGGAGCTTACACGTTGTGGATGGCGGGTGGGGGAGTCAAAGCTGGCTATTGTCATGGCGAGACCGACCCGATTGGTTACGAGGCGATCATCGATAAAGTGAGTGCGCACGATTTCCATGCGACGCTGATGCATTTGCTGGGCTTTGATCATGAAAAATTCACTTACCCGCATCAGGGAGCGATGCATCGCCTGACGAACATCACCAAAGGTGGGACGAAAGTGATCAAGCAACTGTTGGCATAAAAGTTTCGCAGTTGATTGGAGCGATTTTTTTCTAAGAAAAACGCTGGTCAGCGCGTTGCTGAATCAGCGATAGTGCGATATCGCCTCATGCTCCATGACGCTCACGCAAGAACAGTTCATCCAAGCCGCGTTGCTCGAATTCGAGCGTCCGCTGGTGGGCTATGCGTATGGTTTTCTGCGCGATTGGGACCGTGCGCGTGATGTGGTGCAAGACACCTTCATACGGCTCTGCCAGCAAGATCAAGCGAAGGTGCGCGATGCCTTAAAAACATGGCTCTACACCGTATGTCGCAATCGAGCGCTCGATGTTCTGCGCAAAGAAGCACGCATGGTAGAAATGGATGAGCAAAAACTGCTGCGTGTTCCCAGCGAAAAGCCATCGCCCGCTCAGGCCTTCGATTCGCAAGAAGTGCGTCAGAAGCTCGATGAGGCGCTAGAGCGTCTCACACCCCATCAGCGTGAAGTCATCGTTCTCAAATTTCAACAAGGTCTCAGTTATGAAGAAATCAGCCGTGTGACCGGGCTGAGTTCGGGAAACGTCGGTTTCCTCTTGCATCACGGTCTGAAACGGCTGCGCGAGTGGTTGCCTCGCGAATGGTCAACACCATCAACACCCTTATGAATGCTGAATTGGATCGCCCAGAATGGACGGCATGGTTGCTCGGCGAAGCATCCACTGAAGAATCGCGTCGATGTCAGGAGGCCCTGTCGGAAAATACGGCCTTAAGAGATGCCGTGGAAGAGCAGCGGCGCTTGATTGCTTCTATCGAAAAAGTGCTGGTTACGAATCCTCCACTCTTGCATGAGATGCAGCGGGAACGAATTTACCGCATGGCGCGGAGTGTGGACGTGCAGCAGGTTCCTGTGCATGAATCTTCCCGGAAAAAACGACACCTTCCAGTTTGGTGGGGGGCTGCTGCGGCATTGATCGTGATCGGATTTTGGCTGGGTCTTTCTCATCCTCTTGTCGCGCCGAAAGGGAATCTTACGTATGAGCAAGTGAGCAAAGAAATCGCTTTGTTGCCGTCGAGCGATCAGGGTTTTCCGCGAGACAATCGAAATCAAGTCGTTACTTCCACGGCGGTAGGAGGAGGGGATACCCTGCGTCGAAGGGATGAAATGTGGCAAAAGCGACCCGCTGATTTTTTGCGGTTGGTGGCGCAGCGCGTTGCTGCGGAACCGCTTCCTAATCCTGCAGAACTTCCTCCGCGGCACCCAAGAAATTGGTTGTCTGCCGAGCAATATCCTCAAGCTCATCTGCCGATTCGCGTCGGCCAAGCTTCGTGGCAGTGGACCAAACGGAATGTTCTGGAGCGGCAGCAAAAGCCTCATCCTTCGTTGGTCCGTGTGGAAGAATGGATTCAGGCCATGCCGCTTGGTCAAGGAGTGCATGATACGCAAGAGGGAATCGAGATTCGATATGCCTGGAGCTCGCCTGCGACGGATGAGTCTGTGCGCTATTTGGTGCTGTCGATGCAAAACATTTCGGGCAAAACCCAATCGGTCAACTGGGCTTTTATTGCTCCGCGATCATCTCAATACCGACTCATAGGTTTTGATTCTTCGATGAGTCATACCACTCAGAGAAATGCTGCGATGGCTGCCGGCGAGAAGGTGCAAATCATGCTTGCCGTGGCATTTCAGAAAGGTTCGCAAGAGCTGGGTGCGATTTCATTCCGAGTATCGGATCGCGAATTTTCGCATTCACTGCGTGAGACATCTGAGGATTTTGCAACGGTTGAATACTATCTTTTGCTGCGAGAGATGGCGGAGGGCCTGGTTGAGGGCAAAATGGATCGTGCGCGTCTCATGAAGCAGATTCATTCGTTGCAAAGTCGCGTGCAGACACCAGAGCACTTAGAGGGTTTGATGGTGATGAAGAGATTGTGTGAGATCGACGCAGCACGATGA
>JBDLWB010000084.1:0-4246 GCA_039804425.1 Verrucomicrobiota bacterium
AGAACTGACCTTTGAAGCCGATTTTTTTCGCGTAATCGACAGCCATGTGCAGCAAAGCAGCAAGGTGATCGAGCTCACGCTTCATGTCGGTATTGAGCAAAGTTGAGTAGCCTTCACGACCGCCCCAGAAAGTGTAGCCTTCGCCACCGAGAGCGAGAGTGGCATCCATCGCAGCTTTCACTTGAGCCGCGCCGTAGGCGAAAACATCAGCGCTCGGCGAGGTGCCGGCACCTTGCGCGTAGCGTGGGTGAGAGAACAAACAAGCCGTGCCCCAGAGAAGCTTCTTATTGTGAGCTTGTTGCAGACCTTTGAGGTGAGCGGTGACTTTTTCCAACGCAGCATTGGATTTCGCGAGGTCATTGAGCTCGGGCGAAATGTCGCGATCATGGAAGCAGTAGTAATCGATGTCCATTTTTTCGAGGAACTCGAAGAAGACATCGGCACGCTTGAGAGCCATATCAACGGTGTCAGAGTTGTCATCCCAGGGCATATTCGCGGTGGGGCCGCCAAAGGGATCGGAGAGACCATTGCGCATTACGTGCCAGTAGGCAGCGGCAAAGCGCATGTGATCGCGCATGGTTTTGCCCTCGATGAGTTCATCGGGATTGTAGTGTTTGAAGGCAAAAGGGTTTTTAGAGCCAGGACCTTCGTATTGGACTTTCGGGATATCGGGAAAGAATGCCATGCCAACAAACTAGTGAAGTAGGCATATACTGACAAGATGTTCTTGTGTCAGTTACGCGTAAAGGCAACGAAATCTCATCAATATGTCGCAATTGATCATAAAATGATGATTTTTCGTGGCAGTGGGAGATGAGAGCTTGCCAAGTGCAGAGAATGCATTACGCTCCGCGCGCAACTGTTGGCATGTGGTTTGCTGACAGGCATTCACTTTTTGAGCATAAGATCATGAATACACTGCGCACATTCACGACAGGCTGCGGCCGCGAAGGGAAATTTTATTCACTGCCCGCCTTGGCGGAACAAGGCTACTCTCAGTTGTCGCGTTTGCCGGTATCGATTCGCATCGTTCTCGAGAGCTTGTTGCGCAACCACGATGGACTGAAGGTCACGGACAAGGACATTGCCAATCTTGCGAATTATCAGCCGAAGAATCCTGGCGACTATGAAATTCCTTTTGTGGTAGCCCGCATTGTTTTGCAAGACTTCACAGGCGTGCCTTTGTTGGTCGACCTTGCGGCCATGCGTTCTGCCGTTGATCGCATGGGCAAGGATGCCAAGATGATCGAGCCCTTGGTGCCCGTCGATCTCGTGGTCGACCACAGTGTGCAGGTCGACTACGCCGGGGCCGGGGATTCGCTGTCGCGCAACCTTGACCTCGAGTTCCATCGCAATCGCGAGCGCTATGAGTTCCTGAAATGGGGCGAGCAAGCTTTTGATACGTTCAAGGTCGTGCCTCCTGGCATCGGCATTGTGCACCAAGTGAACTTGGAATACTTGGCAAAATGCGTCTTGGAAAAAGATGGCGTGTTTTATCCCGATACCCTTGTCGGCACCGACTCGCACACGACCATGATCAATGGTCTCGGCGTGGTCGGTTGGGGCGTGGGCGGCATTGAGGCAGAAGCCGGTATGCTCGGTCAGCCGGTGACGTTCTTGGTGCCAGAAGTGGTGGGAGTTTACCTCAGCGGCGAATTGGCGGCAGGTGTGACGGCGACCGACCTTGTATTGCGTGTGACGGAAATGCTGCGCAAGACCAAAGTGGTCGGCAAGTTTGTTGAATTCTATGGTCCCGGTGCAAAAGCCTTGAGTCTGCCCGACCGTGCGACGATTGCCAACATGGCTCCCGAATACGGTGCGACCATGGGCTTTTTCGGCATCGATGAAATCACCACGGGCTATCTGCGCGGCACGGGTCGCAGTGAGGAATTGTGTCAGACCGTGGAAAATTACTACAAGGCACAAGGCCTGTGGGGCATTCCTACCGAGAAAGACGCGTTGGAATTCAGCCAAGTCGTCGAGCTCGACATCTCCACCGTCAAACCTGGTGTCGCGGGACCGAAGCGTCCGCAAGATCGAATCGACGTCGATGCTCTGAAAACGAAATGGGCTGAAATCCTCGCAGCACCTGCGCCCGATGGCTACGGCAAGTCCGAGTCGAAAACTGCTACTGTCACGGTCGACAGCAAAGGTGGCATCAGCGACACCATCACGCATGGTTCGGTTTTGATTGCGGCGATTACGAGCTGCACCAACACCTCGAATCCGAGCGTGATGTTGGCCGCCGGTTTGCTGGCGAAAAAAGCCAACGCGCTGGGGCTCACCGTCAAGCCATCGGTGAAAACTTCGCTTGGACCTGGATCGCGTGTGGTCACGGATTACCTCAATAAAACGGGCTTACAAGATGAACTCGACAAGCTTGGTTTCCAAACGGTGGGCTATGGTTGCACCACGTGCATCGGCAACTCCGGTCCGCTCGATAAGGGCATTGAAGACGTGGTGAAGTCGGAAGACATCGTCGCCGCCTCGGTGCTTTCGGGCAACCGCAACTTTGAAGCTCGCGTTCATCAATCGATCAAAGCGAACTTCCTGATGTCGCCGCCTCTCGTCGTCGCTTATGCGATTGCGGGCACGGTCGATATTGATTTGACCAAAGACGCGCTCGGCACTTCTGCCGATGGCAAGCCAGTCTATCTCGCCGACATTTGGCCGACCTCCGCCGAGGTGGAAGCGGCGATGAATGCCTCGCTGAAGCCTGATGTGTTTCAACGCCTCTATACCGGTTTCTCCGACCAGAATCCGAAATGGAATAGCATCAAGTCATCGACCGGAAATGTTTATGAATGGGATCGTCAATCGACCTACATCCAAGAGCCGCCCTTTTTCGATGGCTTCACGCCGACTCCGCGCGATATCGAAGAGATCATTGACGCGAAACCGCTCGGCATCTTTGGTGACAGCGTGACCACCGACCACATTTCGCCTGCGGGTGCGATCAAGAAAGATAGCCCTGGTGGCCGTTATCTGGTCGAAAATGGCGTCGACTTTGCCGACTTCAACTCCTACGGCTCACGTCGTGGCAACGACCGCATCATGACCCGCGGCACCTTTGCCAACGTTCGCATCAAGAACCTGATGGTTCCTGGTGTGGAAGGTGGTGTGACGAAGCTGGGTGAAGAAACCGTTGCCATTTACGATGCTGCCGTCGCTCACGCGAAAAATGGCACACCCTTGGTGGTCTTGGGCGGCGAGGATTACGGCATGGGCTCCAGTCGCGACTGGGCAGCTAAGGGCACGAACCTGCTTGGCGTCAAGGCCGTGATCACCAAGTCGTTCGAGCGCATTCACCGCAGCAACCTTGTCGGCATGGGTGTGTTGCCTTGCAACTTCGTCAACAAAGAGGACTACGACAAAGTGAAAGACCTTGGCGACGCGACCTTCAGCCTGGTCGGCATCAGCAACGACATCAAGCCGCAAAGCCAAGCGACCTTGGTCGTGAAAAAAGCCGACGGCAGTAGCTTCGAGATTCCCGTGGTCGTTCGCCTCGACACCCCCGTGGAGATCGACTACTACCGCGCTGGTGGCATTCTGCCCTACGTGTTGGGTCAGATCATTGCCTAACCGTGGCGGCGGAATTCTTCCGCCATGCCCATTCTTCTCATACGCCCGAGCGATCGGGCGTATTTTCTTTCCCATCATGAACCAATCCTTTCAGTATCATCGACTCGTCCTCGGCTACCATGGATGTGATCAATCCGTGGCGGATCGTGTGTTGGCGGGGGAGGACATGCTCAAGAAAAGTGAGAAGCACTACGATTGGCTTGGCAGTGGCATTTACTTTTGGGAACATGGACCTGAGCGAGCCATGGATTGGGCCATCGAACAAAAACAGCGCGGGAAAATCACATCTCCCGCGGTGGTAGGTGCGGTGATTCACTTGGGCAACTGCTTCGACTTCATGGATGTACGCTACACACGTGTTTTGAAAGACGCTTATCCGCAATTCGAAGACTATTGTAAAAGAAATGGCAAAGAACTCCCTGTAAACGAGTCAAGCAGCGATCATGACGTTGATCTGCTCTTACGCAAACTGGATTGTTCGATGATCAATTGGCTGTGTCAATTTATGGAGAGTGAGCAAATCGGTAAATTTGACTCGGTGCGCGGAATGTTTCGCGAAGCAACGCCAGCTTTTCCAGGCTCTTCGATTCATCTCAAATCACACATCCAGTTAGCGATCCGAAATTCCGCTTGCATCCTCGGATACTTTCGACCACATTGACTG
>JBDLWB010000085.1:0-5414 GCA_039804425.1 Verrucomicrobiota bacterium
GATCAGGTATCGCGCGATTACCTCTTGGGTGCAAATGTGACGCATCAATCAACGCTATTTGGCCGCGAAAATCGGATCAAAGCCGGCGTGATTGTTACGCATGGCGAGACCAATGCGGCGCAGTTGGGTTATGCTTCGCCGACATCTTCACGTCGGGGAGCCTTGATTTCCGATGACGATCAAGTCGCGACGAACTACGAGGCCTTTGTCGAAGACCAGTATGAACTCGGTGCGGGATGGACGGGCGTATTGGGAGCGATTGCTTCGCACAACAAGCGCCAAAATACTCGTCGATTTGGCGCGACCACGGCAGCGACCAATTACGATCTGAGTTTCGATGAAGTCGCGCCGAAGCTCGGACTGCGTTGGGAGGGCGATGGCGTGCAGTATTTCGCCAACGTCTCGGGCAGCTACGAGCCCCCTTCTTTTAGCGAGGCGATCACGGCCAACATCGCACGACGTGCGCAGACGGCTCTCACGTATGAAATCGGCACTCGTGGGTCGAAGGCTTTCTTCCGCTGGGATCTGGCGCTTTATCACTCGGAGATACAAGACGAATTGTTAGCGGTATTGGATCCGGTGAGCAACCTCAGCACCACGACCAATGCCGGCGAGACGACGCACTCGGGTGTTGAACTGGGCGCAGAGATTGACCTGTTCGGTCAAAGCTGGGACAACTCCGTCGATCATCGCTTGGTTTGGAGCACGGCGTGGACCTATGGCCGATTCAAGTTTGAAGATCATCGCACGACTGGCTATGACTACTCGGGCAATACGATTGCTGGTCTTCCGCCGCACCTTGTCCGCAGTGAGCTGATGTGGCGTCATTCCTCGGGGTATTATGCAGGCCCCCTCGTTGAATGGGTGCCGCAGGGTGGATTCATCGATCACCGCAATACGCTGAAATCCGATCCCTATGCCCTGCTCGGTTTCCGTTTTGGACGTCGTGTGCCCGATGGTGTTTCGTGGTTTGTGGAAGCACGCAATCTTAACGACAAAGTCCACGCGGCGACGACGGGTGTGATCGACAACGCGAATGGCTTGGATGTCGCGCAGTTCTTGCCAGGTGATGGCATGGGTCTTTGGTCGGGAATCGAGGTGCAGTGGTAACAGGAAAGTTGGTGCGGATGAAACAAGCAAAATGGATTCGTTGGGCCCATCGTTGGGTAGGCCTATGGTTTTCGGTGGTGGCCTTGATGGCGAGCGCGAGTGGCTTGATCCACTTATGGATGTCGCATACGCAGCCTCCACCGCCCACGGGGTCGCCGATATCCGCTGCGGCACTTGATCTGAGTCTTGTGAAAATCACGCCACATCAAGCCGTGGCAGCGGTGGAGGCAGCGACCTCAACAAGCCGTGTATCCGAGATACAATTGCTGACCATAGCGGGCACGCCGTGGTATCAACTCTTCTTGGTCGAATCTAGTATGCCGAAGTATGTTTGTGCGACAACGGGGCGCTACGATCCAGAGCGAGACGAAAAGTATGCCCAAGAAATCGCAGGACGTGCGCTGGGGCATAAGAACTGTCGTAAGGCGCAATACCTCACGGCATTCGATCGCGACTACATCCCGATCTTTCGCATCCTGCCCGTTTATCGATTCGATGCCGATGACGAGGCAGGATCGCGCGTCTATGTATCAACAGTAACAGGCAACGTGACGCGAGCGACTGACAATCAAAAGCAATGGGAAGCGACGGTATTTTCGGTCTTTCACAAATGGATGTTTTTGAGAGACAAAAACGTCCGAAACTATTCGTTAGGTCTGGCTACATTGGGCATCTTTCTTGCATCCGTTCTCGGCATCTGGCTTTTTTGGGTTACGCGGAGAAAAAAATATGATCGCATGAGAGTCGAACCGTGATCTCTTGAGATTCACGGATTTTTCGGATTTTCGGGCCAGTCGTGTTTGGGGTAGCGGCCTGCGAGGTCTTTTTTCATTTGAGTGTAGCCTTGTTTCCAGAAGCTGGCGAGGTCTTTGGTCATTTGCCAGGGTCGCTGATTCGGCGCGCAAATGTGGACGAGAAGAGGCAGTTTTCCGCCAGCGATGCGGGGCGTTTCCCAGGTGCCGAAGAGATGTTGCACTTTCACGGCAATGTAGGGATCGCCCTCGGCGGGGTAGGTGATTTTCGCTTTGCGGTCGGCGCTGAGTTTGATGCTCTCCGGCGCATGTTGCTCTAACGATTGATGCTGCATGGGGCTGAGCCAATCGCGCAGCACGGGCCAGACGGGGGCTTCTTTGATTTCTTTGTAGGAAACCGCGCCGTGGCAGATTTGGGCAATCGCGGAGACTCGGTCATCGTCTTGCCACGAGGGCAAACCGAGTTCTGGCATGAGCTTGGCGATGAGGTTGAGGCGGGCGGTCCATTGCTCGACGGCATCGTCCCAGTTCTTCAGCGTGAGCTCGCCAGAAATTACGCGCTCGGCGAGCATTTCTGCGGCGAGGGACAGATTGACGCCGATGTCGCTATCTTGTTGTTCGAGAATCAGATCGCGAAAAGTCGTCGAACGACGAGCGACCACGCGTTTGCGCATGTCGTCCCATGCAACGCCCTCCTGCCGATGGAGGTCGTGGGGGAAGAGTTCCGCCAACCAAGAAATGTCCATGGCGGTGGCGCGGCGCAAGTGTACGATTACCTCGCGGCCCTCGACTTCCGTCATTTCTGTGGCGACAAACGCGACAGCTTGTTTGGCGATCGATTGTTCATCGAGCTTGCCGCGACGTTGTCCGCTGACACGGCAGGCGAGCGTGGCGGGGCTGAGTCGGACGGCAAGTTGATCGCTGAAGGCGGTGAGCATGGCGCGACCGATGGCTTCAGCGTGAGCGACAAAGTCGATGCGTTCGATGGGCCACTGCCGCTGGCTGGCGAGCGAGAGGAGTCGGTCGTAGGTTTGAGAAATCTCGCGGGCTGCGCGAGCGGAGATGCCGGAGGATCCGCAGATTTTTGGATCATAGCCGACATCCTTCGCCGAGAGCCAAGCGAGGTATTCGGCGGCGAAATCACTACCGGCACCGGCGACGTGAAAGTCCTTGCGCGAGATCGATCCGCGACCAGTGAAAAGAGCTTCTCCTTGCACTGCTGCGGCGATCCAGCAGAGCTCGGCGACAGCACCCATTTCGCGACCTGCGAGCAGTAAGCGGGCAAAGCGTGGGGCCACGGGCAAGCTCGCCATGTCGCGACCGTGAGGTGTGATTTGCTCTGAGGCATCGATGGCATCAAGCTGCTGCAACAGTTCCAATGCCCGCTGCATGTTCGCTTCCTGCGGTGCATCGAGCCAACGAAAACGTTGTAAGTCCGGCACGCCTGCGGCTTTCAAAAGCAGCAGCACCTCGGTGAGATCGACGCGGTGGACTTCTGGCGCGTCAAAGGCGGGGCGTTGTGCGTGACCTGTCTCGCTCCACAATCGATAGCATCGTCCTGGCGCCGTGCGTCCGGCCCGTCCGGCTCGTTGTTCGGCAGCGGCGCGAGAAATTTTCTGGATGTGTAGTGTGTCAATGCCACGTCGTGGATCATACGAAGCAACGCGCGCGAGGCCGCTATCGATGACCGTGCGCACGCCATCGATGGTGAGCGAGGTTTCCGCGACATTAGTGGACACGATGATCTTCGGTTCCGACGAGGGAGCAATGGCGCGTTCCTGCGCTTGAGGAGGAAGCCCACTGAAAAGAGGGAAAACATTCCATCCGCGCGTATAAGATGCTTGTTCGAGCAGTTCGCAGGTCTTGCGAATTTCGTAGGTGCCTGGGCAAAACACGAGAATGTGGCCGGGATCTGGTGCCGCGATGGCCTCCTTGATCACCAAGGCGAGACGTTCCCACAGAGGCGATTCGCGTGGTGGCGCGCCCGTGCGCGATGCCGCAGCTGGGCGATCCGGGCGATACACGACAGAGACGGGATGCGTGCGTCCGGTCGTTTCCAGTGAAATCGTGCGAGGTCCCAAGTAGTCGGCGAGACCCGCCGTTTCGAGTGTGGCGCTCATCACAATGACCCGCAAGTCGTGCCGAGCTCCCTCTTGGAGATCGAGGCAGCGCGCGAGAGCGACATCCACGGCGAGGCGGCGTTCGTGGAATTCGTCGAAAATCACCGTACCGACACCGCGCAGTTCGGGATCGTCTTGCAGCCAGCGTTGGAATACGCCATCGGTCAGATAGATCAAACGTGTTTTTTTATTGTAGCGAGAATCAAAGCGAACCGCATAGCCGACATCTTGACCGAGCTCCGAACCACGTTGTTTCGCGACCCAGGTCGCGAGCAGTCGAGCGGCCATGCGGCGTGGCTCGATGACCACCGTGATTTCCTCTGCGTCAGATGGGGTGAGCCATGAGGGAACGGTCGTCGATTTTCCAGAGCCAGTCGGAGCTTTTAGCAACAAGCGAGCACCGGGGCTCGAGTGCTGAAGAAGCTGGTCGCGGATTTCATCGATGGGTAACGCGAGCGCCATGGACTAGTAACGAAAATTCTCGCCGAGGTAATTCTTGCGAGCAATCGGGTCATTGACGATTTCTTCCGAAGTGCCTTGGAGAATGACGCGGCCATCGTGGATCAAAAAAGCGCGATCGACGATCGAGAGCGTCTCGCGTACGGAGTGGTCGGTGATCAAAATCGCGAGGCCGTCTTGATCACGCAATTCCTTGACGATGCGTTGGATGTCTTCCACAGCGAGGGGATCGACACCTGCGAAAGGCTCATCGAGCATCAAGACCTTTGGATTCGAGCACAGCGATCGAGCGATGGCGAGTCGGCGTTTTTCGCCGCCCGAGAGCGTAATCGCGAGCGAGTGGCGGAGTCGTTCGATGCCAAAACGTTCCAGCAATTCATCGGCCTGGGCGAGGCGTTGTTTCTTATTGAGGTCCTTGCGCGTCTCTAGAATGGCGAGAAGATTGTCTTGAGCACTCAGATTGCGAAAGATGGAATCCTCTTGGGGAAGGTAGCCAAGGCCGAGTTGTGCGCGGCGGTGCATGGGGAGTCGTGTGACATCCTGGCCATTGAGCAATACCGAGCCGTGGTCGGGATGAACGAGCCCAGCGATCATGTAAAACGACGTCGTCTTCCCAGCACCGTTTGGACCGAGGAGGCCGACGATTTCGCCGGTGTCAATGCTCAGCGATACATCACTGACCACCTTGCGTTTGTTGTAAGACTTGCTGAGTTGGGTCGCGGACAATAAAGGCATGATACTAGGAAGGTTTTTTCGATTGTTGCGGCATGGTCAGTCGCGCGTTCCAGCCATGGGACATGGTGAAATCCTTCGTTTTTTGATTATAGCGCAGCCAAGCATTCGGATTGGCGGATTCAAAGCGGCTTTCCGTGCCTTGTTGGAAAATGAGTTTTTTGCCGCGTAAGTAGAGTTCATCCTTTGCCATTTCATAAACGACCGAGTCGCCAGATGCGTAGCTTTTGACGCCCTTTGC
>JBDLWB010000086.1:0-8110 GCA_039804425.1 Verrucomicrobiota bacterium
CCCATCGTCCCCGTCGGCACGGAAAGTCCTTTGACACTCGGCACGATCTGCGGCGGCGCACTTTCTTCATAGCCCTCGCCCTCGACGGCAAAATGCAGGTTTTGCTCGCCTTTCACCGCACGAGATTCTTCGTGGCTCTGCTGACGTTTTTGCTCGAGCATTTCAATCGTGTCCACACCCGTCCGCGCGACTTCTTCTTCGCTGACGACCAAGATCCCTAAAATGGTGCCCACCGGATAACTCACTCCCTCTTCCGCGCGCAGCTCTTCGACCAACCCCGAACAAAGAGCTGTCACGCCCATGGTGGCTTTGTTGGTCTCTACTTCGATCACTTCTTGGTCGGTCTTCACCTCACTGCCCACCGCACACATGAGGCGCACGACCGTGGCTTCGGCGATGGATTCTCCCAATTGGGGCATGACGATGGCTACTCTTGGCATAGAAAATCAATAGGATAAAAGTTTACGCAAGGCATCACAAATCGACTCCGGTGTCGGACGATGAGCAGCCCATAGTTTTGGATGATACGGCACGGGCGTGTCGCGGGCATTGAGTCGCATCGGCGGCGCTTCGAGCAAATGAAAGCCATCCGCCACCACACGCGATACCACTTCTGCGGTCACTCCGCCCCAAGGAAAAGCTTCGCCCAGTGCCAGCAATCGCCCAGTTCGCGCCACACTGGCGAGAACGGTATCGATGTCGAGCGGTTTGACGCTGCGCAAATCGACCACTTCGATTTCCCAGCCCGACTCTTGCTGAAGGCGCTCTGCCGCACGCACGGCTTCGTGGACCATAGCACTGTAGGTCACCACCGTCGCATGCCGACCCATGCGCGTGATCCGCGCTTTGCCAATGGGCAAGCCATCGCCCTGAAAACTCTTGGCTTTGAGCCAGCGATACAAAAACTTGTGCTCGCAGTAGATCACGGGGTCGGAAAGTTTGACCGACTCCACCAACATGGCATAGGCATCGGCAACGGTTGCCGGAGTGACGACCACGACACCGGGATAGTGTGCATACAGGGCCTCCATGCTCTGGCTGTGAAACGGACCAGAACCCGCTGTGCCGCCGGATGGCAAGCGCACGGTCATGGGAACAGGGACGCCCGTGCGATAAAAATGTGTCGCCGCATGATTGACGATCTGATTGAACGCAATCGAAGAAAAATCCGCAAACTGCATTTCGATGATCGGACGCATCCCTTGCAGCGAGGCACCAATCGCCAAACCTGCCATCGCATCTTCGCTGATGGGCGCATCCAACACGCGATCGGGATAAAGTTCTGCTAGACCCTTGGTCGCCTTAAATGCCCCACCAAAGGCCGCAATGTCTTGCCCGTAAAGAAAAACGCGTGGATCGTCACGCAGCAAATCTGCCTGAGCTTCGCGAATCGCATCGATGTAGGTTACGCTCATGTTTTTCGATCAAAGGGTTTCCGCAAAATTCGAACCAAAGGCCCGCCAATCTTCCTGATAGGGGTCGGGCGCAGGCTCTTGCTGGGCTTGTGCCACGGCTGCTTGCACTTCCACGGCCGCTTGCTCACGGATGCTGGCCATTTCCTCCGCTGTCATGATCTGGTGCTGGGCCAGTTGTTGTTCTGCCACATCGAGACAATCCCGACCGTAGCTTCCCGCTCTGATGGCATCGGGCACATACGATCCATCGTCGTGCTCGCCGTGTCCACTCAGTCGCAACAATTGCGCGACGACCAACTGCGGACCACCTCCCGCGCGCGCCAGACTCACGGCATGTCCAATCACCGCCGCACAGGAAAGGAAATCGGTGCCGTCGACTTTGTGCCCCGTCACCCCATACCCCTTCGCACGATCCGCCAAATCTTCGCACGCGAATTGTCGATGGTTGGGCGTGGAATAGGCAAATTGATTGTTCGCGATGACCACGACCAAAGGCAGTTTTTCCACCGCTGCCATGTTCAAGCCTTCATGAAAAGCTCCTGTCGACGTCGCACCATCGCCGACACAGGTCGCGCCGACACAACCGGCCAGCTTACCTTGCAAACGCTTGGCCAAAAGACCTCCAGCCACCACCGAAACCGCAGAACCGAGGTGACTGATCATCGCAAACATCCCTTCGAGCGGTCGACCCCGATGAATGTTGCCATCGCGTCCGCGCATCGGCCCCAACGATGAGCCGAGATACGCCCGCGCACAGTCGATCAACGGCTCTCCAAAAGCCGTGCGACCTGCCTGATCACGAATCAAGGGCGCATACAAATCTTTACCCGGAATCAGTGCCGACCCCAGCGCCGCACTCACCGCCTCTTGTCCTTTGCCCAAATAGACCCCACCGACAATCTTGCCAGCCTTGTAGAGACTCGAAAGTTTGTTCTCCAATGCCCGAGCCTGAATCATCGCTCGATACATCGCTTTGACATAATCAGCGCCACTTTTCTGGCCATCATGATGTTCACTTTCCGTCACGGCGAAACACTAGTCAGGTTGTCACAAGCGGGAAAGAAAAATTTCGAACTTCCCATCGTTTGCACGCGACTCATTACTGCAGTTGGGTCTCGACCAATAAGCTGTAGCTGCCGCGCAAGGCCATCAATTCCTCATGAGTGCCACTTTCGACGATTTTGCCGTGCTGAATCACCAAAATCCGATCGGCATGACGCACGGTGGAAAGTCGATGCGCAATCACCAAGGCCGTGCGACCTGCCATCAATCGCTCCAATGCTTCGTTGACCAAGCGCTCGCTCTCAGCATCCAAGGCACTGGTCGCTTCATCAAGCAAGAGCACTTTCGGATCCGCCAATACGGCCCGTGCAATCGCAATGCGCTGACGCTGACCACCGGATAATTTCACACCGCGTGGCCCGACGGCTGTGGCATAACCATCGGCCATCTCGAGAATGAATTCGTGCGCATTGGCAATCTTCGCCGCCGCTTCGATCTCGGATTGCGTCGCCCCCACTTTGCCGTAAGCGATGTTTTCGGCAATCGTGCCTCCAAACAACATCACTTCTTGCGGCACGACTGCCATTTGCCGACGAATGTGCGCGAGCTCCAGTTGGGAGAGATTCTGCCCATCGAATTTCACCTGGCCTACCTCCACTTCGTAAAAGCCCTGCAACAGAGAAAAGATCGTGCTCTTGCCGCCGCCCGATGCCCCCACAAGCGCCACGCGTTCTCCAGGTCGAGCGACAAATGTCACGCCGCGCAACACTTCATGATCGGGTCGTGATGGGTAACGAAAAATCACACCATCCATCGAAATTTCCCCATGAAAACTCGGCAGGACGATGCCACCCTTGCGCTCTGTTTTCATCGACATCACTTCACGCAGTCGCTCGGTCGCACCATTCATCGCGGAAATTTGCGACATAATTTCGGGAAAGGCGCCCAATGACGCACCCACAAAAATGCTAAAGAGAATGAACGAGGTAAATTGAATCGAGTTGATCTGATCCGACGCCAACATCCGCGCACCAAACCACACGACTGCGGCGATGGTGCCGAACATCACAAAGATGATAAAAGACAAAAACAACCCACGCATCCGCGCACCCTGCACGGTCACTTCGTAAAATTTTCGCAATCCCATGCCGTAGCGAGCCTGCTCATAGGACTCGTTGCCATACGACTTCACATCGGCAATCGCCTGGCATACTTCCTCGACCACCGAACTGCACTCGGATAGCGCATCTTGTGATGCTTTGGAATGCTGTTTCACGCGCCGACCTATCAACGCAACGGCAAGGATCACAAAGGGAATGCACGACAGCATCATCAGCGAGAGTTTCCACGATGAATAAAACACCACCGCCAATCCTCCGATCAAAATCACCGTCTGCCTTGCCGCTTGCGGCATGGTCGTGATCAAGGTCTCGCGCACCACCGCAAGGTCCGCCGAAATCCGATTGCTCAAAGCCCCTGTTCGTTGCTCTTGAAAAAACGAGACAGGCAAGGAAGTCAATTGATCAAAAAGATCTTTGCGCAAATCATTCAAAGCCGCTTCGCCCGATCGAATGAAGCCCTGCACGCGCCAATAGCCAATGAAGGCTTGCAAGGCCAAGACGGCGATCATCACCAAAATGTCCGAATCCACCTTGTGAATCACTTGTTGAGGATCCACACCCCGACGCAGCGCATCGCTGGGCTCACCAATCAAGTCTTTCAAAAACCAAGGAAAAGCCAGCGACAGAGCCGCCGTGAAAAGCAGAGCCAGTAAAGAGGGCAAAAAGATGGCCTTGTGACGCGACAGATATTGCCACAACCACCGGAACCCTTCATGTTTCGCATTCGCCATGCCGCAGTCAATGCAAGGACCCGCACACGGTCAAGCAAAAGCCCGCAAGGAAATTACGACCTTTTTGCAAAATACCGCTTGAACCATTCATCCCCCAATACCCCGAGCAAAATGACGAAGCCAATGATCGCAAATTCCATGTTCTGCTGAGCAGGAAAGACCAAGACGATCATGTTGCGCAGCACTTGCATCAACGCGGTGCCAATTAAGACTCCCAACACCGCTCCCTGCCCTCCGCGCAGGCTGCATCCACCTAACACGGCGGCGGCGATCGCATACAGCTCATAAAAATTGCCAAAATCAGATGGCTGAGCGGAGTTGACGTCCATGGAGAACAATAACCCCGCAAAGCCTGCAAGAAAGGCGCATATCATGTAACTGGCGACGATCAAACGATTCGTCCGAATGCCACTATTTTTGGCCGCTTCTTCGTTGTAGCCGAGCGCTAGCAGATGCTGACCCCAGACGGTGAAGCGCAGGAAACCAAAGGCGAGCAAGGCCACGATCACCAGCCAGACGAAGGGCATGGGCAAGGCAATCGGCAAACTGCCCAGCGGAATTTTTCCTGTCGCGATCCATCGCAAGCCATCGTAGGCAGTGCCAAATCCAAGCGACTGATCGGCCGCGAGTCCGCGCATCACACCACGATAAATCAACAAACCGCACAAGGTGACGATGAAGGGCTGCAAGTGCCAGCGCGTGATCATCCAACCATGCGTCCACCCCAGTGCTAGAACGACGAGCAACAACACCAATAAGGCCAATGGCGGCGACCAACCCACTTTCACCAGCAGCCAAGGCAAACCACAACCGGTGAGACAAACCATCGAACCAAGCGATAGATCGATGCCTCCCGTCATGATGACGAACGAAACTCCGATCGCCATGATGCCGTAAAGACCGATGCGCATGATCAGGTTCTCGACGTTCTGCGGCCGCAAGAACACATCGCTCAATGCTGCGGTGAGCAAGCAGATGAGCACGAATACCACAAAAATTCCTAACGTTTTTTTCATCATATCTCCGTTTGTCAAAAAGATCCTTCTCCCCCTGTCGCCAAGCGCATGATGGCCTCTTGCGACATGTTTTCTCGACTCAATTCTCCCGCCAGTCGACCTTCGTGCATGACCAATACGCGATCTGCGAGACCAAGCACTTCTTCGAGATCGGAAGAAACAAACAGCACAGCAATGCCTTGCCGTACCAAGGTTTCCATCCATTGATAGATTTCGGATTTGGCGCCGACATCGATGCCGCGCGTCGGCTCATCGAGCAACAATACTTTCGGCCCTAATGCCAACCACTTGCCAATGACAATTTTCTGCTGATTGCCTCCCGAAAGCTGACGCGCCGATTGCCCCGCGTGCGACACTTTGATCTGCATCGCCGCAATTTGCTCGTCGGCACAGGCTTTTTCACGAGAGAAGTCACGCCAAAAACCCAAACGCGCCATGCGAGTGAGCGAAGGCAGTGTCAAGTTGTCGGCCACACTGGCATCGAGCACTAATCCCTGTTGCTTGCGATCTTCTGGCACGAGCATCACCCCACGCTCCACGGCATCGTAAGGCGCTTGTGGCGCGTAGGCTTGCGAATCTAACGAAATTTCTGCCGCCACCGCCGGAGTCAATCCCGCGAGAGCTTCGAGGATTTCGGTGCGCCCCGCTCCCACCAATCCCGCAAGGCCGACGACTTCGCCCGCTCGCAGGGTGAAGCTGACTTCATGACGCGGATACGCTCGCGTGCGCAATCCAAGAACGCTCATGATCTCTGGCCCAGGCTCGATGCTTTGATGCTGGTAAAAATCCGATAACTCGCGCCCCACCATCAAGCGCACCATGGCATCATGATGAATCTCGCCGCGCGCCAACTCTCCGGCATTTTCGCCATCGCGCAGGATTGTCACACGATCGGCAATGCGCTCGATTTCGGGCAGTCGATGGGAAATGTAAATCACACTCACTCCCTCGCGCTGCAAGCCGCGAATCACCTCGAAAAGCTTTTGTGTCTCGGCCTCGCTCAAGCTCGCGGTTGGCTCGTCCATGATCAAAAGCTGCGCATCGGTCGCTAAGGCCTTGGCAATCTCGATCAATTGCTTTTTGCCCGGCGAAAGGCCATCGACCGCCGTCTCTGCGGGCAAGCCGAAGCCGAGTCGATCGAGCAACTGCTGCGCTTGCGCATTCATCTGACGCCGATCGAGCACGCCCCAGCGCTGCGGCTCGCGACCGAGAAATACATTGGCCCCGGCGGGTAAGTTTTCAGAAAGGTTGAGCTCTTGATGGATCAAAGCAATGCCCGCTTTGAGCGCTTGCGACGCGGAGGAAAAATGCACTTCCCTGCCCTGCCACATCATCTTTCCCGCATCGGACTGCTGTAAGCCCGCGAGGATTTTCATCAAAGTGCTTTTGCCTGCTCCGTTCTCTCCGAGCACGGCCAGTACTTCCCCGCGCGCTACGGTGAGACTCACCCCCTTCAGCGCTTGCACTCCTGGGAAACTTTTGACGATCCCTTCGACAGCAAGAACAGTCGCACTCATTGACCCAACTTCGCCTTCAAGTCCTTGCGGTAGTCTTCGACATTGTCACGACGGATCAGACGCGCAGGGATGTCGATGAATCCCGAGGCCGGAATCACGGATTGATCCCCGCTGGCGATGGACTTCAGCAGTTTGATCGATTGATAACCATACTCATAGGGATTCTGCACCACCGTGCCGTGCACATGCCCCGCCGTCACGCCTTCGAGCGTTTCATCGGCTTCATCGAAGGCCACGACTTTCACTTTGCCCAGCTGATTCATCCGCCCGAGGGCTTCCAAAATGATCGGCGGATTGTAGGCAAAGAGCCCGACCATGCAACCGACGTCGGGATTGCGTGTGAGCGTGTCTTCGACGTAAGTCTTGGCTTTCGCACGATCAAACTGATCGAGCAAGGTTCCCAAAATGGTGTAGCGCTCGCCTTTGATCACCGTGCCCGGATCATCAAATCGCGTGGCATCGGCACTGCGATCGAGCAATTCATCGATCAAGCCCTGCCGACGCAAGCGCGCATTGTCTTGCTCGATGCGTCCCACGAAAATGGCGATCGATCCGCCCTGCGGCAGTGCTTCTTTGACCAACTGCCCGGCCATGCGACCGGCCTGATAGTTGTCCATGCCCAGATACATCAAGCGCTTCGCTTTCGGCGCATCGGCATCGACCGTAATGAGCTTGGACGACGCAGCGGCTTTGTTGAGCACTTCCAATTGGTTTTCAGGATCGATGGGGCTCACCGCCATGCCATCGATGCCGCGAATCACCATGTCTTCGATCATTTGCTTCTGATCCACCACACCCGATGCCGGCATCAGCACGGAAACTTTCACCCCCAGATCGGTTCCTGCTTTTTCCGCGCCCACTTTGGCAATATCCCAAAAGGATGCCACGCCATTGGTCACGAACGCAAATTCCTGCGTATCCCCCGTTTGCGATGATTTTTGGCATGCCGTGAAAAGTCCACCACAAACCAACCAGAAGACAAGTCGAGAAAAGCCTTGGGTCATGCACGTAACCAGCACAAATCCCCCACAGCTGTCGAGAAAAATCGTTGAGTCCACTCATCGCGACGATCCAGATCGGGAAAGCCATGCTCTGTATGGCAGACAAAGGAAATCCATTGCTCTCGCGATAGGGTGACCAAGTTGACAGAATTTCAGAATTTTCTGAATTTACCTAGCAGGAGATAAACCAAGATTCACAAAGCCTGAACGAAGCGGTTTCGGAATGTTGGATACAGTGATGCCATGGCAAAATTCTGAAAAATTCTGAAATTCTGTCAAAACCAGTCTCGATGACCAGCTGACGCTC
>JBDLWB010000087.1:0-2808 GCA_039804425.1 Verrucomicrobiota bacterium
GAGGCTTAGAATGCCATCGCCACTCCACCATGCCGGTGTCTCGCCCGATCGCTGATAGGTATCATCCAAGGCCCAACCAGCTTCTTTGGCGTAACGAATGATCCCGCTGTGTAGAGAAACGTTATAAAAGCCAAGCAACAAAAGCACATGGCGACGAATCATTTTTCGCCCTGATGGCAGAGCTTTTTTGGCAGAGCCTGATCGCTTGCGGGTAGGAGTATTCGGCATGGCGAAATCTAGCGAAAATGTCGTGAATCGACAATAAAATTCACATTTTGGAAAACATAAGTTTCAAAATAATTGAAAGTGTCGCAATTAAGAAACATAAATCCGCAAACGTTTAACGAAAATCTCATGGTTGTGTCATACGATGCTTATCGCAGAGCATGCATCTTGTGCGTCTCATTGAATCAAAGTCAAGCGATCAGCCTCAGGCTTTTCCCGATTTTGATTCTGTGCAGGACGTAGGAGAGGCGGTTCGTAACATTCCTAGCTCGTCTGCGATTTTTCAAGATGGCGATCTGTTGAAAAAACCACAAATCAATCCAAATCAATCCAAATGAAACCAAAACATCCCTTCGCAAAACAATGCACAAGCTTTGCTTGTGTTCTCGCCTCGGCATTCGGCCTCGTCGCTGAGTCCAGTGCTGTTACATACAACGTCGTTACGCCGACAGGTGTGAGCTTTGTCGATGATACCGGAAATTTCGCTAGCACTAGTATCAACAACATTATCAATGGCAGTGGTGTTACTGGTGCAGCAAGCCCCATTGGCACGACGATCGACAGTGCAAACATTCCCTCTCTCAGCGTCACTGGTGACATTGATGCCACAGGATGGAGACGAAATGGAGGAAGCCTTTCCAATCTTTTCTTCACATTCACCTTTGAGGATCCCTCTGTCGTCAGTGGCATCCTGCTGGCGAATTACTTCGAAAGTGGTGCCGCATCAGCGAGGAGCTTAAATACCTTTACCCTTCAGTATTCTGATGATGATGGTCAAAACTACAGCTCCTTGGGAACGCTGAGCGCTTCTCGTGGCAACGGTGGCTTTCAATTGATCAATCTCGGCACAACTCTCACTGGAGTGACCAACATTCGCTTCAGCAGTATCACAAACTTCGGAGCTGATGGCACGGGAAATTCCAACATTGTCGGCATGAACGAAGTGCGTTTTGTCAACGCCGTGCCTGAGCCGTCGGCCGCTCTACTCGGCGGTTTGGGAGTTCTCGGATTGCTGCGTCGTCGTCGGATTTGATCTTGCGCACGAAATGAATTTGCCTCTGGGGTTGAGGCAATCCCCGAGCTGAGCACGAGAGTGGGTTTTCGTGCTCAGCTTTTTTTGTGGATGTCTCAAATGGACAAAAAAAGATCGCAAATGAGCAATAAGAATCCTCTGTGGTCTACGTATCTGTTGGTATGAATCGAGTTTTTTTGATCATGGTATCCACTTGGTTGGGGGCATGCATTCCATCATGGAGTGATGCACAAGAGGCGACGCCCCATTTCGACAACATGTGGTCGGAGACGAATCAAGCATGGGTAGCCAAGGATTGGGCGCGTGTGGAAAAAAATCTGCAAGCGGTCGTCGGCCAATCGTCTTTTGCTCCTCAAATGCGTAGTGTTGCACTGTTGCGTCTCGCCCGCGCCTATGTCGTGCAGGGTCGCATAGCGGATGCCACAAAACAATATCAGGCCCTTGTTGCGGAAACCTCTTACCCAGAAATTCATCGCCAAGAGGCGAAAGAGTGTCTTGCGGAACTACAGCGCATGGCCAGTGGCAAGCCGCCGCGTGATCCGCAAGCAAAGCGCTATCATCATCCGCCGCTCGCGCCAGCTCGTCAGGTGATTTATGTCAAAGCCGATGCGATGGCTCCGGGCGATGGATCGAAAAATACTCCCTTTCCCAGCGTGGAAGCTGCGCTCGAAAAAGTGCGTGCCACCGCGGGCAGCGCTGCGGGCACGACCATCCTGCTCGCTCCCGGGCGTTATCCTCTGACGTCATCATTGTCTTTCCACGAAAATCTTAGCGGCACAGCGGAAGCGCCATTGGTGATTCGTTCGGCTCATCCAGGCAAGGCGATCTTGTCGGGCGCGCAAGAGTTGAAAAACTTTTTGCCAGTCACGGATCCTGCCATCTTGCAGCGCTTGCCCGAGGAAGCGCGGGGAAAAGTGGTGTGCTGCGACCTCAAAGCACAGGGCATGCATGACTTCGGCCAGCTGGCCATTCGCGGCTGGGCGCAAGGGACCCCACCGCCGACTCTGGAGTTTTTCGTCAATGATCAGGCGCAGACTCTCGCGCGCTGGCCGAACCAAGGGTTCGTCTCGGCAGGAACTCTCATTGAACCAGGCACCGAGCAGAAACCTTCGATTTTTGGCTATCTCGATGATCGCCATGCCCGTTGGACAACTGCACCGGATGGCTGGATTTTTGGCTTCTTCCGCCACCGCTGGGCCGATTGCACTTTGCCCATTGGTCGCATTGATCCCTCGAACAAAACTCTCACGACAGCGGTGCGCTACAACTACAGCATGTCGGATAAAGAAGGCATCATTTACTATGCCTTTAACTTGTTAGAAGAAATTGATCAACCCGGCGAATGGTATCTGGATCGGCAACAGGGCATGCTTTACTTGTATCCTAACGTTTCGCTAGGTTCGGCACGGATGGAGATTTCCTCACTGCCCGCACCGCTGATCTCGGGAAAAAATCTGCAGCACGTGCGCTTTGAGGGTCTGGTCCTCGATGGTGGTCGTATGCATGGCATGGAATTGACCGATAGCAGCGACCTGCGCATCGTCGGCTGC
>JBDLWB010000088.1:0-3141 GCA_039804425.1 Verrucomicrobiota bacterium
CGCATGAATGCCGGCCTCTACCACTCCCGTGTGACCCACCATGTCGGGATTGGCGAAGTTCACGATCACGAGATCGTATTGCTCCATCCGACGATACACTTCAAACGCCACATCAGGCGCACTCATCTGCGGCTTGGCATCATAGGTCGCGACTTCTTTGGGGCTGATCGCGAGATAACGATCTTCCCCCGGATACGGCTGCTCGATCCCACCATTAAAGAAAAACGTGACGTGAGGATATTTCTCTGTTTCGGCACAGCGCAATTGCGTCAAACCCGCAAGCGAAACCGCTTCGCCGAGAATCATGTCGAGGGTCTGCGGCAAAAAGATCACGGAACAATCGTAATCACCATAGTTGGTCAATGTCACGTAGTGCACTTGCGGTACCACTTCACGCTCAAAACCATCGAAATCAGCATGCAAAAACGCATCGGTCAGCTGACGCGTGCGATCGCTGCGGTAGTTGAACCAAAGAAACACATCGCCATCGCGCACCCGTTGTTCGTTGGCATGGGAAAATATCAACGCTGGCATGAATTCATCGCCACGTGGCTCGATCGCATACTTGGCTTGCACCGCCTCTGCGGGGCTCTGATCGGTGATTTCACCGCGACCCAAAACGATCGCATCCCATGCGAGTTTGTTGCGATCCCAGCGCTTGTCGCGGTCCATCGCAAAGTAGCGACCGACTACTGTGGCGATTCTTGCCCCTGTGGGCTGCAAGCGTTTTTCCACGTCGCTCAGATACCCAGCCCCACTCGTAGGAGAGGTATCTCGACCATCGGTAATCGCATGCACCATGATCTCCGCAACTCCGGCCCGCTGTGCCATTTCTGCTAGTGCAATCAAATGGTCTTGATGCGCATGCACGCCACCATCACTGACCAGACCAATCAAATGCAAACGACCCGTTTTTGCTTTGCCCAATGCTTCTTGCAGCGCCTGATTGCGCTCGAGCTCTCCTTCTGCCACGGCTTTGTTGATGCGCGTCAAATCTTGATAGACAATGCGTCCTGCGCCAAGATTCAGATGACCGACCTCGCTATTGCCCATTTGCCCATCCGGCAAACCGACATCCATGCCACTCGCCGATAGCCGACTTTGCGGATACTGCGCATACAATTGATCGTGAAATGGTGTCTTGGCGAGCAAGGTCGCATTGCCGTCTCGCTCAGCTGTTTCACGTCCACCAGGATTTACGCCCCAACCGTCACGAATGATCAATACCACTGGTTTTTTCGCCATAGCGCCCATGGCTGTAGCGCAGTGCTCGCCTTCTGTCCAACCAATTCCCTTTTGCTGACCCAATGCGTTTTTTTGATCTTGTGCAAAACAGTCCTGCGATCGATCACATTTTCGATTGAAAACATGCACTGCTCGGCATAAACACTGCTGACCTCCGCTCGCTATGTCGCTCCTACTCGATAACATTCTCACCCCTGTGGTTCTCTGTTTTTTGTTGGGCATCATTGCTCGTTTAGTGAAGAGCGATCTCGCTCTACCGGAGCCGATTTACCAAGGCATTTCACTCTACCTCTTGCTGGCCATCGGCCTCAAGGGCGGCGCGGCTCTCGCAGCGACTCCCGTGAATGAGTTTTTGCTGCCCGCTGGCGCCACGCTGGTCATCGGCTTGCTTAGCCCGGTCATCGCGTATGCCTTGCTGCGAAAAATCGGTCAACGCACCGCGATCGATGCCGCCGCGATTGCCGCGCACTACGGCTCGGTCTCGGTGGTCACCTTCCTCGCCGCAGTGGAGGCGGTGAAACGCCAAGGTCTCTCTCCGGAAGGCTATCTCCCCGCCCTTGTGGCTCTCCTCGAAGTGCCGGGCATCATTGTCGCGTTGCTTTTTGTCCGCACGGAAGGATCGAAGGGCTGGTCGAAGGCTTTGCACGAAGTCGTCACGGGCAAAAGCATCGTCCTACTGATCGGCGGTCTTGTCATTGGCGCGGTTTGTGGCAGTGAAAAACTCACCGACGTGCAACCGTTTTTCGCCGGTGCTTTCAAAGGCGCGCTCTGCTTGTTCTTGCTCGAGCTTGGCCTCGTCGCTGGGAAACGACTGAAGGATGCCGGACGCGCAGGACTGCGACTTCTCTCTCTCGGTCTGCTCTTGCCTCCTCTTCTCGGTAGCATCGGCGTGACGCTCGGTCTGCTCGCTCACATGAGCATCGGCGGCGCTGCCGTGCTTGGTGCCATGGCTGGCTCAGCCTCTTACATCGCCGCTCCCGCCGCCGTGCGGATTGCTCTGCCACAGGCCAATCCCTCTTACTACCTCACTCTGGCACTGGGCATCACTTTTCCGTTCAATCTCGGACTGGGCATCCCTCTCTACCTCGGTCTCGCTCAATCGCTCTCTTCTTTGCTATGAAAAAACTCCTGAAAAAAATCACCATCGTCGCCGAACGCGTGCTTCATGAAGAATTGCTCGAACTCCTGAAACGACACCATGTCACGGGCTGGACCGTGCAGTCGGTCACGGGCGAAGGATCGAGTGGCATTCATGCCTCGGACTGGGAAGGCAGTGTGCAAATTTACACCTTGGTGTCTGCTTCCGTAGCCCAAGAGATCATGGAGGAAGTCGCGCAGTTGTATTTCGAAAATTGGTCGGTGGTGGTCTACTCACAGGACGTCGAGGTCATGCGTCCGCAAAAATACGGCAGCAAGGAGTGATCCGCGCGACTCACTGATTGCGCATAAAACTCTCTTCCCACGGCGGATCTTTGGCTTCGCACTGGGCTGCTTGTAACACGACCTGTGTGCTGCCACGCTCGATCGGGAAGGTCACTTTGCCAGAGACTTTGACCCACGCGTTTTCTTCGATCGCGGGAATGGGCTGATCGCCAAAATCAAGAATGATGGGCACCGCCCGCGCATCAGCCGCACAACAGGTGATGAACAGACGATAGAGCCGACGCCTTTTCCCTGACTCGTTGTTTTCTCGTTCCATCACCAGTCGACCTTCGGTCTCGACCGACATCCCATCGATGATCTTCTGCAATTCCGGGTCGCCCACGGCAAAGAACAACTCCATCAAATTGAACTCGTAAAATCCCTGCTCGTTTTTGCGATGCGTGCGCTGGATTTCCTCCAAAGTCAAGGGCGGCAAATCCCCCGTGATGAAGGTCTTGCTATCCAGCGGCGCAT
>JBDLWB010000089.1:0-22103 GCA_039804425.1 Verrucomicrobiota bacterium
CTTCCTCGTATTGGCCGCGCAGTATGAAAGTTTACGCATGCCACTGGCGATCATCTTGATTGTGCCGCTCTGTCTGCTCTTTGCCTTGGTCGGCGTGGTCATCAGCGATGGCGACAATAACATTTTCACCCAAATCGGCTTCATCGTGTTGATTGGCTTGGCTTGCAAGAATGCGATTCTGATTGTCGAGTTCGCTCGCGAAAAACAACACGAAGGCCTGTCGGCGATCGATGCAGCGCTGGAAGCATGCCGACTACGCTTACGCCCGATTCTGATGACTTCAATTGCCTTCATCGCCGGTTGTTATCCGCTGGTAGTCAGCACCGGAGCAGGTGCCGAAATGCGTCGCGCCATGGGCACGGCGGTTTTTTCCGGCATGATCGGCGTGACATTCTTTGGCCTTTTCCTGACTCCTCTGTTCTACGTGCTGCTGAATCGTCGCGCAGCGCAATCTAACAAAATTACTACTGCACCCCATGCTTAATGTCATGAAAATCTTGGCTTTCTTGTTATCGTTCATCACTCTTCTGGACGCTCGTGCACTGTCCGAAACCATTTCCTTGAGGGAAGTTCAGCCCAAGGATCACTGGGATCGTGGTGATTGGTGGACTGTATATCGTGATCCCGTGCTAGATGCCTTGATGCAAAAAGCCGGACGTGCGAATCAGCAATTGCGCATCGCCGTGTTGCAGTTCGATCAAGCACGCGCATTGGCACGAGTCGCGCGCAGTGATTTTTTCCCACAAGCCCATGCTGGATTTGTGGCAACACATCAATCCACCAGCGGCAATACCAAAGTGCCGTTTGATCCCAATGGTGTGATTTTTCGCGGTCGGAATTTTGAAGTGCCGCTCGATATGAGTTATGAGATCGACCTCTGGGGGCGCGTACGCTTGGGCCATCGCGCCGCACTTCAAGAGGCCGAAAAAGCCGCGAACTTGATTCCACATGCATTGCTTTCGGTCCATGCCGAACTCGCGCAAAATTACTTTCGCTTGCGCGCACTGGATGCCGAAATTCGTGAGAGCGAGACATCACTCACGCTGCTCCAAGAGACCGATGAAATGGCGCGCAGTCGAGAAAAAGCAGGCACCGCCACGGAGCTCGAAACGGCACAAAGCTCCACGCAGGTTGCTGCGCAAAAGGGCGTCATCGCGGGTTTGCGTGCGCAACGCAAAAGCCTAGAAAATGCAATAGCTGTGCTGGTCAATCAGCAAGCACCGAGCTTTACTTTGGTTCCTCTCAAGGACATGCCCAAGGTTCCCACGCTGCCCGACAAAATCCCATCGGACCTGCTCGAACGTCGACCTGACATTGCTGCGAGCGAACGTGCTTTAGCAGCGAGCTTGAACCGTTTAGGGATTGCTCAACGCGCGGCATATCCCAGCCTTTCATTGATCGCCAATGGTGGCTTTGCCAGCGGTGATCTCAATCATCTGTTGAACAGCGGTAGTGAGAAATGGATCATTGGACCACGTTTGTCGTTCCCTGTGCTTTCCGGCGGTCGGTTTCGCGCCCATCTTGAATCGCAGAAAGCCGAAGCTGATATCGCCCTCGCTCGCTATCGCCAAGCCATTTTGACTGCCTTTGCTGAAGTCGATACGCAATTGCATGTCATTGCTGAATTGAAACAACAAAACCAGTTCGTGCAACAAGCCATTGCTCAAGCCACCAAAGCTCACGCATTGGCTCAACTCCGTTTTGATTCGGGAACTGGAGCTTATCTTGATTTGCTCAATGCCCAAGGGCAACTCATCGACTTGCGGTCCGCTCAGCATCAGCTCACAGGTCAACAGCTAATTGCATCGACCACCTTGATCAAAGCCATTGGTGGCTCATGGCACCAATCTCAACCTCATATGATGCCGACACTGGAACAAGATCCGCAATCACAAACACAACATGAAACACCTAAGAAGCGGAATCTGCTGCGACGCCTCTTTTCAGGATCATCTTCGTAACTCCATCACGAGAACATTTCCTACCGTTTTCTCGAAATACACGTAATCTTTTTCCAATGATCAATATTGCAGTCCATGAGCGAATGATTCTTCACAGAAACGAATGATTGATTTTTGTCAGAGGATCGGCATAATCGATGAATCATTTGCATGAAATTCATCAATCGCTTGCTTCTTGTACTCATGTGGCTCTCTTGGTTCCAGGTCCAGGCACAGGAGACGTATTTTCGAAAAGTTTATGACAACACGTCAGGATCATACATTGAGGCGACCGCGCTTTTTTCCAAGCTGCCAGTCTCGGGGTTCGCTCCTGTGCGCATCACTGTGGCGAATCGACTGAATGCTCCGGTGAAATTTTCTTTCTCTTTCGTTTCGAACAGCAAATCGTATTATCGCAATGACGATGTGAGAATGAAATCTCAATTTTCGATTGCTTGTCCAGCGGCGCAAGTGCAATCGACAGATCTCATCGTGCCTGTCGCGGCATTGGTGAGAAACAGTGGATACAGCTACGGCGAGGCGCTGACGCTGAACATGGATATGTATGGGGTCACTCAGGGAACGGCATCGCAATCGAGTCACGCCTCTCCTGATTTTCCGCAACTTTTGATGTCGGAAGAGCTGTATACGCCGAACGCTTCCGCACTGGACGGGGAACTCAATAAGAGCAAAGGTGGCAGTAGCACTTATCGCGGCGACCTCACCTATGCAGGGAAGTTTGATCCGAAACAAATGCCCGAGGATTGGCGCGCTTATCTCGGCTACGATGGCATGATGCTCACCAATCGTGATTGGCAACAAATGACACCCGGTGCGCGTGCCGCAGTTTTGTTATGGAATCGCCAAGGCGGATGGTTGCAGTTTTTTGCGGTAAACGAAGTCGTCAATCTCGCATCGATGGGAATCATCATCGACGATGAGAAAAACTCGATGCGCGGTTTGGGTCACGTACAACTTGAGTCGCTTGGCGCGGATCTTAAACTCGATCCCGCATCGTGGGTTCATCGTGCGCAAAAATCCGCAACAGCACCTCACCGGCAGGCAGAGGTGCTGCAAAAAGAATATAGCTCGGGCACATGGAAACTCCCTGCATGGTTGGGCGTGAAGACGTTTTATTTTGTGATATTCATCATCTTGTTGCTGATTTTTGGCATCTTGGTTGGGCCCATCAATCTGTTTGTTTTTGCAAAATCGGGACAACGCCACAAACTGTTTGTGACCACCCCACTCATTTCGTTGGGAGCGAGCTTCGTCATGATCATTCTCATTTTTGCCCAAGACGGCATTGGCGGAACGGGCGTAAGAGTGCAGTGGATGCACCTCGTTCACGAGCAAGGAGATCATCATGCCTACATTCATCAAGAACAACTCTGCCGCACAGGAGTTTTGATGGGATCGAGCTTTCTCATCCATGAACCCTGTCTACTCACACCACTCGCTCTAGCACCCAGCCAGTGGGCACGATTGTCCTCCCGCGAGGGTCCGACTCAGTCGTTCGAGATTGCATCGCAAGACAACGCATGGCGCGCAACCGGTGATTGGTTTCAATCACGCTCTGAGCAAGCTCAGTGGATTCAAACCATTCGCCCCTCACGTGCTCGGATTGAACGAGTCAATGCAGCAGACCCGACGAAGTTGATGTCGAATCTCGATTTCGCGCTCGATCGATTGTATCTTCGTGATGAGCAGGGCCGCCTGTGGAAGGCCCAAAATGTTGCACCTGGTCAGACTTTTTCCTTACAAACCTGCCCCGATGCTGAATGGCAACAACTGGTCGATCAAGAACTTCCCGCGATCAGTGAATGGCAACAAAAGCGCATTAGAAACCTCACAGCTAAGGCGCATAATTTCATCGCCCTTTCCAAAGACGCGCCAATGATTGAAACAAGCACTTCGACCAAGTGGAAACGCAGTGAAACAATCATCACCGGCCAATTGCCCTCTCTTTCCGCTCGCTAATCATTTTCCCAGAACTTCATGAGTGATTTCGCCATCAACGTCCATCAACTCTATCGTCATTTCGGGCCGCTCCAAGCGGTCAATGGCATTAGCTTTCAAATTCCCCATGGTTCCGTCTGCGGCTTTGTCGGTGCCAATGGCGCGGGAAAAACCACAACCATGCGCATCCTGGCATCGCTCGACTACCCGACACTTGGTCGCGCGGAAATTTGTGGCTACGATGTCGTCAGCTACCCCGAAGAAGTGCGAAGGCTCATTGGTTGGATGCCCGATCATTTCGGGAACTACGACCATATGACTGTCGTGGAATATCTCGACTTCTATGCTCGAGCACTGGGATATCGCGGAAAAGATCGTCGACAACGCGTGCAGGAGGTTGTTGATTTTACCGACCTTGGTCCACTGGCGGAGAGATTTTCCAATAAGCTTTCCAAAGGCAACACTCAGCGACTCGGCTTAGCTCGTGCTCTGCTGCAAGATCCGCAAGTCTTGATCATGGACGAGCCGGCAGCAGGTCTGGATCCTAAAGCGCGCGTCGAACTCAAAAGCTTGATTCGGGTACTCGCGCAGGAAGGAAAAACCATTTTCATTTCCTCGCACATTCTCTCAGAGCTCGGTGAAATGTGTGACTCCTTGCTCTTCATCAATGGCGGCCGCATTGTTCATCATGGCGATGCTGATAGCATGAAGCAGCATAGCGACACGGGCGGGATGTTGTATGACGTGCAATTGTTAGGCGACCCCGCCGAGCTAGCATCTTGGTGCTTGCTGCAACCTCATGTCGAATTTCTCGAAGCAAGAAAACATGGTGCGCGAGTGCGCATTCCCACAAATCATGCGCAAGATGCTGCCGATGTCTTGCAGCGGATGGTCAAGGATGGTCTGAAAGTTACCGAGTTTCATCGCGAAGAACGCAATCTGGAAGACGCCTTCATCGATATGCTTGGCAAACTCGAACAAGCGCCCAAAGCCGCAGTCGCGCCACCTCCTTTGCCCATTGCGGCCACTACTACTTCTCCGAATCATTATGAGTGATACGTCATCAATCGCCGAATCTCCTATTCCCACTTCAGCTCCGAGTATGATGGGGTTAAATGATTTTTCCGATCGTTTGCCACCCATGCTGGTCAAGGAACTGCGTCAAGGCATGCGCGCGCGAACTTTTGTGGCCGTTTTTCTGGGGCTGCAATGCTTCCTCGCCTTGGTGATGCTTTTTGCAACGACTGCGACATCGTTGACTGGGACAGGATCCGTGGTCTCGCAAATCATCTTTCTGTTTTTTTGCTTGGCCGTTCTCGTGGTGCAACCCTTGCGAGCGATGAATGCGTTACACGGTGAAATCAAGTCGACCACCATTGATATGATGGTGCTGACTCGTCTGACTGCGCGTCGCATCGTAGCAGGGAAATGGGCATCGATCGTTGCGCAAACGTTGTTGCTTCTCGTATCGATCATCCCCTATCTCATTTTGCGCTATTTCTTTGGGGGAATGAATTTGTTCGCAGAATTGCTCGCGCTGTTTTCGATTGCCATTCTTTCGGCCTGCTTGACAGCCGTCAATGTAGGACTCTCCTCGAACGGTTCCCTGCTCGTTCGGAGTTTTTTGCCATTGGCCGCTGCCTTGATGATGTTTTCGTTTTCCATGAGCATCATGGGGAGCTTTGATGAAATCATCCAATTTTTCTCGCTCGAACAAGTCGACTCCATCGCGCTGTACATCGGCTTATTGATCGGCTCACTCTACCTCGCATGGAATTTCTTTTTCCTCGGAGTCAAAACCATCGCACCGATGTCGGAAAACCACAGCTCGCTCAATCGCGTGGTTTGCTTATTCACCATGCTGCTGGTTGCTGGACTAGTATTGTGGGGTAGCTCTGATTACGCTCCGTTACCTTTTCTACTCGGCGGAATTGCTTTTCCTGCGGCTTTGCTCGCTTTGACCGAACCGAATTCGATGATGCCACGACTCGCCATGCCTTTCGTAAAACGCGGTCGACTGGGCCAAATGGTTGGTGCCATTTTCTACCCCTGTTGGACCGCGGGTATGCATTTCACCGCTTTGTTGGTGTTGATTTTATCTGCGGTGAGCGCAGCTATCGCCTGGCTTGTTCCCTCGTCGGGATTTGGCGACAGTGAATGCACGATCATGTGCAGCCTCATAGGATCTGCGCTTTTTCCAGCCTTATTTGTGGCGGTCTGGCAAAAGCGCAACGCCAATCCACTCGGTCTTTACATTGCAGTGCTCATCGGGTCATTCAGTGTCATGCTCGCTCTGGTGGCTCTCGCAGAAAGCACGGACACCGAGGGCGCAATGATGCTTTTTTTCTGGCTTCCTCCCGTTCACCTTTACCTGCTCGGTGAAAGTACTTTTGAAGATTCGACGATCCTCGTCATAAGCGGCACGGTAGCTGGCACTTACCTGCTGCTTTTGTTGATTCATGGTTGGAAAAAAGCCAGCACGATTCGCCAAGCCGAAATGCAGGCGAAGGAACTGCTTGCTAATCCCCCAAAGAAAATCGATGAGTCCTCTGATACAGGCTTGGCAGAGTGATGCTCAATCTACCATGATGTCGTTGTTGTCGTTTCCATGACTGACCTTTTTTTGCATTCGAATTCCTGGCGTTGGCGCTTGGCTTTATTGCTCTATCGTCTCGCTTCTCCCGTGCTTTTGTGTCTCGCTCTCCCCTCTTGGCTTCGTAAGATGGGGCAGCGTGGTGGATGGAATACGCCGATGCTTGAGAGATTTGGCCGTTATCAGCATGATGCCGAATGGACTCGTTGCGGTCGTGTGCACATACACGCGGTCAGTGTTGGTGAATCTTTGATTGCGCTCAAGCTGATTCAACAATGGCAGTCGTCTACTGAGGTCGACGTTGTTCTCGCTGTCAGTACTGCCACGGCTTATCTACTCGCCCGCTCGCATGCGTCAGAGCATCTCCACGTCGTCTATGCTCCGCTCGATCTGACGCCTTTTGTTCGAATCTATCTCCAGCGATATCAACCGAGCTGTGTGGTGTTGATCGAAGCAGAAGTTTGGCCGATATTGATGACGGAATGCCAGAAACAGAAAATCTCCGTTTGCATGGTTAATGCACGCCTTTCTTCGCGCTCAGAAAAACGACTAAGACGTTTTTGGCAATGGATTTCTCCGATGTATGATGGCGTCGCTCGCATTGGTGTACAGGGTCCAGAAGATGAACAACGTTTCCGTTCTTTGGGCATTGGCTCTGATCGTCTCGCTATCACGGGGAGCATCAAGTTTGATCCCGCAGCCGCTTCTTTGCCCAAAAGACGCGAGGAATTCGCTGCGATCCTCAATTCTCTCGCTCGAGAAAAGCGCGTCATCCTCGCTGCAAGTACGCACGACGGCGAAGAAGCTCTGTTGGCGCAAGCATTAGAGAAGAGCTCTGACTTTTTGGCTTTCGTACCGCGTCACGCGGAACGTCGTCAAGCGGTGCTGCAATCGCTTCGTGCGGTTGGCAAAAATCCTTGGTTGCGGAGTGAGGGCATCCCTCCGGTCGGCTCTGCATACGACTGTTTGATTGTCGACAGCACCGGCGAGTTGCGCGACTGGACGGCTCATGCCGATGCCGTGATCATTGGCAAAAGTTTCCTTGCGATTGGTGGACAAAATCCCGCCGAGGCCATCCTCGCGCGCGTTCCCGTGCTTACGGGGCCACACATGGAAAACTTCGAACCGCTGCACACACAATTGCTCACTCATCACGCCGTGGCTCAGGTGGATACCCCCGAACAAATCCCCGCCATTCTCGAACGATGGTTCGCTGAGGAATCGCTGCGCAGAGAGACATGCGATCGCGCTTTGGCAGTTCTAAGCCAGCACCAAAATGCCACCACTCGTAGCATCGATCTGATCCAACAAGAACTAGCTCGGTGACGGACTCCGCTGCTCATTCATTTTCCTCTTCCCTCGATCGCTCTCAACCATTACTCTCACGGAAGTGACTTTAGCAGACCTCGGTTGGAATGATTTTTTTGCCTCAGCATTTTCCCAATTACCGGAAAACGACTGGGTTCCTGCGCGCTTGATTCGCGAGAGTCCGATCAATTACGGCGCATTTCTGGGCGATGGCGAAGAGATCGATGTCGTGCTCTCTGGCAAAGTCTGGCACGATGCCGCGACCGATGCTGAATTGCCGGCTGTCGGAGATTGGGTCGCGGTGAAGCTCGGCGGCGAAAACGAAGATCACGTGATCCGCGCGCGCCTTCCTCGTCAGTCATGCTTTTCTCGGAAAATGCCCGGAAAAAGCACCGAAGAACAAGTCATTGGTGCGAATATTGACATTGTGGCTGTTGTAACCGACGCAGGGGAAGATTTCAATCCACGTCGCATGGAGCGCTATTTCACACTGATCCAACGCTCCGGTGCAAAGCCTGTGGTTCTCTTAAATAAATCCGATCTTTATCCAAAAGAGCAAAGCAACGAAGCGGCTAGCATTCTGCAAGCTCTATGCCCAGAAGCATCGATCCACATCACCAGCGCTCTGCACAATACTGGCCTTAAGGTTTTACTCTCTCACCTGAAACGCGGCACAACCATGTGCATCGTCGGCTCCAGTGGTGTGGGCAAGTCCACCCTCGTCAATCAACTCTACGGTGAAGAATGGCAGTGGACCGATGAAGTGAATGAAGTCACAGGAAAAGGAAGACACACCACCACCTCACGCGAACTCGTTCCGCTGCCCAAACGGGGCCTGATCATTGACAATCCCGGAATGCGCGAAATCCAAATGTGGACCAACGAGCAAACGCTACGCGAGAGTTTTTCTGATGTCGATCAAATCGCCCTGCACTGCCGATTTCACGATTGCAAGCATCAGAACGATCAAGGCTGCGCCATTCGTCAAGCGGTGATCGATGGCTCGCTCAATGCGGAACGGCTCGATAGTTACTTGCGACTCGATGAGGAAATTGAAAAGCTGCGACGCCGACAGAAGAAGCGGCAAATCAACACCGAACGTCGTGCAAAGCGTGATCATCGTGTGAAAGCCCGCAATTTGAATGATCGCATTCAGCTCGAAGCCGACGAAATCGGCCTCATTCGACCGGAGGATTGAGAACGGCCCACGCGACTCTCTCAGCTTTCTGCTTTCCAAGATTGACAATCATCGCATTTCCTACAATAAAGTCCGTCCCATGTCGTCTATCTTACCGCCACGTCCTCGACATCTCGGTGCAAAGGTTCGCATTTGCATTGTTGCATCGAAATACAACGAGGAGTTCACGGATGCTTTGGTCGAAAACGCCATTGATGAACTCGGCGAGTTGATGCCGAATTCTCGCGTCGATCTCATTCGTGTCCCTGGAGCATTTGAAATTCCTGTGACGGTATCTCAAATCATTCAACGCGACGCCCCCGTTTGCATCATCGCTCTGGGTCTCATCATTCGTGGCGCGACAGCTCATGCGGATTTGGTCGCTGAGTCCGTCACTTCTTCTCTCCAATCCCTCGCCGTGAATCATCGGGTGCCCATCATTCACGAAGTCTTGCTCGTCGACGATGAAAAACAAGCCTACGCTCGCTGCATCGGCGCAGCTCTCAATCGCGGGCGTGAAGCCGCGCGTGTTGCCACTTCCATGATCGATATCTTCCAAGAACTCGATCGCTCGATTCCACGCACTTCTTCTCGTCCCAATGCCTAGTCGCCGTCAAATCCGTGAGGCTGCTGTTCAGTTTCTCTACAGCGCTGATCTTGAAGGCGGTGCTCCCGCTGCTGATTATCGCGAAACGTTCTGGGATCTCCTCACGGTTCCTGACCGCCGCAAGCTGCTTCATAGCACCTTTCGCGCCTTAGAACACATCACCCAAGGTCGCGTTGATCGCTTGCTAGAACTTTCAGATCGCGCACCGAACGCCCTCGCTCGCCTCAGCGCATCTGCTGAGACGGCAAATCTTAAAAAAGAATTGCAAGACATGCTCCGCACGGAATCGCAATGGACGATGCAATGGGAAAAAATTGTCAAACTACCGCTGCACGATGTCGATAACGATGCTGTTGTTGATCAACTCGAATCAGCACTCTCGACACTTTACGCAATCGATCGCGCGGTCACTTCATCGCGTTTGCGCTTTCAGCAAGATCTCGCAGATCATCCCTCCTTGCAACCACTGCTCGAGCCAGCACTCGCTTCGATACGTCGACTTCAACGCATTTCGGATCGCGTACAGATGCTTGAAAACCCTCAAGATCATCCTGAGCAAAGCGACCTCAAACACATTTGCAGCAGCAAAACCGAATTGCTTGCTCTGCGCCGAGAAACTGATCACATGGTTGACGTGGTTCTCGAAAATAAAGTTCGCATCGATGAAACACTCGCCTCGATCGTAGAAAATTTCGCACCCGAGCGCATTGATCCCGTCGATCGCGCCATCCTTCGTCTGAGCGCTTCAGAACTGCTGACTCGCCCTGAAATGGCTCCCGGCATTCTCATCAACGAAGCTGTTGATCTCGCGAAAAAATTTGGTTCGAGCGACTCCGGTCGTTTCGTCAATGGCATCCTCGATCAAATCGCCAAACAACGCGTTTGATCGATCTGTTCGCCTCAGCAGCCAAACTTCAGCGGCCAAAGATGCCCAACGGATTGAGAAAGAAATCGCTACGCAGCTCGAGCAGCGATTTCTTTTGCCTTTGATCAGCGCCTCAAGGTGCTTTCGAGCAGTCCGACGATTTCTTTCATCGAATGGTCTTTTTGCATTTGCTCCGCTACCTTTTTGCAAGCGTGAATCACTGTGCCGTGATCACGACCACCAAATGCTTCACCAATGTCCATCAACGATGATTTGGTCAATTGACGACTGAGATACATTGCCACCTGCCGTGGATAAGCCACACTGGTTGGGCGACGTCGACTGGTCATATCCGCGAGACGGAGATCAAAATGCTCTGCTACTGCCTTCTGAATGGCATCGATCGTGACCTGCTTCGTCGCTTCCTCCCGCAGGATGTCGCGCAGCAGATACTCGACTTTTTCCATGGGCACACGCTCGCCTGCAAGTGATGCATAGGTGGCGACGCGCATCAAAGCACCTTCCAGGCGACGGACGTTGCTGCGGATATGCTCTGCCAAAAAACTGACAATGCTGGAGTCAAGCTTGACCTTCCATTCTTCCATCTTGCGATGAAGAATGGCCGTACGAGTTTCCTCTTGAGGAATCTGCAACTCTACCGTGAGCCCTGCCTCAAAGCGTGACACCAACCGCGGCTCCAAGGTTTTGATTTCGCAAGCGGGACGATCACAAGTCAACACCACTTGGCGTTGTCCATCGATCAATGTATTAAAGGTATGAAAAAATTCTTCTTTCGTTCGGTCCTTCCCCGCGATGAATTGCACATCGTCAATCAGCATCAACTCGGCACTGCGATAGCGCTTACGAAACTTTTCGAGATCCCCCTTGCGCACAGCATCGATGAACTCGTTCGTAAATTTCTCACATGTGAGATAGACCACGCGTGAGTCAGGACGATTGCGCAGCCACTCTTGACCAATGGCTTGCATCAAATGCGTTTTCCCGAGACCAGGACCACCGTGAATGAATAGCGGATTGTAGCCAACAGCCTTGCCCGACGCCACAGCCTGACAGGCCGCATGCGCAAACTGACTGTTATTGCCGACCACGAAGCGGCCAAAGTGAAACTGTGAATTGAGGCCCGCAGTTTTTAGACGTTTCTCAAAAGAATCAGCAGAGGGGATAGTACGCGATGGTGCATCTTCCAAAATCAATTCGTCAATCGGCTGCGGTGCAGGCAGAATCTCTTCTTCACTGACCGTGAGCTTTACTTCTTTGATGCCAAAAACTTCATGACAAGCTGCCACGAGATCAGGCCAGTAATTGGTTTCGATCCAAACCAAATGAATATCGTTAGGCAAAGCAATTGTGACTTGATGATCATCTTCACTTAACAATTGACTCATGCGAAACCAACGATGATAGGCATCCTCGCTGAGTTTTTGAGTCAGAATGTTTTGAACTTGCTGCCATGGGGATGGATCTTGGGATGCGATGAGGGGGTTAGGAGAAGGGATAGCCTCAGTGAATTCCATACTGTGTTTTTTGAAAAAATGTTGCGACCTGCGACACAAAGCCAAAGAACCTTGATGCGCGCGGCGAGAGGCAAGTTAAGAAAAATCTCTCCTGAAAAAATCAAAAAATTTATGGTGGTCAGCATTCCTCAATCAATCCCCTTAGTGGCGCATGTTCCACAGGAAAAATTTTTCAAAAAATTGATGAGAACTCAGTTAAGATGTCTTAAAATTATTCTTTCAGCTTTTTCACAAAAGCGCGTGAAAGCTTGATTTTTCAGGGTTTTCAGCGGTCTTGATTGTTTTGTCCAGTCTTGTAACCAACCACGAAAAGAATCAAGCCGCCCATGATCAAACCGCCGAAAAAAATGAACCAGAAAGCACCTTGAACAAAGGCTGGTAGTTCGACGTTCATGCCCATCAACCCTCCTAGTGCGACAAGCGGCAGAAAGAAGCCGGCGAGGAGATTGAGACGATACCCGAGACGCGCGAGTTGCTCGCTGGAGCGGGCTTGCTCTTCTGCGCTTTCGGCTCGCATGAACTCCAGAGTCACGCGAGCATCCGCATGCAACAGTTCCGCAGCCCGCTCGATTTCATGGGCTCGATCTTTTGCATGGCGTAGCATCCGATCGCGTGGCGCATAACTCACGGCGTCGGAAAGAGCATGGTAAAGATTGCGTGAGGTCCGTGCGAGTGGCGCCGCATGACGAATGAGTTCAAAAATTTCTTTCGCGGTATCTGCTTCATCAACAATCGCTTCAAGTCGATCAATGGCCTGCGCATAGACATCGAGCAAAAGCGTCAGGTCTTTTCCACCGTCACTCTGGGCACTGTGCCAATGGTGCCCATCGAACCAGAAAAAAACCGCCTTGCGCTCTGGAATGGACGGCTCAGGAACTTCGTGGAGTACTAACAACATTTGGCCATCATCTCCTTTCACACAGCGCTGCGACCCACTGCGGGCGCTCAACTGGTCGAGCAAGGACGCACTCAAGGAGAAATTCGACGGCAAGTAGGAAATTTCGTGAACCATGCGCCGTTTGATAACAGAAACGAGGATGCATGAAAAGCATCGTTACCATGTCGCGTCGGGATTTCGCTCTTTTTTCATCAGCGCGACCGATCTGTTTTCATCATCATCGAAATTCGATGGCTGAGGCATTGTCGAAAAATTTCCCGCCAATGTCTGACCGCGAAAATGAGAACATTCAAGCCTCCGCTTCTGCCTTTGATTGGCAAAAAGAGCTTGCGCATCAGTCATGAACCGACTATCACGCGCAGCGCAACACACATTCTTATGGCCAATACACCCGTCATCAACCTCCGCAAAGGACACGCCGTCCGTCACAATAACGAAGTTTGCATCGTCATCAGTCACGAATTGAAGACTCCTCCCCGCATGGCTTCGTATGTGCAGATGTCGGTTCGTAGCGTCAATACCCAGAAAGTTTTTAACCTGCGCCTGACGTCGAACGACTCGATGGACAGTGTGTTGCTCGAACGCATTCCTCACGAATATTCCTACAAAGATTCCGGCGGCTACCATTTCCTCAATAACGACACCTACGAGGATGTTGTTGTTCACGAAGACTTGATTGCTCCTGTAAAGTTTTACCTCATTGAGGGACAGTCTTACACTCTGCTTTTCACCGACTCCAACGTTGCGGCTGTCGAACTGCCTCCTTCGATGGTGATGACCGTTGCTGAGTCGCCAGAGGGCGTGAAGGGTGATTCCGCAAACAATGTTTACAAAGCCGCTATCATGGAAACGGGTTTGTCGATGCAAGTACCGCTTTTCATCAATCCTGGCGAAAAACTCATCGTTAAAACTGAAGACGGCAGCTACCTCGGTCGCGCTTGATGCCGATCTGATTTTTCGAAAAAAACGCGACAGTGTTTCATCACCGTCGCGTTTTTTTGTCGCTAGAGCGTCGTTGATCGGAGTAGAAAACACCTGCATGACGGATCCGCAATGCCACGTTGAGTCAACAGTTCGCGTCCCCTCATGGCGCGAGGCGATGTGCTTTTGGATCAAACTAGGCTGCATCAGCTTCGGTGGTCCAGCAGGGCAAATCGCCATCATGCATAAGGAATTGGTGCAGCAAAAGCGCTGGATCAGTGAGACGCAATTCACCCATGCGCTGAATTTTTGTATGATTCTCCCAGGTCCCGAAGCTCAACAATTGGCGACCTATCTCGGTTGGCGTATGCATGGCTTGAAGGGCGGCATGTTCGCCGGCGTGTGGTTCTTTTTACCATCCGCGCTGTTGCTGTTCGCCCTTAGCTGGCTGGCGATGATCGGGACACAGTGGTCCTGGCTGCAAGCGATCTTCTTTGGCTTACAAGCAGCCGTCGTCGCACTGATCGCGGAAGCTTTATTGCGAATGGGGAAAAAGGTTTTGCATCGATGGATGTTGCGGGGCATTGCCGCAAGCAGTTTTTTGGTCAGTTGTACCGCTGATGTTTCGTTCATGGTCATCTTGATCGCTGCCACGATCATCGGATTCTGGCGCGCTCCACATTGGTCGAATGCGTCATCGCAAGACACCGTTCAGCCATCGACGCCGGTATCACTCGGGCGCTTGTTTCGCATCACACTCTCTGGCCTCATTCTCTGGGTTACTCCGCTGCTAGCCCTGGCCTTTGATTCGGGCTGGGATGGTCTGATGATTCGCATGGCGCTGTTTTTCACGAAGGCTGCTTGGGTTACCTTTGGTGGCGCTTATGCAGTTCTTCCCTATGTCTCTCAACAAGCTGTCGAGCACTACGCATGGCTCAGTCACGAGCAAATGATGACGGGTCTTGCTCTCGCCGAAACGACACCCGGACCGCTCATCATGGTGCTGCAGTTTGTCGGTTTTGTCGCTGGATGGCAACAACCCGCCCCATTCTCCCCGCTCATCGCGGGTTCTTTGGGAGCAGCGGTTACGACATGGTATACGTTTCTCCCAAGCTTTCTGATGATTTTCGCCACTGCCCCTTATCTGGAACGCTGGACGAGCCACCCCAAACTTCGCGCGGTCATGCAAGCAATTGCCGCAGCGGTCATCGGTGTGATGGCGCATTTGTTCATCGTGCTGACGCAGCACAGCTGGTTGCCTGCACCCGAACGCGGCGTCGACGCTGTCTCCTGGTCAGCCTTCGCCATCAGCATCGGCGCATTTTTCCTGCTGAAAAAAACGCGCTGCGGCGCTGTATCGATCATCCTCCTCAGCGCTCTCGCAGGTTGCCTCTTGGGTCAGTAAAAATCTTGGGAAAATCAGATCTTCATGATCTCTTTTTCCTTCGCCGCGACGTGCACGTCGACTTCTTTGACAAACTTGTCGGTCAATTTCTGCACATCGTCCTCGAACACTTTCTGACCATCTTCCGTCAACACATTGGCCGCCTTCATTTTTTTCGCGGCATCCATGCCTTCTTTGCGAACCTGACGCACGCTGACCTTGGCTTCTTCGCCCATTTGTTTGACGAGCTTGGCCATTTCCTTACGTCGTTCCTCGGAAAGCTCCGGCACGGGCACGCGGATGGATCGGTCGGCCGCAGCGGGGTTCAAACCGAGCTTGCTTTCGCGTATCCCGCGCTCGATGTCTTGCGTGGTCGATGGATCGAAGGGCTGCACCATGAGCATGCGTGGCTCGGGTGTTGTCACAACGGCTACAGCTTTCAATTTCATCACGGAATCATACGCACGCACATAAACATCCAGATTTTCAATCAAAGCAGGAGATGCTTTTCCCGTGCGAACGCTACTGAACTCTTGCAGCAGGTGTTCTAAGGCCTTCTGCATGTCCATTTCGACTTCTAACAATGATTCTTCAGGGTCCATAATTTCTCTTGTTTGGTAAAATCAACACACGATGGTTCCGACGTCGGCACCGAGCAAAGCTTGGGTGATGTTGCCAGGTTTTTCCAGATCAAAGACAATGATAGGAATCGAATTGTCCATGCACAGACTGAATGCCGTGGTGTCCATCACTTTCAACTGGGAAGAAATGCACTCTTGAAATGACACTACGTCATAGCGCTTGGCATCCGGATTTTTCTTCGGATCGCTATCATACACGCCATCGACCATGGTGGCTTTAAAAATGACGTCTGCGCCCATCTCACTGGCTCGCAAGGCCGCCGTGGTATCCGTGGAAAAGAAAGGACTGCCCGTGCCCGCCGCAAAAATCACGACTCGTCCCTCGCTGAGGAATTTCTCGGCGCGACGACGGATGAAAGTCTCTGCCACATTTTGCATTTCAATGGCCGACATCACAACGCAGGGAACATCCACTTCTTCAAGCGCGCTTTGCAAAGCCAAGGCATTCATGACCGTGGCCAGCATGCCGACATAATCGGCTGTGGCACGATCCATGCCACGTGCACTCGCTGAAGCACCTCGCCAAAAATTTCCGCCCCCTACAACGACTCCCAATTGCAAACCACTTTTCAGCGCCTCTGCGATTTCACTCGCGATGCGCCCGACAATTTCCGGCGAAATGTTATCTCTGCTACCCACCTCCCGCAATGCCTCGCCACTGAGTTTTAATACGGCACGACGGAAATTACGCGGATCATTCAAGGGTGCTTGGCTCATAGGAAAAGTAGGTTGAGAGACTCAAACAGAAATCTTCAAGAATGGCAATTCCCAAGATGAAATCGCCCGAAAAAAATCCAACTTGATCTTTCGACAAGAAATGACTCCTGACCCTGGCCGCACTCGCTCCTCAAGATTCCGCAATTTTCCCAAAAATCGCTCTCGAAATTGATGCGATCGCACAGTAGAGTGGCCGCATCACTTATGGCAGAAAAGCTACCGCAACCTAAAAGAAATCGTAGGCGATCGAAGTCTTCTTCGACTTCTTCTCCTACCTTGGTCTCGCTGCTGCTCTTTTGGCCCTTTCATTTGTTCCATCATTCAATCCGTCACTGCTCCACCGCGACCCGCTTTCTGCTTCGCCTGATCGGTGACCCCGCGCTCCTCGGTCTCTACGTGCTTTTGACTCTCGCGGTGATCTACGGACTCCGATCCAAGCAATTCGATCTGGCCGCGATCCACAAAATGCCGGAACGCACTGTCATTCTCGATCGTCGTGGTGTGGAAATGGCACGCATTCATGGTGAAATTCGCGATATCATCACGCTCGATCAAGTCGCTCCAACATTTCGCATGGCGATCATCGCCCGCGAGGATGAACGTTTTTATCGACATGGCGCCATGGATCCCATCGGCATCGTCCGCGCGGCACTGAAAAATTTGCAAGGCAAACGCGAGGGCGCATCCACCATCACACAACAATTGGCTTCGGATGTCTTCAAACTCAAAAAATACGGTGTCAAACAGTCGATCTGGCAATTGATGGATCGAAAGTTGCTCGAAATCGCCATCGCCTGCCGCATCGAATCGTTTCTTGGTACGAAGGATAAAGTGCTCGAAGCATATCTCAATTCGATCAATTGGGGGCGATCGATCCGAGGCATTCAAGAAGCTTCTCGCATTTACTTTGAAAAAAACGCTTCAGAGTTGAATTTGTCCGAATCTGCGATGCTTGCCGGCATTGTGCGGGGGCCCGATGCGTTTAATCCCTTTCACAACATGGATGCGGCCCTACGTGAACGAAATTCGACCTTAGAGCGCATGGTCGATGCCGATTTCATTACGACTGAGCAAGCGGAAGAAGCCAAGGCTGAGCCTCTCGACATTCGTCCGAGCAATCGACGCAAGAAACGCGAATCCTATGCCATCGATGCGGTGCGACGCGATCTAGAAATCATTCTCGAAAAAGAGAATATCGAACTGGGTGGATTGATCATCACCACCACACTCGATCATTTGATTCAGAGTAAGGCCGAGGAATCGGTGGATCAACAACTCAGCAAGGTCGAAAAATATCGTGGTTATCCCCACCAAACTCGCGCGAAGTGGCAAGCCATTCCAGAAGGAAAAAAAACACCGACGGCCTACATCCAGGGCGCCGCGGTCGTGATTGAAAACCATACTGGTGCCGTGCTCGCATTAGTCGGTGGTCGGTCGGCGGATGAATCGAAGTTCAATCGCGCAATCCAAGCCAAACGTCAAATCGGCTCGGTCTTTAAACCATTTGTTTATCTCGCCGCTTTTGACAAAGGCTTGCGTCCCGAAACCATGATCTCGGATGGTCCGATTGCTTCAGGCGAAATCAAAGGTGCGCCACGTGGTTGGCATCCGAAAAATTCCGACGGCAAGTATGGCGAAAGTTTTCCTGCATCCTATGGCCTGATCCGATCACGCAATACGATGTCAGTTCGCATTGGCAACTATGCGGGCATGGAAAAGGTCTCTCACGTCTGCGAACAAGCCTTTAATATCAAACTCCCCCAAAATCCTTCGTCTTACCTTGGTTCGTGGGAAGCCACTCCTTTTGAGGTAGCTTCTGCCTATTCGATGTTGCCAAATGGCGGCACTCGCTACCGCCCTTTTTTGATTTCCTCAATTCGCAAACGAACGGGGGAAGTATTGTATGAAACTCCCCCACTCCCCTACCAAGCGGCTTCTGCTGGTTCGGCTTATGCTGTATCGAAAATCCTACAACAGGTCACGACATCGGGCACGGCTGCGGCGGTGAAACGCTTGGGCTTTGATGGCCCATGCGCTGGCAAGACAGGGACAACAAATCAATTCAAAGATGCTTGGTTCGCTGGTTACACCAGTTCTCTCACCTGCGCCGTCTGGTGCGGCATGGATGAACCGAAACGCACCATTTATGGCGGCTATGGCGCGACTCTCGCTCTGCCCATCTGGGTCGACATCATGAAAACGGCCGATCGCTTGGGCTATAAATCGAACCCATTTCACGAAGTTCATGTCGATTCGGACTTGGTGGCCTGCTATCTTTGCAAAAGCTCAGGAAAACGAGCGACAGAAGGATGTCATGCGGCAGGCACTTCATACTTGGATCAAATTTCTGCCGACATCGCTCCCGCACCGAATGACCTTTGCCCCATTCATCCCATGCGCGCTCTCGCGGTGGAGGAAGATGGTTCTGCCTCAGAGGTCAGCAATCAACCCATCCGCGCCATCCCCATCGAGGATGAAACTCTCTCCCCACAACGTGCCATTCCTTTGGAAGAGCCTGACGCGCCATTGCGTGCTGTTCCCATCGAAGAATAACTTGATTGCTGTGCTATCATCGTTGCATCGACTCACCTCCTAACCGCCATCTTGATCCATCATGTTGACTCTTTTGAAAATTCGCCACCTCGCTCTCGTCGATGAATTGACGTGGGAACTCGACCGTGGACTGATCAGTGTCACCGGTGAAACCGGCGCCGGCAAATCGGTCATCGTCGGCGCACTGAAGCTTGTGCTCGGCGAGCGCGCGGATAAGTCGCTGATCCGCACGGGCGAGGAATCGTGCACAGTTGAAGCGGTGTTTGCCCTCACGCAGCCCGATGAAATTCGCGCGATTTTGCAGGATAATGCGCTCGATTTCGAAATCGGCGATGACCTCATCATCCGCCGCGTCATCGGCCAAACCTCGACCCGGCAGTTTGTCAATGATTCGCCTGTCACTCTCGGCTTACTGAAGAAACTCGGCGAACATCTCGTCGACCTCCACGGCCCTCACGATCATCAGTCACTGCTTTCCACAGATCGGCAAATGGCGATGCTCGATGCCTATGCTGGCTCGGATTTGCTGATTCAACAATACCGCCAGCAATGGCAGTTGTGGAAACACAAACTCGCCGAGTGGGAGGATCTACGCAATGCCGAGGCGGTTTCGACGCGCGAGATGGAACTCTTGCGCCATCAAGTTGAGGAAATCAATCACGCTCAGTTCCAACCCGATGAAGAGGCGGAACTGATGAACCGCTATCGACGCTCGAACGGCGCGACACGTTTGTTAGAAAACACCTCCGCTGCGATGACATTGATCAGCAATGAGGGCGAGGGCATTCTTTCTCGACTCAACGATTTGCAGCGCTTAATCCGCGATTTGGAGAAGCTCGATCCCTCGATCGCCGAGCGCTGCGCAGGACTGGAGACCGCCACAGTGGAGTTGCAGGAATTGGAAAGCACGCTTTCGGATTATCTCGATGAGTTGGAAATCGACCCCGCCGAAGCGGCCGCTTTGGAGGAACGTGTGAATTTGTTAGAATCACTCAAACGCAAGTATGGCAGCAGCATTGCGGAAATTCTCGCCGCGCGTGACGAAGCCAGTGAACGACTGGACAACATCGAGAATCGCGGGGAGAAGCTCGCCGCTCTGCAAGCGCAGATCGATGAGTTGCGTGCCTCCGTGGATGCCGCGGCCAGCAAGCTCAGCGCCGCCCGCCGCAAGGCCGCGCCGAAGTTGGCTAAGGAAATTGCCGCACAACTCAAGGACCTCGGATTTAAGCAGTCAGCTTTTGAAATTTCCCTCACGACTCTCCCCGAACCGAGTTCGCATGGCATGGAATCGACGGATTTCCTCTTCGGACCCAATCCCGGTGAACCGCTTCACCCGCTTCGCCAGGTGGCTTCGAGCGGTGAAATCAGCCGTGTCATGCTGGCGGTGAAGAGCGCCTTAGCCGATCAGGATGCGACGCCTCTCATGGTCTTTGATGAGATCGACGCGAATGTCGGCGGCGAAGTCGCCAAGGCGGTCGGTCGTAAGATGGCAGTGCTTGGGGCACGCCATCAAGTCATTGCTATCACGCACTTTCCTCAGGTTGCTGCGACGGCTTCTCGCCATTTTGTTGTCGAGAAAGAAATCATCCAAGGCCGCACCCGCTCGCGCCTTTTTCCCGTGACTGGCGAAGCGCGCATTCACGAGCTAGTGCGCATGCTCGGCGGGGGCGGCGAGTCCGCGCGCGCCATGGCGAAGTCACTGCTCGATGCGTCATGATTCTTTGGATTCTTGCTACAGCCTGAAGTTCCCAAAGGAATGTTTTGACTACGATGCCAAAATCGTCGCAAATACCGCCATGTCATCTTTTGCAGGAAAAGTAGCAGTCGTCACCGGCGGGGGCCGTGGCATTGGTCAGGCCATCGCTCAGGCTTTGGCCGAGCAAGGAGCAAAGGTCGCTGTGGTCAGCCGCAGCGCTAGCAGCTGTGGTGCCGTGGCCGATGAATTGAATGCCAAATTTCCCGGCTGCGCCAAAGCTTATGCTGTCGATGTCGCGGATCATGAAGCGGTTCAAGAACTCGGCAAACAGGTCTTGGCTGATTTTGGACAAGTCAACATCCTCGTCAATAATGCCGGCGTCACGCGCGATGGCTTGCTGATGCGCATGAAGGAAGAAGACTGGGATACTGTGCTCGATACCAATCTCAAAGGCGCGTTCAACACGGTCAAGGCGTTCATGCGTCCGATGATGAAGGCCACGGACCCACGCATCATCAACATCGCCTCGGTCATTGGCCTGATCGGCAATGCGGGACAAGCCAATTACTCGGCAAGCAAAGCTGGCCTGATCGGCTTTACTAAGGCCGTCGCTCGCGAACTCGCTGGTCGAGCTCTTACCTGCAACGCAGTCGCTCCAGGATTTATCACGACCGATATGACGGGCGAGTTGCCCGAAAAAGTGCGCGAGGAAGTGATGGCAAAGATTCCCCTCTCGAGCTTCGGTGATCCTGCCGACATCGCCCACGCCGTATTATTTCTTGCCAGTGCCGAAGCACGCTACATCACCGGTCAGGTATTGGCGGTCGATGGCGGCATGACGATGTAATTTTATGGAAGTCCTTTTGTTGCGCCACGGCAAAGCAGAACCACACGGACATCCAGGCGGTGATTCGGAACGTGCGCTCACAGCCAAAGGATTCGAGCAAGCCAAGCGCGCCGCGACATACCTGCGTCTCGCGGGCTTGTTGCCAGAAATCATTTTGTCTAGCCCCCTCTTGCGCGCTCGACAAACCGCCGATGCCTTTAGCCAAGCCGCACAGTTGCCTGGCCCCGTGGTGCTGTCGTGGCTCGCTTGCGGCATGCATCCCGATGTCGCACTGCGAGAACTGGCAGCATTCACCGAATTCAAACGCATCTGCCTCGTCGGCCACGAGCCTGATTTTTCATCACTCATCGCCTGGGTCACCAATGGCGAAGGCGGTGCCGTCGAAGTGCGAAAAGGCTCACTGACCCTACTAGAACTGCACCCCCCCAGTCGCGCAGGCATCCTACGCTTCGTCATCCCCCA
>JBDLWB010000090.1:0-5234 GCA_039804425.1 Verrucomicrobiota bacterium
CGGCTTCCCATGCGCGTGCAGAGCCGTCGTGCCTGCGCGACGCGTGCGAGGGCCTGCGACCGAGCTTGCACTTGCTCAAGCCTTATCTCGGTCACGGCATCGGCGCGGGTTCCTTGCTGGAAACGGTCATCTTGTGCGACTTCATGCAGCGAGGTCAGCTTCCGCCCAATCGAGCGAGCTTGCATGTGCCCGATGGCTTTGTGCTGCCCGATCAAGTGACCGAGGTCCAAGGCACGGTTTGGAAAGTCGCCGCATCGCTAGGCGGGCACAATGCGGTGGTGGCATTGCGCAAGTGATGTCAGGCCAAGAGCGATATGGCACCCCTGCCGGGGTGCGGAGATTTTTCTGGGGATGCTTTCCGGTGGTGTCGAACGCTGGGGCGTTCTCGACCACCGGCTACCATCTGTCATCCCTGCGGGATGGTGGCGCGTAACTCCCGCTAGCGGGGCTCTTCCTTCTTGGATATCATTGGCAGATAATCGGCCATATTTCTCACAGTTTGAACAAAAATGATCTTCACTGCGTATTATTCTTGCTATTCGCCTCCATTTTCTTTACGTATATACCAGATTTCACCACAACCTTGAAAATTCTCACTCCTTCGCTTCGACTTCCCTCATTCGTTCTGTCACAACAGATTCCTCATGATGAATCAACCACCATTGACAAAGCATCTCCCGCTCCATGCACCAGATTAAAATAGCCAGTAGGGGGGGCGGATTACTGGTACCACCTCAGTCGTTGGTCCAATCGCAGATGTGCATGAAGCAATGTCTATGATCAATCGATCTATGACAAAACCTGTTGGCAATAAAGGAAGAACGGCATGGTCAATCAGAGATTTAGTTAATATGGACGGTGTGGGTATGAAATTTGGCAATATTCATCAAGTTCCCTTTGAATTGACCCCAATCCGGACTTGGGGATTTTATGAGATATTACTGGATAAGTTAGGCTATACTTCATCGAACTAAAAAATGAAAAAACTACTTCTTTATGTTATTGTTATCAGTGCGTTTTTGATTGTGATATTATCGAGAAATTGTTCATTTCGCAAAAATCCAATTGAAATTGTTTCGCAGTCTAATCGTTCTACTGATAAAAAGGATGAAAATGGCGAAAGCGATTTTTCGTTTAAAGATCTTTTAGCATTGGATAAGTACGATTGGAAGCCCACTGAAGAAGAAGTGGAAAATGTGAAGAATTATCAAGCAAAATTGTATGGAAAAGTGATCGACTTAGATCGCAATCCTGTAGCTGGTGCTGCCGTACATTGCGTGCCGAATTATGATCCATGGAAATCCAATGGTAGAGCGATCAACCTGATGACTGATTCAGATGGTGTGTTTACAGTAACCGAAAAAAATGCTCCTTCGCTGACCGTGGACGTATCAGCACCAGGTTATTACAGGACAGATCAAAGCACACGGTCATTTTACTTTTTGGATTTCCCACAATCAGCTCCTAATGCTTTACGAAACGTTTCACCTCTTCATACAAAGACATCAAAAGAAGATCCTGCAATTTTTTATTTGCGCAAGATGGCTTCACGAGAGCCCTTGGTTTATCGCCGCCAATATGTTAAGCTAAAGGATACGCAGGTAGTTTATCTTGGGCAGAATGAGAAGCATTCGATAACAGTTGATTTTTTTCTTAACACTGAGAGCAAGCGCAAGCATTCTATTGGGGGATTTCCGATGTATCACTGGCGAGTTGAATTTTCTGTTGACGGAGGGAAAGGGGGCATTATTGCCACTGCCAAACCAGATTCCGAAGATTCATCGTCATTCGTCGCACCCGAGGCTGGATATCAAGCTATATTGCTTTACGAATATGATGATGGTGTTAGCGAGAACGAATACAAACGCAGTGTTCAAACTTATGCTTTTGTCAAATTCCAAGATGGAACTTTTGCTCTACTAGAGATCTTCGTTGATCCTGAAGCTAGACGGCCCAAGTGTTCCATTGCAAGTTGGTTTAACCCGTCTGGCAGTCGTGCAACTGAACCCGACCCTAGTTTGTATATCAAGTAAGAGGAGTAATCCATCAGTTCAATTCACTTCCCTGTGTGCGCCTTTGGTTTATTTCTAGTGAGTCGGCGCTATGAGCAAAGCAAGCAGTTGCTGCTTTTGGCTTATCTGATAAATAAGAGCAAGCACATGCAGATCGTGGCTGATCTTGAGGTTGATGCCGTTCGAAAAATACGTAGTCGTTTTGTATTTGAGAAAACGTTAGGACAAGACTGATCTGGCACCCCTGCCGGGGTGCGGAGATGATTCTGGGGATGCTTCCGGTGGTGTCGAACGCTGGGGCGTTCTCGACCACCGGCTACCATCTGTCATCCCTTCGGGATGGTGGCACTTTCGGGCTAAGGCTGGGATTTTTGGAAGCTGAGTGCTTTGTCGGCGAGGGCGACTTCGATGAGGTCGCCTTCTTGGAATTGGCCATCGAGCACGGCGATGCTGAGGGGGTCGAGCAACTGATGCTGGATCGCGCGTTTCAAGGGTCGAGCTCCGTAGATCGGATCGTAGCCTTGGGTGCCGAGGAAATCCTTGGCATCGGCGCTGAGCGCTAGCGCGAGACCTTGCTTGGCGAGGCGTTGGCGCAGGCGAGTCAACTGGATGTCGACAATGCGCGTGATTTCCTCGCGGGCGAGGCGATCGAAGATGATCGTTTCATCGATCCGATTGAGAAACTCGGGACGGAAGTGCGCGCGCAGTGCTTCTAGCACCTTCGCTTCCCGCTGCTCGGCATTTTCCTCGTGGAGGATGAATTGCGAGCCGATGTTCGAGGTCAGGATGATCACCGTGTTGCGGAAATCGACCGTGCGACCCTGGCCATCGGTGATGCGGCCATCGTCGAGCACTTGCAGCAAGACGTTGAAGACATCGCTGTGAGCTTTTTCAATCTCATCGAAAAGCACCACGCTGTAGGGCTTGCGGCGCACGCGTTCGCTGAGCTGACCGCCTTCTTCATAACCGACGTAACCCGGAGGCGCGCCGATGAGTCGGGCGACGCTGTGCTTTTCCATGTATTCCGACATGTCGAGTCGGACCATGGCATTTTCATCATCGAACAAAAACTCCGCGAGAGCCTTCGAGAGCTCCGTCTTGCCAACGCCCGTGGGGCCGAGGAAAAGGAACGAGCCGAGAGGGCGGTTTTCATCTTGGAGACCCGAGCGGGCGCGTCGTACGGCATTCGAAACGGCGGTAATCGCTTTCTTCTGGCCGATGACCCGTTCGCTGAGTCGATCTTCCATGCGCAGCAACTTCGCGCGTTCGCCTTCCTGCAAGCGATTCACCGGAATGCCCGTCCAAGCGGAAACCACGCGGGCGATATCGTCCTCCGTGACCTCCTCCTTCAAGATGCCGCCGTTCGCTTGGAAATGGGCAAGTTTTTCCTTCGCCGTTTCCAGTTCGCGCTGGACCTGCGGGATTTCGCCGTAGGTGATTTCCGAGGCACGCGTGAGATTGCCGATGCGTTGGGCTTGCTCCGCTTGGTTTTTCAGCGTTTCCAGTTTTTCCTGAGCACTGCGCACTTCATCGATCACCGCCTTTTCATTGCGCCACTGCGTCATCATCGCGGCGCTTTGCTCCTTGAGATTGGCTTGCTCCTCCTTGACCTTATCGAGTCGGGCGATGGAAGCCTTATCCTTTTCCTTCTCTAACGCTTTTTTCTCCATCTCCAACTGCAGCACCTGGCGTTCGATCTGGTCGATTTCCGTGGGCATCGAATCCAGCTCGATCTTCAGTCGAGATGCCGCTTCATCAATGAGGTCGACGGCTTTGTCTGGCAAAAATCGATCGGAAATGTAGCGGTCCGAGAGCGTGGCAGCGGCGACGATGGCGCCGTCTTGGATGCGCACGCCGTGGTGCACTTCATAGCGTTCCTTGAGGCCGCGAAGAATCGCGATGGTGTCCTCGGGCGATGGTTCGCCGACCAGCACCGGTTGAAAGCGTCGTTCCAGAGCGGCGTCCTTTTCGATGTATTGGCGGTATTCATCCAGAGTCGTCGCGCCGATGGTCGAGAGCTCACCGCGGGCGAGCTGGGGTTTCAGCAAATTGCCGGCATCGGGACTGCCCTCGGTTTTGCCAGCGCCGACGATGGTGTGCAACTCATCGATGAAAAGAATGATTTCACCGGCGGATTCGCTGACCTCCTTCAAGAAAGCCTTGAGTCGATCTTCAAACTCACCGCGGTACTTGGCACCGGCGAGCATGCCGCCAATGTCCATGACGATGATGCGTTTCTTCTTCATCGAATCCGGCACATCACCCGAGACAATGCGTCGGGCGAGGCCCTCAACGATGGCCGTTTTGCCGACCCCGGGTTCGCCGATGAGCACGGGGTTATTTTTCGTGCGGCGAGAAAGCACCTGCATGACGCGGCGAATTTCCTCATCGCGACCGATGACGGGGTCGATCTTGCCCTCGCGTGCCCGAGCGGTGAGGTCAGTGCCATATTTTTCCAGCGTTTGGTATTTGCCCTCGGGATTATCATCCGTGACCTTTTGGTGACCGCGCACCGATTGAATCGCCTCGCGGGCCTTGGCTTCCGTGAGACCCGCTTGTTTCAGCAGTTTGCCAGCGGGGGAGTCGGCCTGGAGAGCACCGAGGACAAAGTGCTCGACGCTGAGGTAGTCATCGCCGAGCGACTCGCGAGCTTCATCGGCTTGATCCAGCGTGGCGCGCAGTCCGTGACTGATTTGCGGTTGCGAAGACGAGCCCGTGATGCGGGGTTCACTGGCGAGATTCTGCTGCACCGCGGCTTGGAGCTTTGCGAGATCGACACCCGCCTTTTGCAAAATCGGGATAAGGATGCCGCCGTCTTGTTCCAGCAACGTTTGCAGCACATGAGCGCCCTTCAATTCCGCGTGGCTCGACTTCGAGGCGAGGCGTTGTGCTTGTTGCAGAGCTTCTTGGAGTTTTTGTGTAATACGATCGAGTCCCATAATAGTTGTTCTTTCTTGGTTGTCATCATGTTCGTTGATCGGCACATGAATGGCAATGCAAGGATTGCGAAAACGTGCGCTGATTTTCTTGTCATCGGTAAGACACCATAGAGAAAACTTTATTCAAATTTTTTCGTAAAATTTTTGCTATGAAGGAATCATGCGGCCTCAAGTGAAATCTTTTCTCAGACAAGTTTGCCAAGCGGCGGTTTTTCAGGCAGAAGAGTTCTGACACCATGAGGGAGATATTGATCGAGCCGGCTCGGCGCAGTGGATGCGAGGA
>JBDLWB010000091.1:0-4672 GCA_039804425.1 Verrucomicrobiota bacterium
GAGCGTTCCAGTTTGGCGGAGCCTGGGGGAAGGTAGAGCATGTCGCCTTTGCCAACGAGTTTTTCTGCGCCTTTGCTATCAAGAATCACGCGAGAATCGAGCTGCGACGATACTTGGAAAGCAATGCGGCAGGGAATGTTCGCCTTGATGATGCCCGTGACCACATCGGCGCGCGGGGTCTGGGTGGCGATGATCAAGTGAATGCCTGCGGCACGGGCTTTCTGGGCGATGCGGGCGATGCAGCCCTCGACATCGGCTGGGGCCGTTTGCATCAGGTCGGCGAGCTCGTCGATCAGCACCACGATGTAAGGGAAGCGATCGGGCAACTGCTCATCATCAGGGATGATTTCATCCTCGTCTTCCTCCGGCCCGAGTTCGCCCGATTCCAGGGCGGCGGCGATGGATTCGATCTGCTCCAAATCAGGTTCTGGCTCGGGTTCTGGTTCCGTTTCCTCAAAAGGTAGATCCGCCATGACCGTTTTTTCGGGTCGTGGTCGATTGTTGTAGCCATCGAAATTCCGCACGCCGACCTTCGCAAAAATCCGATAGCGCTTTTCCATTTCATTCACCACCCACTTCAGCGCAGCGACGGTTTTTTTCGGGTCCGTCACCACCGGCACAACGAGGTGCGGCAGTTTGTTGTAAATTTGCATCTCCACGACCTTCGGGTCGACCATGATGAAGCGTAGTTCATCGGGACCGAACTTGAAAAGAATGGAGGCAATGATCGAATTGATGCAGACCGACTTGCCCGATCCTGTGGCACCAGCGACAAGCAAGTGAGGCATGGCGGCGAGGTCGCCGATGACCGTTTTGCCATAGACATCCTTGCCGAGGGCGAGTGGGATTTTTTTCTTTGCCGAACGAAACTCTGGGTCTTGCAGCAATTCACGCAGAGGCACGGCGACTTTCGTGGAATTGGCAATCTCAATGCCGACCGTGTCCTTGCCGGGAATGGGCGCGAGGATATTGATGCGCTCCGCGCAGGTCGAGCGAGCGAGGTCGGCCTCCAACTGGGAGATTTTCGACACGCGCATGCCGGCGGGAGGGTAGATTTCGTAGCGCGTAATCGTCGGTCCGCGGGTGATGTCGCCGGGGATGACATCGATGTTGAACGATTTCAGCGTCTCGATGATATTGCGTTGGATCGCCAACAGCTCGTCCTTATCGGCCTCGGGAGCTTCCGTGGATTCATCGATATCGAGCAAGTCAAAGCCGGGGAGTTCGTAATTTTCAAAGCCCGTAGTCGACAGCGAGAGGTCGGTTTTTGGCTTGCGTTCAAAAGGTTTATCGCCTGGCTGAGGAGCAAGAGGGCGGCGGGCCGAGGCGTCGATGATCTTCGGAACCGGCGTCGTGATCAGCGGTAGAAATTGCTGATCTTGTTCATCGGCCGTTTGAAACAGAGGTTTAAAGTGACCGTTTTCCTCGTCCAGCGAAGAGCTTGCCTTGCGTTCGCGACGTCGGCGTTCGAGCATGGTGTCGCGCGCCTGCGAGCGGGCCGGGGACTCATCTCTCAAGAAAGATTTTTGAGAGCTCTTCTCGCGTCGTTTTGTCCAGTAAGCTTTGAGAACAGCTCCGCAAGCGCGGAGGAATTGCAGAGGAGGCACGCCTGTGATCATGATGAGGGCGACCAGATAAATGACCGAGAGAAGAATGATGGCTCCGATTTTTCCGAGCAAAAAGGCAAAGACATAAGCCCCGAGCCCCTTGCCGATGAGTCCTCCGGGGCCGGGGATGATGTAGGTTTTTTCCCAATCGGGAAAAAACACGCCGGTGACATGGAGGAGAGAGGCGGCGCTGAGCACGAGGGCGGAAAAGCCAAGGAGCGTTCTTTTGCCCAGGCGTGCTTGATAAAAAAGCTTAGCGATGCCGAACCAGAGTAAAGCGACCGGAATCAGGTAGCCCGCGGCACCGAGCAGCAGCAGGTGAATGGCTCCAATCATGGCACCGACAGGGCCAATGAGATTCTGGCGTTCGCGATGATCGAGGTCGGACTGAATGCCAAGAATGCTCGCGACGGGGGAATCGAAAGGCGTATAAGAGACAAGAGAAAGCAAGCAAACCAGCCCAGCACCGAGTAAGGCGATGCCTACGATTTCGCTATGGCGTCGATCCGGTTCCGGAGGAGCTTCATTGCGTTTAAAATTGTCGTTTTTTGCCATGGCTGTGAAAACAGCTTGATGATGAACGTCTTTGAGCAATACGGCAAGCCTGATTTTTCGGAAAGCTGAAAGGATGGAAGAGTGAATGGTGAAGAGTGAAGGCAGGAGATGGGAGATGGGAGGTTTTTTTGATGTTGGGGGGGAATGTGGTTTTGATCTTGTGGTTGGGGTTTCATGCTGCTAGGTTTGGGCATTCGATGAAAACGTGGATGCGACAAATGTATGTGTTGGTGGGTTTGGGGTTGCTGACCCAGTGCGCGGGACCGGGGCTGCAGGCTGATCGTGAGGCATTTCGCGCAGCCGATGTGGATGGTGATGGTCGGTTGAGTCTGGCGGAGGCGGAGACGTTTGAATATCGGCGCATCTTTGATACCGTTGATCTTGATGGTGACGGTGTGGTTTCGATCCAAGAAGCAAAAGAGATTTCGCCCGACTTCACCTTAGCGAAATTTCGTCAATACGATTTGAATGCCGATGGTAAAGTACGTTTTGCCGAACATGTGCGTGTGCAAAAAGCCAAGGGCGATGTGAAAAATCGATTTTCCGCAGCAGACCTTGATGGCGATGGCTACGTCACCAAAAAAGAAGCAGATACCCGCGTGAAATTTTTGCGCGATTATGCGGGTGGTGCGATGTAACCGAGGGAAGATCGATTGATGATCGCTGTCACCGATGGGCTAGCTGTGCCGGGCTTAGTGGAGGAAATGCAACTCGCATTTTCGATCGATGGTCCATTGGGTCGGTCGCGCGATTTTGAGTATCGGCCGCAGCAGCAACAAATGGCGGTGGCGGTGGCGGAAGCTTTGGTGAATCGTCAACCCTTGCTGGCAGAAGCCGGCACGGGGGTGGGGAAATCGCTGGCGTATTTGCTTCCTGCAGCGCGGTTTGCGCTGGAGGCGGGTCGTAAGGCGGTGATTTCTACGCATACGATCAACTTGCAGGAGCAGTTGATTCGCAAGGACATTCCCATTGTGAGAAAAGTGTTACGCGAGGACTTTCCGGCCGTGCTTTTGAAAGGTCGGCAAAATTACCTTTGCCCCGTGCGCTTGCGTCGGGCGCTTGAGCAAGCATCCGATCTCTTCACGAGTTCCGAAGATGAAGAGTTGCGGGCGATTGCGAAGTGGGCGGAGGGTACGCGCGATGGCACGTTGAGTGACTTGCCCTTTCCGCCATCGCCCAAAATCTGGACGCAAGTATGCAGTGATTCGCACGTCTGCACGGCGCGGATTTGTGGTCCGCGCGGCAATTGTTTTTTTCAAGAAGCGCGGAAGGCGGCGGCGGATGCGAAGATGGTGGTGGTGAATCACACCTTATTCTTTGCGTTGCTGGGGGCAGCGGATGATCTGGCATCGGCCGATGCGGGGGCGATGAACGGTTTTTTATTTCCCAATGACTTCGCGATTCTCGATGAGGCGCATACCATTGAGCAAGTTGCGGCGGTGCAGTTGGGCCTGCGCTTAAGTCAATCGGGCCTGCGCTATGATTTGCAGCGGCTCTATCATCCACGCACGAAAAAAGGTCTGCTCAAGAGCTACCAAAAAGCCAGCGTGATGAAGGCGGTGGAAAACGTGCTGCATTGTGCGGATGATTTTTTTGATCAAGTGAGCGAGCAAGTGAAATTCGGCGAGTATGGTCGCGAATTCCGGGTACGACGTCCGGGCCTGGTCGATAACACGCTGGCCCAGCCCTTGCGCGAGCTGTGGTCGGAGATCGATGCCCTTGCCGATGATGTGGAAAACGATACCAGCAAGGCCGAGCTGGGAGAGGCATCGCGCAAGCTGCGTGAGGTGCATGCGACTGTACAGACATTTCTCGATCAACAACAGGAAGGCAATGTCTATTGGGTCGAGCGTGGTGGTCGTGAGGAAGTGCAGTATTCCTTGCACGCGGCACCCGTGGAAGTGGCGAGTGTGCTGAATCGGTTGCTTTTTGCACCGGAAAAAACCTGCGTGATGGCGAGTGCCACGTTGGGCGTGGGGGATCCGTCGCTATCGTGGTTTAAAAAGCGGGTGGGTGCGGAGCATGTGCGCAGCATGTGCATTGGCAGTCCGTTTGATTACCAAAAGCAGATGTCGGTGAAAATTTTCCGCGACATGCCCGAGCCGCAAGATGTGCGTTACAACAAGGCCTTGGCCATGGCGATTCAGATGTCGGTCGAGGCCAGTAAAGGTCGGGCTTTTGTGCTGTTCACCAGCTATCGTGCGATGCGCGATGCGGCAGCGCAGCTCGAAGGATTTTTCCGGAAAAAGGGTTGGCAGTTGCTAGTACAAGGTGGGGACATGACGCGGCATCGCATGGTCGAGGAATTTCGCAAAGATGTGCAAAGCGTGCTTTTTGGTGCCGATAGCTTCTGGACGGGAGTGGATGTACCGGGCGAGGCGCTATCGAACGTGGTGGTGACGCGGTTGCCTTTCGCTGTGCCCGATCATCCTTTGACGCAATCGCGCGTGGAAGCAATCGAAGCGAGTGGCGGCAATGCGTTCATGGAATATAGCGTGCCCGAGGCGATT
>JBDLWB010000092.1:0-37959 GCA_039804425.1 Verrucomicrobiota bacterium
TCCATTTGACGGCACCCGTCGTGCGATCGCGACCTTCAAATAAGTCGTCGTGCGGCGAAACCGATTGCCAGGTCGTATCCATCGTCAACAAGTTGACAAAGAAATCATTGGTTAAGGTCTCGGGACGTGTGGTGAAGACACCGACAGAGGAGCGATCGTAATTGGTATTGAGCACGCGCAAGCCACCGACCAGCACGGTCATCTCGGGCGGCGTTAGTGTAAGCAATTGCGCTTTATCCACCAACATTTCCTCTGCGGTGGTGGTGTAGCGAGCTTTCATGTAATTGCGGAAGCCATCGGCCTGCGGTTCCATGACGGAGAACGAGGCGACGTCGGTCTGCTCCTGCGAAGCATCCGTGCGACCGGGAGTAAAGGGCACCGTAATGCTGTGACCAGCAAGTTTCGCGGCGTGCTCGATGGCAGCGCCACCAGCAAGCACAATCAAGTCGGCCAAAGAAACTTTTTTCCCACCGCTAGCGCTTGCATTGAACTCCGCTTGAATCGCTTCGAGCGCGTCCAATGTTTTCCCTAACAGCGCAGGATTGTTGACCTGCCAGAATTTCTGAGGAGCCAAACGCACACGAGCACCATTGGCACCCCCGCGTTTGTCAGAACCACGGAACGAGGAAGCGGAGGCCCAGGCGCAGGAAACGAGATCGGCCACCGATTGTCCCGAAGCGAGAATTTTCCCTTTCAGAGCAGCGATATCAGCGGCATCAATCAGCGGATGATCGACTGCTGGGATAGGATCTTGCCAGATCAAATCTTCTGCAGGAACTTCCGCACCAAGATAAAGGCATTTTGGTCCCATGTCGCGGTGAGTCAACTTGAACCAAGCACGCGCAAAGGCATCGGCAAACTGATCGGGATTTTCATAGAAGCGACGAGCAATCGGTTCGTAAATCGGATCCATGCGCAATGCCAAGTCGCTGGTGAACATCATCGGCGCGTGACGCTTGTTCGGATCATGCGCATCAGGCACGGTGCCCGCACCTGCACCACCTTTGGGCTTCCATTGTTTCGCACCCGCAGGACTTGTGGTCAGCTCCCACTCGTAACCAAAGAGGTTTTCGAAGTAGTTGTTGCTCCACTGCGTAGGAGTGGTGGTCCATGCCCCTTCGAGTCCACTGGTAATAGTGTCACCAGCATTGCCTGTGCCAAAGCTGTTCTTCCAACCCAAGCTCTGTTCTTCGATCGGAGCGCCCGCAGGCTCAGGGCCTACGTATTTGCTCGGATCGGCCGCTCCGTGAGCTTTGCCGAAGGTGTGGCCCCCAGCAATCAGCGCGACCGTTTCTTCGTCATTCATCGCCATGCGACCAAACGTTTCGCGAATGTCACGCGCCGATGCAATCGGATCAGGATTGCCATTGGGACCTTCGGGATTCACGTAAATCAAGCCCATCTGCACGGCGGCCAGTGGGTTTTCCAAATCGCGATCGCCCGAGTAGCGCTTGTCCGCCAGCCATTCGCCTTCTGAACCCCAGTAAATGTCTTCTTCGGGCTCCCAGACGTCCTTGCGACCACCGCCAAAGCCGAAGGTTGGGAAGCCCATGGATTCGAGGGCGCAATTGCCCGCCAAAATCATCAAGTCTGCCCAAGACAACTTGCGACCGTATTTTTGCTTGATGGGCCAGAGCAGCATCCGCGCTTTGTCGAGGCTGGCGTTGTCCGGCCAACTGTTGAGTGGCGCGAAGCGCTGCGTGCCGGTACCTGCTCCACCACGACCGTCAGCCGTGCGATAGGTTCCCGCGCTGTGCCACGCCATACGAATGAAAAAGGGACCGTAATGCCCATAGTCCGCCGGCCACCACGACTGCGAGTCTTTCATCAGCGCGAAAATGTCTTTTTTCACGGCAGCCAAATCCAAGGACAGGAACTCTTTTTTGTAATCGAAATCCGGATCCATGGGATCGGACAAATTCGAATGCTGGCGCAAAATGTTCAGGCGCAGCATGTTGGGCCACCAATCTTGGTTGCGCGTGCCGCGTCCGGCAACATTGCGAGCCGAGGCGCCAGTGAAAGGACATTGACCGGAAGAAGATGCGTTTGCAGATGATTGTGATTCCATGGAAGATAAAGGTGTTGCGTGGGGTGCAGCCGACCGTGTCCAGAGAGACGAATGACTCGTTTTTCGTAGCAATTCGGCCGCGGCGCAAAACGTAGCACGATCCTTCCATAGTGCAAAAAAATTTTCCCCCGTCGAGCGATGGTAAGGCAATCCATGAAAAACATTTCCCGAAATCCAGAAAACGAAGAGACGCCACAGGTGAGAAGAGAGCAGTCGATTCGACCAAATCGGCGAATGATGGAGAAGTTTCTTTTTCGATGTTTGATCTGACGCCTCCCCACATAGCAAATCGGCATTTGCGCATTGCCAAGAAAGTCGTTGTCGATTACGTTCTCATCATCCGTAAATTTCATGTTCGATCCTCACAAACCAGCAATTCAACGCCGCGAACAAGTCCTTGGCACGGCAGCTCTGCTGTTGCTACTGATGGGCGGCTTTTTCATCCTTCGCCCGTTCATGACAGCCATCATGTGGTCGGTCATCCTCGGCTTCTCGCTTTGGCCAGCACAACGCTTGCTCACACGATGGTTGCGCGGTCGCAAGACACTCGCTGCCATTTTCGTCGCCATCATCGTTTCACTTTTGCTGGTGGGTCCGATTGTCTTGTTGGGATTTGGCATCGCCGATGACGCGTCTTCGTTGGGCAAAGCGACGAAAAAATGGGTGGAATCGGCATCCGATGAGCCTCCGGCCTGGACCAACAAGGTTCCATTAGTCGGCGATGAAGTCGCAGATTCATGGCGGCAAATCATGCTCGCGCGTCGTGGTTGGCTCGCCCGCATTGATAAGGGCATGAACGAAGCTCCTCGCGCCAGAGTCGTGAGTGCCGATGGCGAAGTGATTGAGGATCATCGGATCTCCTCTCGCATCCACCCGAATGCGGCCATCGCAGATGACCTAGCAGCGACAGAGGTGATCGAGGAGGGCAAGGTTTTTGAGTGGCTAGGCAAATTTTTTGCGTGGGCTCGGTCATGGCTGATTGAGGCGACCGTCGCGGCATCGATGGGAGTCTTTCAAATCGCTCTAAGCATCCTGCTCACTTTTTTCATCTTGCGTGACGGCCAAGAGTTGGGAACTCGTCTGGCTGTCGCGGCTTCACGCATCGCAGGCGCCCGAGGGCACCATTTGATCGGCGTCGCAGGAAATACCGTGCGCGGGGTCGTTTATGGCATCATTGGTACCGCCGTCGCACAGGGCATTTTGGCTGGAATCGGATTTGGTGTCGCCGGAGTTCCAGCCGCCGCTCTGCTGGGCGTGCTGACTTTTTTCCTGTCTGCTGTCCCCGTCGGACCACCTTTGGTGTGGATTCCTGCCACCGCGTGGCTGTTCAGCCAAGATCGCAACGGCTGGGCCGTTTTCATTCTTGTTTGGGGGATCTTTGTCGTCAGTGGTGTGGACAATATCATCAAGCCCTACTTGATCAGTCACGGTTCAAAAATCCCGTTCATCATCGTTTTCCTCGGTGTCATCGGCGGGGCTCTGGCCTTCGGACTCGTCGGCGTTTTTCTGGGGCCCACTTTGCTTGCTGTCACCTACCGCGTGATTGAAGAATGGTCCTCTTCTCGCAGTTCGCTCGATCAAGATGATGCCGAGCAACCAGCGATGGATGCGCCGACTCCGTAGTCGCCCGATCAACCTTCCTGTTCGGGCAAGAACGACTTACGACACAATTCGGCGTATTTGCCCTGTTGTGCTAACAATTGTTCATGACTCCCCTCCTCCACCACGCGCCCTGCATCCAATACATAAATGCGGTCAGCATTTTGAATCGTAGACAAGCGATGCGCGATCACGAATGATGTGCGATTTTCCATCAAGTGATCCAATGCTTGTTGAATCAATCGCTCCGTCTCCGAATCCACCGATGCCGTCGCTTCGTCGAGCAATAAAATCGGCGCGTTCTTGAGTAGAGCCCGAGCAATGGATAAGCGCTGCTTTTCTCCACCAGAAAGTTTTACGCCTCGCTCCCCCACATTCGTATCAAGGCCCTCGGGCAACTCTCGCACAAAACCTGCCGCATGCGCCGCTTCCAAGGCTTGCCACATGGCCTGGTCGTCCGCATCACGATGTGCCAATTGCAAGTTTTCCCTCACCGTGCCATTGAATAAAAATGCCTCCTGCGTGACATAGGCCATCCGATCTCGCAAGGATGCCTTTGACAATCTCGACAAATCATATCCATCGAGCGTAATTCGCCCCGCTGAACTCTCGTAAAATCTCGCTAACAAGGAGAGGACTGTCGTTTTACCTGCTCCCGTAGGCCCCACGAGCGCCACCATCTGGCCAGGTTGCGCCTCGAGCGTAATCCCTTCCAGCGTCGACTGATCTTGATAGGAAAAACTCACATTCTCAAAACGAACATGCCCACGCACCAGATCCGGCAATTGTTCGCCTGATTTGGCATGGATTTCATCATCGGTGTCCAAAATTTCAAAAACTCGATCGGCCGCCGCACGTCCCGAAAGCACCATCTGATTCAAGGAGTTCAAACGATCGATCGGCTCATAAAACAACGACAAGAACAGCAAAAAGCTGATGAATTCCCCATGACTCAAGTCCCCACGCATCACTGCCGCTCCACCAAATGCAAGCACCAGCACGGAGCCACACATCCGCAACAAAGACATGCTCGGACTGTAAATGGCCCACCATTTCATCATCCGCAAGTTTGCTTGCCGCAACAGATCGGAAAAATGATTGAATCGCCCCAATTCTTCCGCTTCCGCCGCATAAGCCTTGATCTGCCGAATCCCGGAAATGTTATCGTGCAGCAAAGCATTCAAATCCGAAGCTGCTTCTCGCTGGTTGCGATAACGATCACGACCTTTTGTCGAATAGATCCAAGCACCGATTGCCAGTAACGGCACGGGAATCGTCGCCCACATGGCCACCGTAGGATTGAGCCAAAACAGAAAGACGCCCACTCCGACCACCTGCATCAGTGATACCAAACCTTGCTCAATGCCATCGATCAGCACTCTCTCCATGTTGGTCACGTCTTCCACCACACGCGTCATCACATCTCCCGTTCTCCGCGTATCAAACCAACGCAGCGGCAGTCGCTGAATTTTTTCATACAAATCCGAGCGAATATCAAAAATGACTTTCTGCTCAAACGTGTTGTTCACCATGATGCGCAAGCTATTTAATCCCGTATTGAGGACGTAACCCAACAAGGAAACTCCCACCCAAAAGGCAAATTCACCATGTTTTTCCGGAAAGGGAATGATGTGGTCAATCACATGGCGGGTCGCATTCGGAAACACAAAGACTGCCAACGTCATGCCCACCGCACAAAATAACTGCCCCACCGCATGCAGGGGATAATGCCTCAGATAGGAAAATACGCGCACAATCGACTTCATCGGGCGGGATACATCGCCTGTCGGAGGGCTTTTGTAAAGACGTGCCGCAATTTTCTCATTTTCCTATTGCGCTCCGACCGATTTTTACCCTAGTTTCCTCTCAGTTATCTGACCACGATTTCTCAAAGACACAGCAAAAACTCCCATGCAGACCACCTTTGGCATCCTTACAGCTCTCGCACTCGCTGTATCCGCTTTCCTCGGATACAATAATATGGAGAAGTATCGCGAACAAATTGAATCCCGCCAAGCTGAGGAATCAAAGCGCGATAATGTTCTGCGTCCGCGCTTGAAGAAAACTCTCGAAGAGCGCGATGCCACGAAAACTCAAAAGGAAGAGCAACAAAAAGCTGCAGAAGAAAAATCTGTGGAAGTCGTGGCTCAATTGAAAAAGCTCGACGACCTCAAACAGGAAATCGCTACGAAAGAAGACCAAGTCCGCGAACAAAAAGCCAGCATCGATGCCTTGGCGGATCAATTGAAAGAACTGGGCGATGTGAAAGAACTCGCTACAAAGCTTCGTCGCATGAACGACGAGCTCGCGGAACTGCAAACGGACATCGAGCAAACGACGACAAAGCTCAACAATCTGATTGCTGAGAAAAATCGCACTGCTGCTGTCATTGCCGCCTACGAAGAGGAAAATGCCTGGCGCAATGCGAACCTCTCCAATCCCAAGCTCTCGACACGCATTGGCTCCATTTACGACACCTATGGCTTTGTGACTCTACCCGTAGGCAACAACGCTGGCGTTGTTGGCGGATCCTCACTCGATGTGGTGCGTGACAATGAGGTCATCGCAAAACTTCTCGTCAAAACGGTAGAAGCTAGCACCGCCGCCGCAGAAATCATTCCAGGCAGCCTGCGCGCCGATACCGTATTGATGGTCGGCGATCAAATTCGCTCTTCCGCACCGAAAACTCCGACACCAGTTCCTACCGCGCCCGTGCCGACACCTCCAGTGGATAACGCTGGCGAACCGGCAGCCGATGCTCCAGAAGCGGAAGCCGCACCTGCCGCGGAAGAGGCCGCTCCCGCCGAGGAATTTGACCCATTCCAGTAATCTTTTTCGCATCCTTAAAATCCCATTTTCCTCTCATGAAAACACTTCTCAACGTCATTGTCATCGTCGTCGCTGCTGCAGGCATCTACTTTTCATGGCAAAGCAACGTGAAACACAACGAGCAAAAAACCATTTTTGAAGGCGCCCAGCAAGACAACCGCAAGCTGGATGCTGATATCAAAAAAGCCGAAAAAGAACTCTCGGAAGAGCGCGCTGGCCTTGCCACAGCGAAAGCTGATTACGATGAACAAGTCGCTAAGCTCGAAGCCGCTGTTTCTACTGAAAAAACCATGCAGCGCCAGCTTGCTGAAAGCGAAGCCACCCTTGAGGAACAAGCACAGCAAATCGCTGAACAGAAGCGCCTGATCGATGAAGCGACTGCCATCCTTGGACCAGGAGTGACTCTCGATAATATCGCTGAAAAAATCACCGAAATCGAAGACAAGAAAAAGGATCAAACGAAAAAACTCGAAGAACTCACCACTCTCGCAGACGGAGCCACGAATGATGTGAAGAAAAACAATGACAACATCGCTCAACTCTCTGCTCGCAAGGCCAAACGCGACGAAAACATCACCCGTAACGCCAAGGAAGCAGTCATTACTGCCGTGGAATCCGAGTGGGGATTTGTTGTCATTGGCGCTGGAAGCAACACGGGCTTTACGCCGCAAACCAAACTACTCGTCAAACGCGATGGCGTTCTGATCGGCCGCATTAACCCCACTTCCATCGAGCCAACCCAAACCATTGCGGAAATCGACCGCAACAGCATGCCCGCAGGCGCTTCTCTGCAAATCGGCGATCGCGTGATCCTCGCTGTTCCCGCCGCTCAATAACCACCTGATTCCTTTGGTCTCTTTTCCATTTTGTTTCTTTCCTCTCTCACCGATGAAACATTTCTTTCTTCTTGTTGTCCTTGTTGCCGCGAACTTGATGAGCTCATGCGCCAACAAAGAGCCTGAGCGCAAGCCGGTTCCCCCTACATCCTCTGCGAGCAATATGCCATGGAACCGACCCATGCCCGGAGAAGGTGGCGGTCAATTTGGCGGCATGCTGCAGCGACGCTAATTCGCTAAATAGCCGAAAATGCATTCTAGCAAGCAGATTTGTCTGCTTGCTTTTTTTATGTCTTCTCGCTGCTCACTCCACGTTCTGCACCTGTTCACGAATCTTTTCTAGTTCCGCCTTGGCTGCCACCACAGTTTGCCCAATTTCTGCATCCATGGCCTTTGAACCCACCGTGTTCCACTCTCGGTGAATTTCCTGACACAAAAAATCCAAGCTCCGCCCCGGCGCTGGCTCGCACTCCAAATCGAACAGAAATTTTTTCAAATGACAGTCGAGCCGAGTCACTTCTTCACTGATATCACAGCGATCCGCATACAACGCAATCTCTTTGAGCACGCGCTCATCATCCAGAGAAACAGGACAATCCAGCTCCGCCAATCGCTTACGCAATAACGCGCCATGACGCGCGGATCGACCTCCTGCAAGCTGCTGCACTCGACTCAACATCGCTTGCAATTCCATGACTCGCTGCTTCAGATCCAAGGATAACGCCACGCCTTCTGTTCGACGCGATTGCTGATAGTGGCGTAAGGCCTCACGCAAAGCAGGCTCCACACTCGCCCATCCTCCCTCTAAATCCACCGCACCCTCGTCGTAGCGTATGATCCCCGGAACCGCCAAAAAATCACGAGCTTGCATCCGCAACTCTCGCCCCAATTCCACTGATAAGCGCTCCATCGCAGCATCCAAAGCACGCGCCATGGCCGCATCCACCTCGATCCGACGCTCTTCTTGCCCACCTTTCACCATGTGCAAATTCACCTGCACCCGACCTCTGCTTACCTGCTCCAAGACGAGGGCTCGCACCTGACTCTCCAAACCCGACCATTCACGCGGCGCAACATATACAAGCTCCAATTGCTTTCGATTGACCGAGGAGATTTCCACCGTCGCATGCCATGGCTGCCCCTGATGCACCCCACGCCCAAAGCCTGTCATTGACTGAATCTTCATGACGCAACTTATCCCTAAGCACACTGCAACTCAATCTTCATTTGCCACAAGATACACCACGGCGATCAAGCGAGATCGGAGTGATGAATCTCGGGATCATTGCCATGACGAAATTCTGAAAAATTCTGAAATTCTGTCAAAACCAGCCTCGATGGCCGCTTGCGTTCTTATCATGGGAGATTCGCTCCCTAGCTTGATCGCCCTGCAAGATGCACCAGAAAGATTCATGCAACAATCGAATCATGTTACCCATTTTTCAACAACGGTAGCATACTGCTCCCATCAGAACCAAATGATTCTCTGGAAGAAGAGCAAATCAGCGATGCATCCGTGCGACTAAAGCAAGCCATACTGCTGTAGCGCACGATAACACCAGAGAAATACCGCAATCGCAGCAAGGATCAACAACACCGTGAGCAATTTCCCACGGATCAACTCGCGCTCTGTATTGCGCACGTTGCCCTCTTTGAGGGATTTGGTAAAATCCAATTCCTCTTTTCGCCGATCAAGATCCTCGGGCGGCGGAATGGTATGTTTTTTCTCTTCCTCCGATTCGTGAATCCTCTTGATCTCCTCGTCCAGCTGCGCCTTTCTCCGCGCAACCTCCTCCAAATTCTTCGGCCGATCTTTGCCAGAACTCATACGATTATCGCAATAGATAGAAGATGAATGCCACTGCAGCCATGGTCAAAATCGGCAAATTGAACGCAAAACCATTTCGCAACTGCGTCAAAAATTCACTGCCTTCCCCACTCGACGACGTAGAGCGACGACGTTTTCCTGTCTGAAAAATTTGCCCCGATCGCATGTTCGCAAAATGGGCCGCTGCTTCCTCATACTCGTCCGAAGCATCGTCGATTGTTAGTATGGCACGGTCCAGATGCAGCTTCATATTTTCCTGCGTCCAACTCTCTGGGTCGTAGTTGCTAATCTTGTTCAAGCGCGACTCGAACACATGACGACATTGCTCAAGTTCGCCCAACTCTGTGCGCATCGCCAAGAGCTCACGATCGATCAACGTCACGGCGTTGCCTAGCTTTTCGACGATTTCCGCCTGGCTGGAGAAAAAGATCTTCTTCTTGGCATTCAGCTCTTCCAACTCTGCGGCCATGCGCTCGAGCTCCTCTTGTTCTTCTTGGAGCTGCCTCAAACGCAATTGCGAATCTTTCAGCTGACGCTCATAATCTCCTGCAAGCGCAGACTCTCCCACCGAGCTGTCTGATGACATTTCGAGCTGCCGCGCGACTTTCAACGGATGACGATAGAGAGAAGGTTCTGGCATAATGTTTTGTTTCTGAACACCAATACTGAAAAAACGAGGCATACTCCAGAAAAAAGTTTATTTTTCTTGATTTTCTTTAAATCAAACTTTTCACGCTTTGTTGATCGTTATGACGAATCAATCATCAGCCTCGGAATATCGATTGCTCGATCCGACATCCGTCTTGTCAATCCTCAGATTCTCCGCTAATTCTCCATCGTGCTGCCTCAACAAAGACATCAAAAAATCCTCCAGCAACTGCAAGAGTCGGGAAATATCCGCACCATGGACATCGCAGCCTTACTCGACGTAACGGATGAAACGGTGCGCAAAGATTTTGAAGCACTAGAAAAACGCGGTTACCTGATCCGCGTCCACGGCGGTGCCACGCGCCCTCTCAAAATTCGTGAGGAAATCTCCCTCACCCAACGCCAACTCACCAACCGCGAAGAAAAAACGGCCATCGCACGCGAGGCGGCTCGTCGCATTCAACCCAATGAAACCATTTTCCTCGATGCCTCATCCACGGTCCTCACTCTGACGGAATATCTGCCGGATTATCCTCTCACCATTGTCACCAACGCACTGAATGTCTTCACCGCACTCGAAGGGCGCAATCATCTTGACCTGATTTGCACGGGCGGCCTCTATGACTCGCGCTCACGCTCTTACATCGGCCTCATCGCCGAACAAGCACTCCACCGATTTAATATCCACCGCATGTTTTTCTCAGGCAGCGGACTCCACGTGGGACGCGGCATTTCAGAAACCAACAATCGACAAGCCGTCTTTAAGGAACGCGTCGTCGCCTGCGCAGAAGACGTCGTGTTCCTCGCAGACCATACGAAACTCGGCCAAAAAGCCGCTTTTTTCTTTGCTCAAGTCAACGACCTTACATGCCTAATCACGGACAAGAAGGCTGATCAAAAAATCCTCTCAGACATTGCCAGCACAGGCCTCGAAATCATCGAAGCTTAACTCAGCCGATCAACCTTTAATTTCTAACAGCATTTGTGCGTTCGATGGGAATTTCTTGAGGAAATAGGTCAAACGCTCCATCGCTTCCAAAGGCTTGTGCCCCGAGAGACCACGACGAATCAAATGGATTTTGTGCAGCATGTGCTCAGGCAACAACAACTCTTCCCGTCGCGTACCAGATTTAAAGATATCAACCGCAGGATAAATGTAATTCTCGGCAATCTTTCGATCTAACACAATTTCCATGTTCCCCGTGCCCTTGAATTCCTGAAAAATCGCTTCATCGGCGCGGGAATTGGTTTGAATCAATGCCGTAGCCAAAATCGTCAAGGATCCTGCACCACGGGTATTACGCGCTGCCGCAAACAATCGCCTAGGAATTTCCAATGCACCCACGGTCACACCACCAGTACCAATCCCTCGACCATGCGACGATCCCGTATTGTTGTATGCGCGCGCCAAGCGGGTAATGGAATCCATCAATAAAAATACATGCTTCCCTGCTTCGACCAAACGTTTCGCGCGCTCGATGGTCAATTCAGCCACGCGACAATGATTGCGCGGATGTTCATCATTCGAACTCGCAAAAATTTCCACTCCTGGCAGAGCACGACGAAACTCGGTCACTTCCTCTGGCCGCTCGTCCACGAGCAAAACCATCAAGTGCAAACCGTCATCTTCACGCTGCATCACTGACTCCGCAATGTGCAACATGAGAGTCGTCTTCCCCGAGCGTGGCGGCGAAACAATCAAGCCTCGCTGACCTCGCCCGACGGGAGCAATGATGTCGAGCACTCGCGTGGTGAAACGATTTTGCTGATTCTCAAAAGGAATTCTCTTGCTGGGATTCACTGCCGTCAACTCTTCAAAATGCGGCAGTCGACGCGCCTCTTCGGGCACCATCTCATTGACCGCAAGAATTTCTACCACCTGCGGACCACGAGGACCCATTTGTGTCAATGCCTTGATCACAGCACCCGCACGCAATCCCCACTTTCCGACAATCGTCGCTCCCACAAATGCATCGTCTTTGGCTAACTCAAAATTTTTCTTGAGGCTTCGCAAAAAACCACTGCCTTTGGGTGTCAGTTCAAGCAAACCTTCCACTTCGATCTTTGGCCCCTCAAGCACGACTTGGCTGCGATCATAGTCCAAGTCCACACGTGGTGCTGCACCATTCTGACCAGGATGCTTGCCTTTTTGCTTTTGATGACGATCAAAGCCATTGTGGTTTTTCTTGTTCTTACCAAACTTATTTTTCTTATGGTCATTCGGACCTTGATTCCGATGCTGCGCTTGGCTGTTTCCTTGTGATTGGCTGTTTCCCTGTGCTTGATGCTTGGGATGCTGATGCTGAGGCGGCCGCTGCTGAGGAAATGGCGTCGGCGCGGGAGCAACCGAAGAATGAGGAATGTCTGGCGCTTTTTCGATCAAAGGAGCCACAGGAGCCACTTTGGCAGGCTCGTTGACGACAGAAACTGTTGGTGTCAACTTCTCATCAGCTGCCACTTTTTTGGTCGCTCGCTTTTTCGCAACAGTGGGTTCAGCCACCTTTTCCACGGCCATGACGGCCTTCTTAACGGCCTTTTTGGCGGTTTTTTTCGCAGTGGCATTCGCATCCACCATCGCTGCGGACTCTACCTGACTCGCTTTTTTCGTCGCTTTTTTGGCAACAGGCACTTCAGCCTGCAGAGACAAGGCAGGCTCTTGAACTTTGGCTGCTTTTTTGACCGCTGCTTTTTTTGCCACAGTTTTTTTTGTGACCACTTTCTTCGCCGCGCGTTTTTTTGCTGGCACCTCATCGGCGGCCGAGCTGGGAATATCATTCATGAGATTTGATCGTAATTAAGATTCGTTTTCGATCTGCGCGAGAACCGCGTCAGATAATTCAAAATTGGTGAACACGCGATGGGTGTCGTCGTAAGAGTCAAACAATTCGTAAAGTTTCAGTGCTTGCTTGGCGATGGCGAGGTCCTCCAGCATCACCGATGTCTGTGGCACGAAAACCAATGATTCTGATGTCAATACCACCCCCTGCGCTCGCAACTCATCAGCCACCGTAGTGAGACTCTGGGGCGACGTCAAAATGCAGTGCTCGACATCATCCGACAGCACATCATCAGCGCCCGCCATGACAGCCCTTTCGAGCATCTCATCTGCAGAGAATAATTCCGCCGCGACAATCAACTGGCCTTTGCGATCGAACTGATACGCCACCGCTCCGGGAGTCGCAACCGCCCCAGCATTTTTAGAAAAAATCGTTCGCACATCCTGCGCCGATCGATTCAAATTATCCGTTGCGACCTCAATCAAAAACGCCGTGCCCGAGGGACCGTAACCTTCGTAAGTCACCTCTTGCATCGCCGCGCCACCGAGCTCACCTGTCCCTTTTTTGATCGCACGTTCGATGTTTTCGCGAGGCATGGAAACCGATTTCGCTTGCTCAATCGCCGTACGCAACCTCGCATTCGCCGCGGGATCACCGCCTCCAGCGCGCGCCGCAAGCGCAATTTCGTGAGCACATTTCGAAAAAACTCGACCTTTGATAGCATCGACTCTTGCTTTAATGTGCTTGACCTTAGACCACTTGTTATGACCGGCCATGAATGGAATAAATGAGCGTTGAATGAATACGGCAAAGAACAGAATGTGTCCTCAATGCCATGCCACAAGCGTCAGCCCATTGTTCTTAGGGAAGGCAGAAAAGCTCTGCAAAAAAAGGGGAACAATCGAGCGTTGGCACTCACTTGGAGTAAACCTGTTCGCGTGCGGACGAGCTGAATCTGCACCATCACCCGACCGGAGGCAAGCATTTTTTCCACTGTGCGCAGTACAACCTTGTAGAACTACCTTCGGAAAAATCTCCTAAAAAGGCCCAGAACCTTCCCATTCAACAACAAAAAAGGAGCCCGAAGGCTCCTTAATTGGATCACTGAAATGGTGGGCAGAGATGGATTCGAACCAACGTAGGCGTGAGCCAGCAGATTTACAGTCTGCCCCCTTTAGCCACTCGGGCATCTACCCCTATTTCGGTGGGCGGCGAATGTATGCTCCCACTTCCCACTTTAGCAAGTCCAAAATCGGATTTTTTCAGAAAATTCTTCCCTTGCGATCATTTGACTGTGATCACCATCCGACCAACTCCCTCGGAGTCCTTCGAGACATCACCTCGCCAAATGACAGAAAATCCATCTTTCGCCGGAGACGCCATGCGCCTAGGATTCTCTAACACCATTTTCCCTTCTCCTTTGGTCTCAAAAACAAAGGCTCTTCCTTCATAGGGCGGCAAGTCCACCTCCACTCGCTTCAATCCAATCCCTGTCACAGCATCGGCTGATAAATCCAGATTTTCTAACACTCCTACTTTGGCTTTTTTGTCATCGATCCTTACCACTTCAATCCGATCCCGCTTCGCTTCTCGCTTTAAATCATCGTCCGACTGAAAACGATAGAGGTCACCAAATTTGACACGAATTTGAAATGTTGGATCCACTAGCTTGCCCGGATGCAACAAACGCCCCCCGATCGATACCTGATCGCCCACATACTCCAACATCACTTCAAACTCCGCATCACCCGTGACTTTGCCCGAAAATTTCGTTTTCGTCGGCTCGGTCGTGGGAGCATCACTGCTGCGCAAGGTCACAGGCATGATTTGCCTGCTCTGCACCTTGCCGTTTGCCTCCTGCGTGACCTCTGCGCTGACATTGATGGTCTTATAAAAAGAGACTCCTTCTCTGCGGCTCTCATGGGGCCACAAGACCATTTTGCCATCGACTTTGACGCAAAAATGGAAATCTCTTCGCCGATAGGATGCAAATTGTCCTATCATCGACTTCTCATGGAGCGTCGCCAACTGACCCCATGCTGGCAAGATCATCACGACTACCAGCGACATCACGACAAGTTTTGACAAGTTCATCGTTAGAGATTAAGCAACATCCATCCCATTCCTGGATGATTTTTTGCAAATACTCTCCTTTCAGCTTATCTCATGATCACCGCCACAGCATTCGCGCACTCTGCAACAACAGAAACACAGCCACCCAGCAACATCAGCCCAGAGCTGAAGGCTCTTTGGCTCGCAAAGGCAGGTCGCTGGAATGACGCTCATGATGCCTGTCAACAGATCCCGGGGCCGACAGGAGCGTGGATTCATGCCTATCTGCATCGCGAAGAAGGTGATTTTGATAATGCGGCATATTGGTATCAACGCGCACACCAACCCGTTCCACCTCGGTCACTCAGCATCGCTGATGAATGGCGACAATTGGTAGAGACGCTTCAAAGCTAACATTTTTACTACCTCGCAGCTTCTGCTATGAGGGCCGCACAGGAATGCCGCGCTCGGCAAAATGCCGTTTCGCTTCCCCCACGGTATGTTTCCCAAAGTGAAAAATGGAAGCGGCGAGAACGGCGTCAGCATGACCTTTTTCTAACACTTCTACCATGTGATCGAGATTGCCCGCACCGCCACTCGCGATCACAGGAATCCCTACTGCCTGTGAAATGGCTGCCGTTAGCTCGATGTCATATCCGTTCTGAGTCCCGTCAGCATCCATACTCGTCAACAAAATTTCTCCGGCTCCGCGCTCATACACTTGCTTGGCCCAAGCGATCGCATCCATTCCCACTGCTGTTCTACCACCATGGGTGTAGACCCCCCACTGACCAGGACCTTCTCTCTTGGCATCAATCGCGACAACAATGCACTGACTGCCAAAAGCCTTCGCGCCCGCATCGATCAAACTCGGCTCTTTTACCGCAGAGGTGTTAATCCCCACTTTATCGGCACCCGCCAACAACATCAAACGCATGTCTTCTACCGTACGAATGCCGCCTCCCACCGTCAGCGGGATGAAACAATGCTCGGCGGTCCGACGAACCACATCGGCCATCGTCGCACGATTGTCGGAAGACGCTGTAATATCCAAAAACACCAGTTCATCGGCTTTTTGAGCGTTGTAGGCCATGGCGCACTCCACTGGATCTCCCGCATCGATCAAATCAACAAAATTGACACCCTTGACCACTCGGCCACCGGTCACATCGAGACATGGGATAATGCGTTTCGCAAGCACGCTCCCACTCCAAATCATCCACTGCCCCATGGCAAGCCCGCAATCTTTTGAAAACACAAATTCTCATTCTGCTGTTCATGGCCGATCCCACCGACTATGATCCACGCATGCAATATCCTCTCACGTTTCGCTTCAAAATCCTCGCACTCTCGCCTCAAGTTTTCGTCACAGATGCTAGCGGTCAGCCTGTTCTCAACATCAAACAGAAACTCTTCAAACTTCGCGAAAAAATCGAAGTCTACCAAGACCATGCCCGCCGCCAACGCCTCTGCACGATCGAAGCAAATCAAATCCTCGATTGGTCCGCGCGCTACCATTTCCGCGACCTCCAAGGAAATGAAATCGGCTCAGTCGGTCGCAAGGGCATGCGCTCGATCTGGAGTGCTCACTACGAAATTTTCGCCGCCCAACAAACCCAACCCCAATTCGTCATTCGCGAGGAGAATCCATGGACTAAGGTGGCCGATGCCCTCTTCAGCAGCATTCCTGTGATAGGCTTGCTGTCAGGATTTTTCTTTCACCCACGCTACCTCGTCAGCGATGCCGCCACCGGCCAAGCGGTGATGCGACTCAACAAACAAAATGCTTTCTGGGAAGGACGCTTTGAAGTGAATTTGCTGCAGCACGTCGAAGCTGCTGTCGAAAGCAGAATCTTGCTTTCGCTGCTTATGATGATTTTGCTCGAAAAGAATCGCGGTTGAGCCTTCATTCGCCCAACCGCGCGATCCATGAATGCGCGATCAACGTGTGAAATCGTAGACTTGGACTTTTTTCGTCAAGGGCAGGAGCACTTCGTTCACCTCTTTCATGTGACGAGGATCAGCTTCGTACGCTTGTAGTGCCTTCACGTCTTTGAAACGAATCGATAATGCCACGTCGAAGGAATCATCCACTACGGCCCTCTCGCTCGGAACGGCAGTTCCATAATCAAGCCACAAAATCCCCTCGATCACCCGCAAGCGCTCGATCGCAGCAATCAGTTCTTTTCGGTCACCTGCGTTCCCCGGTTTTTTTTGCCAAAAAAGAACCACATGATCCACAGTGCCCGAGGACGCTGGAGGAGCAATCGTCGCACAAGAACTCATCCACACAGACAATAATACGAGAATCCATTTTTTCATTGTGTTGTTGCATACGCCCAAACAGCACAGGATCTCTCAAGCATTTTCTGTCATCCTTAAAATCGCAATTGATGCAAAATGGTATCATTCATCGACCAAAATCCGCGTCGCACTCGCCGCCGATGAGGTCCATCTCCTACGGAAAGAACTTCAACCCGCACCATCGCCAATCCCTCCTCTTTCATTCCCAATCGACCCGCCGCACGCGGCGAAAGATCAATCAATCGCCCCTCAATGAATGGTCCACGATCATTCACACGCACTTTGACCGACTTCCCATTGCCCAAATGCGTCACTCGCACGACACAGGGTAAGGGCAAGGTCTTATGAGCTGCGATCAAATGCCAAGGCATGACTTTTTCTCCCAAGGATGTCTTCCCCCTCACAAGACCCAGAAATTTTGATTCGTTGTACCACGATGCCACACCCACAGCCTGATATTGTAATCCCTGATCTACTGACATGGGATGGTGCGTCGAGCCTCGCACGCGATACGATCGTGTCATGATCCCATCATAGCCGCCCGGACGCGCGCAACTCGCCATCAGCAATCCCAGTAGAACACAAAAAATTTTCATGCTCCTACATTACCACATCAGATTGATGCTGCCAAATACAATGCAACGATCTAGCGTACGGCATGTTTGTGATAGATTCCACCTCGCCCACTCACCGCAAACGCGATCAAACAAACGATTGCCAGCTCAGGCATGTGGGAGATCCCGAACAACTCACAGCCTAACAACACACAAGCCAGCGGAGCATTCGACGCCGCCGCAAAGACCGCAACCATCCCCCATCCAGCATACAGTGCTACGGACTGCCCCATCATACAAGCAACCGCATTTCCCAGCGCTGCACCTATGAAAAATAGAGGCGTCACTTCCCCTCCTCGAAAACCACAAGATAAGGTAATGATGGTGAGCACCATCTTCGCCCACCAACTCCACCACGCGGCACCTCCCCACTCAAAGCTGCTGAGTAGACTCACTCCTCCTTCTCGCGCGGCGTCGACTCCTAAACCGAGATAGTCAGACAAACCAAAAACTTCCACCAAGAGAATCAAGAATCCCCCGCCTATCACCGGACGCCATAATGGCTGCCTCACCCATCGCGTCCAACATCGTGACGCTGCCTCGGACAAACTCACAAACAATCGACCACAGAAACCAAACAGACAGGCCGCTACGAATAAGGAAATGATCCACCAGGGCGTGATCGATGCCAGCGAAGTTCCCGGCGGCACCAACACACGAAAGTCGTTGTGCTGCACACCCCACGCCATGCAGGTCATGTGACCCACCCATGCCGTTATCACACATGGCAGCAATAATCGCCACTCCCATCGCCCACGTATCGGCAACTCTAACACAAAAACCGCTCCTGCCCATGGAGTGCCAAATACCGCGCCAAATCCCGCGGCCATTCCTGCCATCATCAAGGTACGAGCCGTCGATTGCGATACGGAGAAAAAACGCCACACCCAGGTGGAAACCGACGCTCCGAGCTGCAAGGCTGTACCTTCCCGTCCCGCCGATCCGCCAAATAAATGCGTTAGCCAAGTCGATACGACAATGAACAGCGCCATGCGACGCGAGACCCGACTTCGCCATTGCTGCATTTCTTCCACCAACAAATGACTCCCATCGCGCGCCATTCCGCCAAATCGTTGATAGACATGCACCATCGCTACGCCCGCCACAGGCAAAAACCACAATAACCACGGCGCTTCATGATGCGCTTTGGTCACCATGTCTAAACCGAACAGGAACATCGCAGACAAACTACCCGTCACCACTCCGATAACAATGAGACTCACGAATGTCCGAAAGACGCCCCACCTCGCACCGATTTCTGTGGGGAGCAATTTCATACGCATCTTTCTTTCAGACCAAACGCAAGCGCACCAGATCCTGTGTATCCACTAATCCGACAGGACGATTTTCCTCATCGAGAACCACGACGTCATCGATGCGATGTGTTCCAATCGTTTTGACCGCCTGCACTGCTAAGGCCGATGCCTGCACTGTAATCGGACGCTCTGTCATGTAACGCGCTACGGCATGATGGCCCAAATTTGCATCCGCTTGAAAAGCTCTCACAAAATCTCCATGAGTAAACACCCCCGCCAACTGCCCATCTGCTTCGATCACAATGGCTGCTCCCGCGCGCGCTTGGGTCATCGCCACCAACGCATCGTTGACCGTCGCATCGCGCGATAATAAGGCCAAAGAATCCCCTGAGCGCATGATATCGGCGACCTTGGTCAATAAGGCTCTCCCTAAAGATCCACCGGGATGATACTTCGCAAAATCTTCTTCGGTAAATCCTCTCGCTTGCAACAACGCCATCGCAAGTGCATCACCCATCACGAGCATGGCTGTCGAAGAAGAGGTCGGCGCTAAATTCAACGGACAGGCCTCGCGTTCCACAGAGGTATCCAGGACCCAATCGGCGTGCAATGCCAAAGCAGAACCAGTCTTGCCTGTCAGCGCAATCAACAGTCCCGCAGACCGCTTCAAATACGGCAACAAATGCAACAACTCCGCGGTTTCTCCCGAGTAGGAAAGCGCGATGATGGCATCGCCATCGTTGAGAATGCCCAAATCGCCATGCAACGCATCCTGCGAACTCAGAACCACCGCCGTCGCACCTGTCGAATTCAATGTCGCCGCAATTTTCTGCCCAATGTTGCCCGACTTACCCACTCCGACCACAACAATTTTTTTCTGCTGCTCGAGAACTTTTTGCAAATCGGTCACCGCCGACGCAAATGAATGATTCAAGCGCTGAGACATATGCTCCAGCGCTTGAGCTTCCATTGCGATGACTCGCTGGGCTATTGCAATCAAATCCATGCCGAAAATATGCCCGATACCGAAAGCAGGTGCGAGCCGATTATTTGTCCTTTGGCTTTTCCTCAGGCTTTTTCGGCTCGGGCTTGGCAATATCAGGCTTGAACTTCAATAGAGGGACGAAGGTCGATGGCAATTTCTTGCCACCACCTAAGGTCAAATTGTAAAGCGCTGCGACAGAAGCTGCCTCTTGCAAATGCAGGTAACCCGTCGAATTTTTATTTTCATCCGGCGAACCCCACAGCTTGATCGCAAGTTGCACTTCAGGATTTGCTTGGTGAATGCGCATGATCGCAAGTGCCGATTTTTCAGCGATTTCTTCCGTCGCACCCAAGTCTGCTACCATGGCAGTGTTGTAAGCATTGAGCGCCTTCGAGTCCTGCTTGAGAGCCTCGTACGCATTCGCCACACAGAAAGCCACCTGAGCCCGCTGATACGATGGAAGCTTTTCTGCCAAACGTGCCTCCCCCAAGGATACCAGACGCTGCCACGATTTGTTACGAAGAGCATCCCAGAAAATGTAGATCTCCAACTGCTTGAGATGGTGCTCACGCATCAAGCCCTCTTTGCGAAAGGCCTCAACCCCTTTAGCGAGTCCTTCCAAATCACCCAAGCGACGCATGCATTCCAACTCATAAAAGCCCGCAAGTGTCGAGTAGTTGTTATCCAAGGCGGCTGTCGGCTTGTAGATTTCTTTCACTTTGATGAACAACTCTTTTGCCTCGGCATATTTGCGGGATTGATATAGCTCCATCGCCTCACGAAACATCTTCGGCTCAAGCAGATAAACACTTTGCAACTCAGAGAGCTTCATGTCCGTCGTATCAATCGCCTGGGGCGTCGGGCGATAACGAATCTCCGAACGCGTCGCCGCGACGATGTAAGCATTGTCCGATGTGCCATCTTCATAGATGAGCAAAGCCGGTGCTTGCTGAGGTGCCACCGCCGCTGGTGCTGCAGGAGCGGAAGGAGCTGCCGGAGCTGCGGGAGCGGGCGCTTGCTGAGCCAACACTCCAGACAGAGTCAAAGTGGCAAGACAGGCATAAGAAAAAATGGTTTTCATAGAAAAATAGAGTGGTTCGAGTTGTAGGATTATTTCTTCGCTTCTTTTTCTTTTTGCTGCTGCGCAAACGACTTGATTCCCGGGCGAGCCTCGTAGTCTTTGACGAGCTCTTCCACCGCAGTCCACTGCTCTCTTTCCTCTTGCGTCATTTTCTCATAAATGCGGCGTGTGGAGTCAATGTAGTTGTAACCACCATTGTAGGCCCCTTGACGGTCGCCTGGCTTATCACCCTCGCCCGCTTGATCACGCTCCCAGAGCAGTTCCATCCAACGCTTGCAAGCCGGTGCTGAATACCGAATGGCACCACGCTGGTTGCCGAAGCAAATCGCCGAGTAACTGAAAATCGCATCATTGATCTGATTCATCTTTTCATAGGATTGTGCCAACAACAAATTCACAGGACCTGAATAGGCAGAGAAGTTGTTGGTTTTGCGATCCATGTAGATTTTTGCAGCCTCATTGACTTTCGCCCAATCTTCTTTTGCAGCCAACAATTCAACCTTGCGATACAATGCTTTTTCACGCTGAGGCTTCTTGTCGGAATTGGCGTAAACCTCATCGAGATCTTTGATCCCTGTTTCGAGATCCGCAGGCAATTTGCTGCGCCCTAACACATCCGCCCGACCAAACATCGCTTCGAACTTGTAACCACCGTCCTTACGATTCAAGGCTTCCGTGTAGTAGTCCAACGCTTCACGCGGTGTACCCGTTTTTTCCCGAATGAAATCACCCACACGCACCAAGATGAACGATGTCAAATCTTTCGGGGTGAAGGCTGATTTCAATTCATTAAATAATACCTTAATCATCGCCTCAGCTTTGCTGCGATCAGCTTCTTCTTTAGTATTTTTCAATAAATCTTCAAAAACCCCGATCACCGCCATGCGCAACAAAGCACGCGCGACTGTATCCTTGGCCTGAATTTTGGGGAAGTTGTAGTAGTGCTCCTTCAACTCTTCCGGACTATGCTTCGTCAGGTAGAATTCGGTATAAGAACCAATCGCTTCCTCCAAGCCACGCGACATCGGATCACTGGCCATTTCGGCAATGACATCGCGCAAACGTTCCAATCCCTCATCACCACGTCCCGCCGCATCCATCGCATAAATGCCAGCCACTGCTGCTTGAGTGCGATAGGGAGAACCATCTGCATACTCTTTCCAGAACTTATCAATCCATGGCACAGCATCCTTGATCCGAGGATTGCCTTCTTTGCCCTCACCTCGTTCGCCTAACATGGCGATTAATAAATACACCGACTCACCTGCCACCATCTTGGCGCCACGTCGTTCAGCCAACTCATACCCCATCTTGTAGTATTTCTCCGCCTCGTCATTGCGAGACTCGGAAAAATGCACGTTGCCTTTCATGTTGAACGTCAAATCAAGCACCTCCGTCTGCGGAAATTCTTTCTCAATCCGATCGAGTTTCTCAAGCGCCGGTGCATATTCACTCAGCGCGTAGTGACAGGTAGCGCGATCGTAGAGCGCGAAGGGAAGATAGGGATTTTTCCCAGCGTCAGGATATTCTTTTAAAAAGGCATCAAGCAAAGTAGCGCCTTTGGCAAAGTCTTGCATCTTCACCCAATTCGACCCTTGGAAGAAAAGAGCTGCCTGACGGAATTTGGACTTGGGATACTCTGCCGCGTGGCGATCCAACAATGGCTGGGCTTTCTCGTATTCGCCCTCGTAGTAATGCGAACCACCCAAAACGTGCAAGCAAATGTCGTGCTGGTCGGAGCCTTTTTCGAGCTTGTCGATCATCACATTTGCCACTTCGATGCATTTTTTGTACTGACCCTCGTAAAATAAAGAAGTCAACATCATCCGCCGCACTGCTGGCACATGCTCCGAGCTGGGGAAGAGCTTCAAAAAGGATTGGCCATACTTTTCCGTAATCAGCACTTCACCAATAATCGAACTGGTGCGAACAAGCTGAAACAAATTGTTCTCACGCTTTTCATGCTTCGGATAATACAGCTCCAAATTTTCATAAGCCGCAAAAGCTCCGCGGGCATTGCCGTTGATCTCATGAATGTAAGCGAGTGACAGCAACTGCGTAATCTCTGGATTTTTCGTCTCACGATTGTACTTGGTCACAGCTTCCTCTGCTGCTTTGAGTTTATCTGCTGAAATCAAGCGCGGGCCATCCATCACACCGCGACGCTTGCCAATGGTTTCGCGGCGCACTTTGATGTCGTCCAATAAGACTTCCGTGGGAAACACCATTTGATAAAGCGTAATCGCTGCACGCTCCATTTGCGCTTGATACGCATCATGGGCCAATTTGAGAAAGACCGGATTGAACTCCTGCATTTCAAATGGCTCAATCACAATGTCGGCACGATTTTTTTCGATAAAATCTAAAATGGTCTGCTCGTTGCCCTTACCAATTGCAGCATTCACAAAGGCCTGAAAGGCGGCAACAATGCCCGCATCTGGCGTCGGAAACACCAGCTTGTTTTTCATCGCAATCTCCAGATTCTCCATGCCTTCCGACAACTTGCCGGTACGGAAATAACAGATCGACAGATTGATGTAGTAGGGGCCTTTTTGGTATTCATCCTTACCTCGCTCGTTGCTGCGCTCCTGTAAGAACTTTTTGTATTGGGTAATCGCTAAATCGTATTGCTCAGCACCCATCGCGGCATCACCCCACTTCAGCAATGCTGTCTTGTGATAAATGTTGCCCGAACCATCTTGGTTAGGAGGAAATTCATTGTAGCATGTCTCAAAAGCTTTCATCGCCGCATCAAACTGTCGCAGCTTGGTCAAACAGATGCCACGACGATAATGCAGCACGCCGATACGAGAACCATAGAGAGACTTCAAATTCGGACGATTGCAAGCAGCATCCAGCAATTGAGCAGCTTCTGCCCATTTGCCGGTTTTCATGAACTCTAGCGATTTACCTACTTGCTCATCAAGGCTTTCACCCTGGGCATGGAGCAAGGGCGCACCAACAACGGCAATGCTCGCACCCAACAAACTGGCGCGAAAAAGTGAATGATCAAAATGGCTCATAGCAGTGATACAATGGTTGTTTAAAAGATACTGTGACTCAGGAACTCGGCAAGCTGGAACATCAAAGAAACGAAAAAACGGAGAAAATCTTGGCAGAAAAAAAACCGAGGCACTGTCCGCTAGGGCAGACGGGCGACCCCGGCTTTGCAAAAAGAAGAGAAAGCTTAGTCGACAAGATCGGTGAAGGTTACCGAACTGATGCCCGCACCGACGAGAGCATTGAGAACGTCAATGACACGCTGTTGATTTGCACCGGGGTCCACCCACATTTGCACCAAAGGTTTTTTGTCTCCTGAGCTGGCACCCGCTGCATACAATGTCAGTTGTTGCGTTAGCAAAGGCAGCGACCTGACACTGGTATCGGTATCAAGCACTTGCTGCGCAGCACCAGCCCCCGTGAAAATCGCGCCGTTGGCATCGACTTTGATGAACAATGGTTCGATGTCTGGCATATTCGAGTCTGCACTCGACATCGCTGGTAGCGCCAGGGGCACATCCACTTCTTTTTTCTGAATGGTGGTCGCCACCAAGAAGTAAATGAGCAAAAGGAAACAAACGTCGATCAGCGAGGAAATGTCCAATGCAGGCATTGCCTCATCTCCCGCTTCGTATTTTTTGTGACGTGCCATAATGGATATTGGTTCAGGTTATTTATCCGTAGAGTAGGTGGCAAACATGACTTGATCCACTCCCGCTTTCGCCGATGCCGCAATGGCTTTGCGAGAATACTTGAAAACGGCCTCCTTGTCGCCACGCAAGTGTAGCTTGGATTTATAACTCAGAAGGTCGTTCGCTTCTTTGGCTTTTTTTACCATTTCGAAAATTTCTTCATCGGAAGAAAGCGGCTCGCCACGTTCAGACTTATAAGACCCATCTTGATAGACATTGATCACAATGCGACCATTTTTGTCTTCCTGTTTCTTGCCAAAGCTCGCAATCGGAGGACGCACATCGGAGTCCTGCTTCACAATGGCTTGACTGGAATTGACAACAAAGAAAATGAGCAACAAGAAGACCATGTCAATCATCGGAGACATGTCCAATGCGCATTCGTCATTGTCACCTCCACCTGCATCACGGAGTTTGGAAGACATTTCGTAAGATGTTTGGGTTATGATGAGTTGGACTGCGCCATCCCTAGTAGATAACGCAGTCGCGCTGAATATTCTTAGACCGCAATTCCCTCAGGGATCTTCGCATAGATGGTGTCAGCATTCACGGTTGCTGTCGCAGCGTTGATCATGTCTTCCGCAGCTTTGATCGATTCCGCAGTCAATTCTGCTAAGCGGTTCTTAAAGAAGAAGAACATGGAAATGCAAGGAATCGCGTTCACGAGACCCCAGAGCGTCGTCAACAGCGCCACCGAAATGTCACCTGCGAGCTGCGATGGGTCAGCCGATCCTGTTTCAGCGAGAGTACCGAAGCAACCCACCATCCCGATCACCGTTCCCAGCAGTCCCAACATCGGCGAGGTCTGCGCACACAGTGAAATGTAGTTGATCCAGGTCATAGAGGTGCGGGTTTCGTTGTTCACAAAGTCCGCCATTGCATCTTCCACTTGATCACGACCCAAATCCTCAGGGCGCGTGGCATCAATGTTTGGGAAAGCATAGGCCACAAGACGACCAAGATAGCTGGGATGAGTCGCTGCCAATTCAATCGCCGAACGAACGCGAACGTTTGCCATATGATCCATCAGAGCATTTTTCAAATCATCAGGGCAATACTTGGCCTTCGTCATGCTCATGAAGCAATAAATCGTCAGAGCAATGAAAGCGACGACGGCAGCACCAATGAACAACATGGTTGGACCTCCATCGATCACCCATTTCTGCAAGGCTGTCTTTTTCGCTGGCGCAGCATCAGCTGCTTGGGCGAACAGAGAGGGCATAGTGACGAGACCAGTGGTAACAAATGCAGCCACCAACTTGGAGCGCGAGATAACGAGTTTTTCGATCATAGGGTTGTACGGTTAGAACTGTGCAGGGAGTATTTCAGCGATTTTTCGGCAGACCACAAGGAAGAAGTGCGAAAATTTTTTCCATCCATTATTCGTTTGACAATGCCTTTTTGCTATGAGCCGAGAGCTTCGCCCAGCTCAACGGATTCTTTGCTTGGCAAGCATCATCGATTCGCGCTAATTCTCGAACACATGAAATACCTGCATGACAACTTTTTCCTAAGTAGCCCAACGTCACAGCGCCTCTTTCATGAGATCGCGAAACATGCGCCGATCTATGATTATCATTCTCACCTCTCACCTGCAGAAATAGCCCGCAATCACCGCTGGGAAAACATCACGGAACTCTGGCTCGGGAGCGATCACTACAAATGGCGACTCATGCGCGCGAATGGCATCAACGAGCGATACATCACGGGAGATGCTACGCCTCGCGAAAAATTTCAAGCATGGGCGGAAACGGTTCCTTTTACGCTCTGCAACCCCATGCACCACTGGGTTCATCTCGAGCTCCGTCAGTATTTTGGCATCGACGATCTCCTCACGCCCCAAACCGCAGAAAGCATCTGGCAACGCTGCAATGAAATGCTCGCATCGCCCGATTTTTGCGTGCATGGATTGCTTGAAAAATTCCATATCGCCATGGTGGGCACCACGGATGACCCCGCCGATTCCCTCGATGATCACTGGCGCATTCAATCGACCTCTCTCGCCACAAAAGTTCTCCCCACTTTCCGACCCGATCAGGCGTTTGCCGTTGATCAGGGGGTGCGTTACCGTAGGTGGATTGAAAAATTAGCAGCGACCTGCGATCGACCCATTGTGCATCTGCATGACCTTCTCAGCGCACTGCAACAGCGCCACGACGACTTTCACGCAGTGGGTGGTCGGATGTCCGATCATGGACTCGATCATTGCCCCACCTGCGACTGTGACGAAGCGACCGCAGCAAGCATCTTTCTGCGTGCCATGGCAGGCGATGCGATCAGCGCTCTGGAAAAAGATCAATTCACCCATTATCTCATGGTATTTTTTGGCGAACTGGATGCGGCGAAAGGTTGGACCAAACAACTCCATCTCGGCCCATTCCGTAACACCAATTCACGTCTTGCGCAACAACTCGGGGGCGACAGCGGCTTCGACACCATCGGCGATAGCCCGCAAGGACATGGACTCGTTCACTACCTCGATACTCTCTCCCAACTCGACTCTCTTCCTGGCATCATTCTCTACAACATCAACCCACGCGACAACTACCTCTTCGCGGCCCTCACGGGTGCATTCCAAGATGGCAGCAGACCGGGAAAAATTCAATTCGGCTCAGGCTGGTGGTTCCTCGATCAAAAGGATGGCATGGAACAGCAACTCAAAGCCCTCAGCTCCACCGGACTGTTGGCGCGATTTGTCGGCATGCTCACCGACTCCCGCAGTTTTCTTTCCTTCCCTCGTCACGAATACTTCCGCCGCATCCTCTGCGAAATGATCGGCAGCCAAGCCGAACGTGGAGAATTGCCAGACGATTTTGCCACTTTGGCACAGCTCGTTCAGGCCGTATGCAGCGAGAATGCGAAAAAGATGATTGAAAACACGACTAGCGCTTGATGCCGCGCATTGCTTCGCGGACTTCGCGCTTGAAATCAGCATTGTGCGGGTTACCCGCCCAAACCAATTTGCCATCGCTGCCGAAAACCGCCGCGTGGGGGATGGTCGTAATGTCGAAGCCCACGCCTCCACCCGCTACCACGGGATAGCTTACTCGCGCATTTTTGAGCACTTTGTTGATCACTTCTTTCGAACTGTCCTGACACTCCATCCCCACCACAACAAGACCTTTTTTCTCTCCCGACTTGGCCAAACGCTGCATCTCTGGCAGACTGGCAATGCACGGTGGACAATTCACGCCCCATAACTCGACAACAACTACTTTGCCCTCGAGGTCCTTGGCATCAAACGGCACATCGTTCACCACAGCACCAAATTGGACTTGCTGGATCGTCACATCCGGCACTGACGGTTTTTCTTTTTTCCCAATCGCCCACGCAGATGATGCAACAGCAACGAATCCCAGCAGTGGCAGAAATTGACTCAGAATGTTTCGCATGACGTGATCCTAAGGGAATTTTATGAGGATGCAAGTACATGTGTCAAAAATTGACCCATCGCTCGTGTCGCAGAACTTCGCTCGGCACCAGTTTTTTCCACCGCGCGTCGTGATGCCTCCACATCTCTCGAACATCGTAACTGCTGAATTTCATGAGATCGGCATCCCCCTCGTCAATCGCCCGCACTTGACCCACCTCCATGAGATATTCCAGCAGTTTTTTCTGCTGCATCGGAATGCGCGCACTCTGCGCTGTGATGACTTCACCAGATTCGTGACACTCCATCGGATAAACATACAAACGCAGACCATTTCGTAGCATGCGACCAAAGGATTCTAACAATCCGCCTGGCACTTCCTCATACCACTTTTCCTGAAACAATTCCTCCAGCAAAGGCACACCAAGCACGATTCCTACAGGCTTGCGCGTGTGACGTGTCACAAATTCACTCAAACGAAAAAATCGGGCGTATTTCGAGATCAACACATACTTGCCCAACGCCTGCAAAACATCCGCTCTCGCAAGAAAATCCACTTTGTTCACCACCCCCTCGCAAGTCAGCAAGTTGTTCATCGTTAGCTCCATGACTTCTAAGGATTCCTTTGCTTCTTCTCCAAAGTCATGACGAAATGCCGCTGCCCCCCGAGCCAACATGTCCATGTGCAATCGCGTCACAGGATCGAAACTGCCACGCTTGAGCAACACCGATTTGCCATAAAAAATGTCCGCCGCTTGATGAATCGATCCATCTGGACCAAATAATGCCGCATCCGCCAAGCCTTGCTCCACCAAACACAAAGCACACACGCGATCTTGAAATTCCTCCGCTCCAAAAACGGATCCCTCGACCTGAAACATGTCAATTTCTACTCGCCGCCGGTCAAGACCTTCCATCAATACTCGCATGATTTCGGCAGGCGACTGCCGATGATAAAAGGCCGCCGTCAATAAATTCACCCCGAGAATTCCCAATGCCGCTGCCTGCTCCGCATTGGTGTCGTCGAGCAACCTCACATGTAAGACCATCTGCTGCACGTCCGCTTGCGGCTCAGGTTGAAATCTCACCCCCATCCAACCTTGACAACCACTGCTGTCGACATCCCGAAATCCACGCGCTCTCACCGTGTCGGCCAATGCAAAAAAGGCCGTCTGCTCACCACGCTTTTCCGCCAACCGTTGCTCCAAGATCGCATACTCATGTTGCAGCATTTGCTTCAACCTTTCCACTGATACATAGCGACGACTTTTGCCATAGATCTCATCGCTAAAAGTCATGTCGTAGGCCGACATCGTCTTCGCAATCGTTCCAGCAGCTCCCCCAGCTCGGAAAAACCAATTGGCAATTTCTTGGCCCGCACCAATCTCCGCAATCGTGCCATAGCGCACGGGATCCAAATTGATCGCTAATGCTTTTTCTAATGTACCACTTTTTTTCATCATCGCTTTGTTTTGATCCGCTACACTTCACCACACCGCATTATACTTGCTCGCGTAGCAGATAGTCTGCCACCCAACCACATTTCCCATGCTGATTGCGACACCAATGCCAGCGATGGATCTGCCGAATGGATTCCACCACATCACCGCGCTTTAAGGACAATACGGTCGGATCATACGCTTCTACAACCCGATAACGATCTTCCGCAACAGCTTCGAGGATCTCCTCGGGAACGTAACCTCGAGAACCGTCACGGCTCTCTGCCCAGATCCATCCTGGCCAGGTCGTGTCTGCCACGCCCGTGGTGACGATATCTCCTTTTTCCAAAAACAACGGCGCACTGTCTCTGTCCTCGTAATCCGCATTTGCCACGTAGCGTTTCATTTCCTTTACGGTAACGAAAGCGAGCCACTTGGCAAGCAGTACCCGCAGAATCCACTGTCACCTAGCATCAGATTTTTGTGAGCAAATTTTTCGATTGCACCACAGGGAGCTCCGTCTAGTTTGTTTCCTATGCTCTTATTGCTCTCTCGCTGGCAAACTCTCCCTCTTTACCTTCGCACTCTCATCGGTATGAGCATTGGCGCCGCGATCGGTGTCTGGCAAGGTCCAGCCGCTGCCAGTCTCGCAAAACCCGGCAGCATTCTCATGGGGCTGCTGCAAATGCTCGCCGCTCCCGTAGCTTTTTTCGCCATTGTCCACGCACTCATCAGCACCAAGATCGAAAAGGGGAAAAGTCCTCAACTAGTCCGTTTGCTGGTGACGAATACCATCGCCGCCATCATCATCGGCCTCTCGATCGCCAATCTCATTCAGCCAGGAAAACGCGAGTCACTGGAAAAAGAACAGGCTGAAGTCTCAGCTCAAGCCGCTCAGATGCAGGACTCGCTGCTCGCCGCAAAAGCGGACGCCGCGAACACAAGCCTGCTCGATAGCCTCTATCACATTTTGGATCGACTCCCCAAAACGGTGCTCGGTCCTTTTACTGATGGCAATGTTCTCGGCGTCATTGTTCTCGCGATGATGCTCGGTCTGGCTCTGCGCAAGGTTTCTCCCGATCTCCATGCCGCCGCGACCACGGTCAAGGTTTTGATGGATGCCTTCATCGCCATGCTACACTGGATTGTGCAATTGGTGCCTTTGATTGTCCTCGGGGTCGTTGCCGCAGAAGTCGGTCAACATGGCTTTCAATCGTTTCTCAGCCTGCTGTGGTTGGTCGTCGCGGTCATCGCCGCCCTCGCGTTGCAGTTTTCCTATTACATGCTGCGCATTCGCCTCCAATCTTGGGTGACTCCCCGACTACTCATCCATCACTGCCGCGATGCTCTCGCCATGGCGTTTTCGACGGCAAGTTCGACCGCCACCATGCCGCTCACCTACGAGTGTCTTCGGAGCAACCTGAAACTTCGCAAGCAATCAGCAAACCTCGGCGCTCTGGTCGGTGCGAATTTCAATAATGATGGCACGGCCCTCTATGAAGCCATGGCAGCTCTCTTCATCGCACAACTCTGCGGCATCGAACTGGATTTTTCTCAACAATTGATTGTCGTCGTCTGTTCCATGGCGGCCTCTGTGGGCGCCGCGGGCATTCCCTCATCAGGACTTTTGACGATGACTCTCGTGCTCACAGCGGTCGGACTCCCTCTCGAATACAGCTTGCTGCTCATTCCTGTCGATTGGTTCCTCGACCGCTTCCGCACGATGATCAATGTCAGTGGCGATCTTTGCGTCGCCTGTGTGCTCGACGGCAAAACGCCAGAATCCGATCACAGTTCCCCCGCGAGCACGTCGTCTAAGGTCTGACGCTTGCGCACCACTTTTGCCTGATCACCATCCACCAGAATTTCTGCTGGCAAGGGACGCGTGTTGTAGTTGCTCGCCATCACGAAACCATAAGCTCCCGCAGAGAGGAGTGCGATCACATCACCTGGTTGAAAGTCGGGCATAGCGCGATCTTGGCAAAAGAAATCACCGCTCTCACAAATTGGCCCAACAACATCCGCTTTGACCAAGTCGCCGGATTTCTCCAGCACTGGCGCAATCTCGTGGTGCCCCTCATACAACGCTGGACGAATCAAATCGTTCATCCCCGCATCGACGATTTTAAAAGTCTTCGCACTACCTTTTTTCTCATACAAGCAACGCGTCAGCAAAACGCCCGCATTGCCGACGATGTAGCGGCCTGGCTCTAACAAAATTTTCAATCCCAGATCCGTCAGTAATGGCACCACCGCCGCGCCGTATTCTTCGATGGTCAATGGCTTGCTTTCTGCTTCTTTCTGCTCCCACCATTGCAACTGCCCCGAGGCCAGGGAATCATGGTAGACAATCCCGATCCCACCACCAATGGACCAGAATTCGATCTGGTGCTTGTCTTTCAACGACTGCGCCAAGGGCTTAACCTTTTTCACCGCTTCCACAAAAGGCTGAACCGAAGTCAATTGCGAACCAATGTGCATCTGCAAGCCACGCATGCGCACGTGCGGCAGTTCCGCACTTGCCTTGGCGTAGAGCGCCTCGATCGCGTCGAAATCAATGCCGAATTTGTTTTCGGACTTGCCCGTGGAAATGTACTTATGCGTTTTTGCATCCACATTCGGATTCACCCGCACGGCCGCAGGAGCCACCACGCCAAGCTCGCCCGCTACTTGGTTGAGATAGATCAATTCTGCTTCGGACTCGACGTTGAAACAGTAAATCCCCTGCTGCAATGCATAAACGATTTCGTCACGCGTTTTGCCCACTCCAGCAAAGGTACAATGCGCAGGATCGCCTCCCGCTTTGATCACACGATACAACTCTCCGCCAGAAACAATATCAAAACCTGCTCCAGCTTGTGCCAACAAACGCAAAACCGACACATTGGAGTTTGCTTTGACAGCATAGGCCACTTCGTGATCAATGCCCTGCAAGGCTAAATCCAGACGACGGTAGTGATCCAAAATCGTGTTGCCCGAGTAGACATACAGCGGTGTCCCGTGTTGCTCGGCGAGCGCCTGAAGCGGAACGTTTTCACAATGGAGCTGACCGTCGATGTAGGAAAATGCGTGCATGGCGCGCGCACGCTAAACCCAAATGACTCATCAGCCAAGCGAAAATCCGATCCTCACTTCAACTCTCGTCCATCGACAATCCCGCCCACTCGCTCTGGGGGTAGGATGCTTGTGCCGTCAATGAGATGCCCCCACGTGGGGAAAAATCACCACGCACGACCAACTTTTTCGGCTGCAATATGGCGACGAGATCGACCATCACGCGATTGACAATTTCTTCGTTAAACGACGCGGTATTGCGAAAGGATGTGAGATAAAATTTGAGCGATTTGGTCTCCACACACACTTGGTCGGGGATGTAGCGAATTTGCAAACGCGCGGTATCAGGCTGACCTGTCACCGGACAAAGAGAAGAAAATTCGGGAAAATCCAAATGCACCCAGTAGCAATTCTGCGGACTACGATTCGGAAAAGTCTCAAGTTTTGCCTCCTCCGGCGATTGCGGCCACCGCGTCTGGGAATTGCCCAACAATGTTAAGGAATCACTCACAACGCCAACAAAGCAGCATTTCCCCTAGCACGCAATGCCAAATCAATTCAGTCACCCTGCCGCCGCGCCCAAGCTCTCGTGCGACGATGCCGATACCAAAAAAGCGCCACCAAGTACCCTCGTATGAAGGTCTCCGATACCGCTTTTCCCCACCACGATCGCCCCCACTGGTATTCAACACGGTCGGTCATCAAACACACCCCATCTTCCACATCTTCGAAACGATGCTCATGCACAAATCGCTCAAAGGGGCCTTGCAGCATCTCATCGATCAATCGCATCGGCTCTTCGACCACCTGCCAACGACAAATCCAATGCATCGGAATCACCCCCCAATCGCGCGCGCGAATCTCAATCAATCCCCCCTGCCGCGCAGGCACTTCGGTTTTCAACTCCACCACTTTCAAACTCGGCGGCATCACGTGATGGATGTTGTGCGGATTGCTGTGAAACGCAAACAATCGCGATGCAGATGTCGACACTCGGGTCTGGGCAAAAAATAGGGAACTCATCGGAAGTAGATCACCCTCCCTACCATCATCGCCAGTAAAAGCAAGGCGACGCCATACCAATACCAGGCAATTCCTGTCGGACTCTGCCGTCGACCCGATTTTTCGCACGCTTCATCCTCCTCATGGGGCAAATCCAAGCCATCATAGAGCGATTCTTGCTCCCAAGACTTCGTGCGCACTTTTCTTTGCGCCTCGTGTTCGCAATACGGGCAAGGCTTGCCCACAAGCGCTTCTTGATCACAAGTGGGACAACGATACCTCATCCACGATGACGATACTGCATAATCCCATCGACAATGCCATCGGCCACAGCCTGACGATACCAAGCACGACGCATTTTATCACGCTCCCGAGCATTGCTCACAAATCCACACTCCACCAAAATGGCCGGCATTTTGGCATTCCGAATCACATAGTAGCGGGCATATTTTGCTCCGCGATTCTCTCCGCGAACCCGTCGCAACATTCCTTGCTGCACATAAGTCGCCAAATTCCGACTTTGCGATGAATGATAAAATGTCTCCAAACCACAAGCCTCTCGACGCCACGTGAAGTTGTAGTGCACACTCACAAAAATCGCATTGCGATAGCGCGAAGACATCGACACGCGCTGCGGCAAAGAAATGAAATAATCACTGCGCCGCAACACCGCTGTGCGGAATCCTTTGCGCTTCAAGCTCGCCTCCAAACGGAGCGATGTATCCAAGCACAAATGCTTCTCGTAAATGCGACCCCACTGACAACCTTTATCGTGACCACCGTGCCCCGGATCAATCACCACCGTGCTGAAATACCGCGCTTGCAAGGGCGCCGCCAGCAACAAAGTCATCACACTCAGTGATAGATAGCGAAAAATGGCATTCATGCTTGAAACCAAATAAGCAAAATTCGGACTAGTTGACAATCAAATTGATAAAAAATGAAAATTTGTCGAATTTTTACTAACTCCACGCTTCTCTTCAATTGTAGGTGTACGGAGGACGCTCCGAAATTTTGCGAATCCGCGAACGCTCCGCCGCAGCCGCCTTCGCGTCATACAGAATGGACCCAGCCACTTTCACGGAACCGTCTGCAAAGCTCATCAATTTCGGATCACCGCCGCCGCCACGCTTGTGCAACTCACGCCCAACAAACCGACCCTGAACATCCACACGCGCATGCACATACAATTCAGGCGTTGCCAAATACAGCACGTGCAAGGTCTGTGTGCGATCCACCGCAGCTTGCGGCTTGCGAAACAATAAAGCCTCTCCCAAATTCAGTGTCTGCAAGGAAATTCCCGTTTTGCTATCGATCACCTGCGTGTAGAGCAAAGAACGACGCGAGTTGGTGAAGTTGATCACCCGAAACTCATGCACTTTCCCCGGCTGCCCCGGCACTCCGACTTTTTGGGACCAATCAGGTCGCACATTGGCACAATTGAAAAGCAAGCGATTGGAAATGAACCCACCCGTCTCCGCACCTGCGCTCCGCACCAAGGCCGATACCGAATAGGTCCCAGGCTCTCGCAAATGATACATGCCCGCCACGTCGATGGTTTTGCTCATGCTCTGTCCCGCAGCAATTTTCACCCCTCCAAAATTCGCTCGACCTAATGATGTCGCTGGCTGACCGTTGGCTTTTTTCACAACCATGTCCAACCACGGCGTGCGCCCCTGATTGGCCAGCAGAATGTCCGTTCCTGTGTGATTGGTGATGGTTACAGTCACCAACATGGCCTCCCCCGCCAAATACTGAGACTGATTCATGCGAATGTTCACCCCCAACTGCGCCGATGCATTCGATACGGTACAACACAGAGCCATCAGGCCCAAAAGAGCTTTCCTCCAACGATTCATGCCCACGAGCGTAGGGTTTTCCCTCACTGGGTCAAGTACACAAAAAATCCGCTTTCTCACCAGGAGATCGCGGATTTTTTCAGCATCAAAGCCACCCAAGGTTACTTGGTTGCAGCGGTACGCGCTTTGCGAATGATCGACTTCACCGTCTCGGAGGGCTTTGCGCCATTGCCAATCCATTTGTCAGCAGCGGCCAAATCGATGTCGTAATTCACTCCTTCTTTCATCGGATCGTAGGTGCCGAGCTGCTCGATGAAACGTCCATCACGACGCACGCGGCTGTCCACGGCAACGATTTTGTAATAGGGACGGTCAGCTGCTCCCTGGCGAGTAAGACGTAATGAAACGGCCATAATGGTAAAATGATAAAGGTGTGAAGTTGATGCCGACCACGCAATCGGATGCGGGCGGGGCGCGGAAATTGCGAAAATCCTCCCCAATTGGCAAGAAGAATCTTCAAAATTTCAAAAAAAATTGCGACTTCACTCATGCCGCGCTTGCCACCGCCCCCCTCGCACGCTAGGGAATCGGCATGCGTCTCTATGATACCTTAGCAAGAAAAATCAAGGATTTGTCGCCGGTGGATGGCCACACGTTCCGATTTTATTGCTGCGGTCCCACGGTCTACGGCCCCGCTCATATCGGCAATTTTCGCACTTTTGTGCTGCAAGATGTTCTCCGTCGCACTCTCGAAACCGGCGGACTCCGCACGCTCCACGTCCGCAATTTGACGGATGTCGATGACAAAACGATCCGCGAATCGCAACGCTGCGGCCAGTCGCTGCGCGATTTCACCGCCGGCTGGACGAAGAAGTTTCACGACGATTGCGATCAACTCCAGTGCCTCCCGCCTCACATTGAACCGAGCGCTGTCGATCACATCCCGCAACAAGTCGCCATGATTGCCGACCTCGTGGAAAAGGGCCACGCCTACCGCTCGGAGGATGGCTCGGTCTATTTCCAAATCAGCTCGTTTCCCGAATACGGCCAACTCTCTCACCTCGATGAACGCGAACTGGAACTCGGTCGCACGCAGGCCCAACGCGCGAATGCCGATGAGTATGAAAAACAAAGTGTCAGCGATTTTGTTTTATGGAAAGCCCGCCGACCCGAGGATGGCGAAAATTTCTGGCCCTCTCCCTGGGGTGATGGCCGACCCGGTTGGCACTTGGAGTGCTCGGCAATGATCCGCGAGTACCTCGGCGAAACGTTCGACCTCCACAGCGGCGGCGTCGATTTGGTCTTTCCCCATCACGAAAATGAAATCGCTCAAAGCCGATGCTCCTGCGGCGGGCATTTCGCCGCCACTTGGTTCCACATCGCGCATTTGATGGTCGATGGCGGAAAAATGTCGAAGTCGCTCGGCAATCTTTACACCCTCGCCGACCTCGCGAAGCACGGTTGGTCGGCGATGGAAGTGCGCTACGTCCTCCTCAGCGGTCACTACCGCAAACCTCTCAATTTCACCTTTGATAGCCTCCACGCCGCACGTGAGGCTTTGAATAAAATGGCAAAAGCCGCTCAACAGCTCGCTGCTAAAGCTCCCGCGGATGCGATGCTCACCAGCATTGAGTTTGGTCCCTTCCAGGCCGCGTGGGATGCACTCAATGACGATCTTAATACAGCAGGAGCTCTTGGTGCCATTTTCACCGGACTCCGTGAGGCTACGAAACAGGAAGGTCTCGCCGCCGCTCAAGCGCTCGCCAGCCTTCACCGCATCCTCCGCGCCCTCGGCCTCACTCTGCCAGTGCTCGCGAAGGAAGAAGCAATCGCCATTCCAGAGGAAATTCGCACTCTCGCCGAGCAACGCCTCGCCGTCCGCCAAGCGAAGGACTGGGCGCAGTCGGATGTCCTCCGCGATCAACTCGCCGACCTCGGTTGGACGATCAAAGACAGCAAAGACGGCTACGAACTCAAACCCTTGTAAGGCGGGCATCTCGCCTGCCTCTCTCACAAAATCACCATCATGCACCTTCCCATCCGACCACGCCGCAACCGCAGAACAGCAGCCATCCGCTCGCTGGTGCGCGAAACGACTCTCAGCGCTCACGATTTTGTTCAGCCGCTCTTTTTGCAAGAGGGATCGACCAATGATCCCATTGCCTCGATGCCCGGTGTCACCCGCTGGTGCGAAGCCGACGTCGTCACGGAAGCTTGTGCGATTTTTGCCACTGGGGTCCCCGCCATTGTGCTTTTTCCCAAAATCGACGACACGCTGAAAACCTCGGACGCCGCCGAATGCTTCAATCCGGATGGCCTGATCCCACGGGTCGTTCGCGCCATCAAACGTGCTTGCCCGGAACTTTGCGTGATCACCGATATCGCCCTCGATCCCTACAATGCCGATGGTCACGATGGTCTCGTGGAAAAACAAGCCGATGGCTCGCTGCGCATTCTCAATGACGAAACGGTCGAAATTCTCTGCCAACAAGCTCTCTGCCACGCCGCCGCCGGAGCGGACATCGTTTCGCCTAGCGACATGATGGACGGCCGCGTCGCCGCTCTGCGTAGCTCTCTCGATACGGCAGGTTTTGCCGATGTTGCGATCCTCAGCTACTCGGCCAAATACGCTTCCGCTTTTTACGGACCCTTCCGAGGCGCGCTCGATTCCGCCCCGAAAGCGGGCGATAAAAAAACCTACCAAATGGACTACGCCAATGCCCGCG
>JBDLWB010000093.1:0-9454 GCA_039804425.1 Verrucomicrobiota bacterium
GGTAGTCCTTTTCATCGGCCAGTTGCAATTCAACGGGGATTCGACCTTCTTCATTGAGTTTGATTTGTTTCTTTGCCATCAAAGACTGCACCCGCAGCAAGGTGTTTTCATCGAGATCGGCATACGCGTGCATGGGGTCGACGCTGACAATGGTCGTGAGAGTGGTGCCAAGATTCACCGCATTGCCTGTCGTAACCAGAGCGCGAGAAATTTTGCCATCGATCGGTGCTAGGACTTTGGTGCGCTGCCAGTCCAGATCGGCCAGTTCGCGGTCGGCTTGCGCGGCTTTCCACGCCGCTTCTGCCTGCGCGAGAGCCGAAATCCGAGCATCGGCCTGTTCCTGGGTCATGGCGCGCGCTGCCAGCAATTCCGGCACCCGAGCTGCTTCGCTTTTGGCGGTTTGCCTGGCGGCTTCAGCCCGTGCGAGAACGGCCTCGGCTTGGGATTTTTTCGCCGCATAGGGCAGGGGATCGATCTCAAAGAGCAGTTGATCCTTTTTCACCATCGCGCCCGCTGTCACATGAACGGCATCCAAGTAACCGCTGACACGGGGACTAAGAGACACAGATTCGGCAGCTTCGACACGTGCGCTGAATTCCTGCCACTCGACGAGCGGTTGAGGAGCAATTTTCATCACTTCCACCGGCGTGGGCGGCATTGCGGGCGGGGGAGTGGAGGCGGAACGCTGGCAATGGCTCAAAACGAGCACTCCAGCGAGCAGAAGGGATGGTTTCATAGTTGACTAGTTGGTAAATAATGAGGGAAAAAAGATCAAGCGCGTTGGCGGGCAAGCAGGTCGAGCATGGCCATGAAGCCTTGTTCGATTTCGGCGATGTAGGAAAGATCATTGTGAATGCGGGCTTGCGTGAGCATGCCCTCGGCATAGGCGAGCAGACGTCGAGCAATTGGTGCGACGGGCGTAACGGTGATGAGTTGCTGATGCTGGGCTTCCAGCAAAGCGGATTCGTAATAGCGCAGATGTTGGTCGAGAATTTCTTTGATCTTTTCGATCAATTTTTCCTCGCGCGTGCCGACTTCTGCGCCGAGAGAAAATAGCGGGCAACCGAGTACTCTGCCGAATTTTTCTGCAATAACGCGCTGATGCTCATAGCCCCATTTCGCCTCCTGGCGAATTCGCTCCAGTGGGGGGACGGTGGGTGAATAGATGCGGTCGAGGGTCGCAAAAATCTGCGCCGACGCCTCTTCGAGCACCGCGATGGCGAGATCGGTTTTTGATTCGAAAAAATGGTAAAAGCTGCCTTTTTTCACTCCGGCAAGCTTGCAGATTTGATCGACACTGGTGCTGCCATAAGAGCCCAGCCAAATGAGATCGTGCATGGCTTCAATCAATCGCTGCTTGGCATCACTCGTGCGTCCCATGCAGATAGCTTGCTCATACTAGACGTTCGGTCAACTATTTTTTCAGCAAAAATGTCAAAGTTTGTCATTTTTGAAAAACTTTTTTTTGACAGATAAAGTTAGTCGAGACTAAGTTTATGCGGCATGACGAAACACAAGACGACATGGAAAACGGCGACCGCCTTCACGGTGGGATTGACTTGGATGGCTAGTGCGCAGAGCAGCACGGAAAACACCTCCGAAGAATTGGAGGCCATGGTGATCACGGGGTCGGCGTATGCTGAGCCTCTGAAAGATGCGCCAGTGCGCACCGAGTTGATCGAGCGCGAACTCATCCAAAGCACTGCCTCGCGCGATTTGGCACAGGCGATTCAATACACGCCGGGGGTGCGGGTGGACTCGACTTGTTCCAATTGCAATCCGCAGTCGATTCAGATGCTGGGCTTGCCGCAAAGCTACATCGCGATCTTAGCCGATGGTTTGCCGACATTTTCCGGATTGGCAGGAGTGTATGGCATCGAGCAAATCCCCAGCGGACTCATCGAGCGTGTCGAGGTCGTCAAGGGTGGCGGCTCTTCTCTCTACGGTCCTGGTGCTGTGGCGGGCGTGATCAATTTGATTCCGCGTGAGCCAGAACGCACAGGAGGATCTCTCGAAGTGACGGGTGGGGTGATGCACGGTCAACAAGTCGGTGGCACTGTCAACCCAGGAACCTTCGGGGTCTACGACTGGGTTTCTCCCGATCAAAAAACGACGGTGAGTGTCTTTGGTTCCTACGACACCATCCAAGCGGTGGATTTGAACGATGATGGTTTCACTGATGTCTCCGAGCGCGAGCTGACGTCCGGCGGCGTGCGGGCGACGTGGAAACCGCAAAATGAAACCAAGTGGACCTTTGATTACTTCGCGTCCGATGAGGGACGTCGTGGTGGTGAAGCGGGCGCGGCCTTTGATGGGCCACCGAATTTGGCGGCGATTGCGGAGGAAATTTTCAGTTTCCGACAAGTCGCCACACTCAAGTGGGAGCAAGAATTGACCGATACCTGGAGCATACAAAACGCCTATGCGTATTCCGGGACGCGTCGTGATTCCTACTACGGCGGCACGACGGCCTTGGGTTCGCCCGATCCGGATTCGGAATTTTTTGATCCGACTTGGACACCGCAGCGAGGCTTCGGCGCTACCTCGAGCGATCTGCATTTCATCGATAGCTTGTTGTTTTACGAACCATCAGAAAGCCATCGTTTTACGTATGGTTGGCAATACCGGCACGAGACATTGACCGATGCGCAGGATGCGGTGGGTCGATTCCTCGATGAGACCTACACCAATCTCGGTTTGCTGATGCAACACCGCTGGAAAATCAATGATATTTACACGGCCGAATATGGCGCGCGCGCGGATTTTCATTCTGAGATTTCCGATCCCGTCTTTTCCCCACGAGCAAACTTGATGATTCAAGCGGCAGACAACCTGCGCATTCGCAATTCCGTCAGTTGGGGATTCCGTGCGCCGGAAGTTTTCAACGAAGACCTGCACATCGCCAACGTCGGCGGTGAGTTGAGTGCGATTCAGAACGACCCGAACTTGCAAGAAGAGTCATCGGTGACTCTCTCGATCGCTCCCGAGTGGCAGATTAACGATCAATGGCGTCTGGAGGTCAATGCGTTCCACACTTGGCTGAGCGATACCTTTTCGCTGGTATCGAACGACAACCCCGCCACCGATGTGCTTGAGTTTTTGAAAGAAAACGGCGGCAACTCGCAGATCGCTGGGGTCGAGTTCAATCTTGGTTATCGTCACTCCGATGCCTGGCGTGTGGAATTTTCCTGGACCCAGCAGCATGCGCAGTTCGATGAAAATCAGCTCGTGCTCGGCGACGACACCTTGTCGGATCCGCTCGACAACCCGATTTTTTCGAATCGCTACCTGCGCACGCCGGAGAGCTTGGGATTGCTACGATTCTTCTACACCGGTGAGTGGTTCGATGCCTTCATCGGGGCGAAAATCACGGGTCCGATGGACGTGCCGCACATCGTGTCCGATGCCGATGGCGAGCTGGTGGGCAATCGACTGGTCGAGACGCCGTGGTTCTTTAACATCGATGTCGGCATCAGTCGCGAAATCGAAATCAGCGACACGCAGACCATGACCTTGACGGCGGGTATTAAAAATCTGCTCGACGACTACCAAGACGATCTCGAGCGCGGGCCTTTTCGCGATGCCGGTTACGTTTATGGCCCAGCCTTTCCTCGCACCTACCACGTGGGTGCCCGTTGGTCCTTCTGATCGACAGACCCATGGGCCACCTGACCTTGGCGTGATTTTTCAAAAACCACGGAGAAAAGTGTGTCTCTGTGGTTTTATCTTTGGTAAGATGACCACCGTGAAAACCCTGATGATCTATCTCGCCAGTCTATCGATGCTATTCGGTGCCGCTGATACCGAGGCGCTTTGGAAAGAAGTCGAAACCCACCAGCAAAACGACGCGCCGAAATCCGCGATTGAGACCTTGCGTAAGATCGAGGGCATTTCGCGCGAGAAAAAACGATGGCCCGAGTGCACGCGTGCCACGGCATTGCGATGGATCGCGGAATCGGCTATTTCGCCCGATGAATCATCGCTGGCGCTCCTGCGCTTGGCGGACCGGGAAATGCCGAAAATGAATCGCGAAATGAAGCCCGTCATGCAGGTGCTGCGATCGTTGTGGCTGTGGAATTATTATCAGCAGAACCAATGGCGCTTTCGCCAGCGCACGGCAGCGGCAGCGACTGACGACATGGCGACGTGGGATCTGCAGCGCGTGATTCAAGAAGTTGACCAAGGATTCCAGCAAGCCTTGAGCCAAGCGAAGGAATGGCAGAAAAAGCCTGCGAGTGACTTCGATGGGCTTTATGAAAAAGGCAACATCGGCGATGACTTGCGCCCTACTTGCTATGGCTTGCTTGCGCATGAAGCGTTGGCTTTTTATGCTGAAAAACAGAATCAAGAAGTCGAAGCTGAGGAGGTGTTTTCTTTCGATGAAACGTCCCCCGCCTATGGCGATATGAAGGGCTTTCTGGCTTGGAAGCCGACAACGGGCCAAGCGAGTGATCCGCTGCGTCGCGCCATCGTGCTCTATCAGAAGTTGATGCGCTTTCATGAGAGCAATGTCGACGCACGATTGCACTTGGAGTTCGAACGCTACCAGTGGGCGATTGCTCACGTCGCATCGAGCGATACCAAAGAGATTGCCGAAACGTCCTTGCGTCGACTGCTCCAAATCAGTGAAGGCCGTGACCAGCATGCGCTAGCACACGCGATGCTAGCGGAGTGGTTGGTGAGTGAAAAGCGTCTACCAGAAGCGCTGGAGCTGGCGCGTGCGGGGATGAAAATCGGCAAGCAGAAGCTCTATCAAGACCGTTGTCGTCAGGTCGAAAGAGATATCCTCGCGCCGAGCATCAGCCTGCGCACTGAGAAAGTTTGGAATCGTGCCATGCCGGAACTTTCCATTGATCACAATAACGTGCGCCGCGTTTGGTTCCGTCTTTATGCACAATCGTGGCAAGCCGCCTATCAAGTGCAGCGGGTCGGCGATGACGGCTTATGGCGCAAAGAAAAACCTCTCCACGAGTGGTCGGTCGAATTGCCTGCAAATGATGATTATCAACCACGCCATACCAGCATCTCCGCACCCATTGACCTGAAAAAAGGTCACTACACAGTGATCGCGAGTGCGGATGAATTGTTTAAGAAAGACAACAACGCCTTGCATCGCGCTGACATCACCGTCACGGATTTGGCGAAAATTGCCGCACAGGGCTCGTCTCGTTGCCGTGGCTTGGTATTGCATGCGATCACAGGCGAACCGATCAAGGCGGCTAAGGTCGAGCGCTGGAGTTGGGAGCAATCGCAATGGAAACTTGTGCAGGAGACGCAAACCGATGCGAGTGGTGCGTATGAATTTCCACTGATCCAGCAAGGAAATTTCATTGAGCGCATCGTCGTGGGTGATGATCAGGTGGTGACCCCAAGCACATGGAATCATCCGCGCAGCCCGCAGCCCGCGCAGCAAGTGGTGCATCTGTTTACGGATCGCGCGATTTATCGACCAGGGCAAATCGTTCGCTTCAAGGGCATTGCGGCGACCTATGATCGCGAGAAAAATGATTATCATGTCGATCCCGATCGCGATCACACGATCATCTTGCGCGATCTCAATGGCCAGGAAATCGCCAAGCAAACGCGCCGCAGCAATCGCTTTGGCTCGTTTGAAGGAAGTTTCCCGATTCCCGTTGGCAAGGCTCTGGGAATGATGCAACTTGAGTGCTCGGGAAATGGCATCGCATTTTCCGTCGAGGAATACAAACGTCCGCAATTTTACGTGGAGATCGATCCACCTCAACAAGCACCGAGCTTGGGCGATAAGGTGACGGTCAACGCCAAGGCCATCGCTTACTCAGGCGCGATCGTCAGCGAGGCGAAGGTCAAGTGGTCGGTGAAACGTCGATCTCAAGCACCACCATGGGCGCGCTGGTGTGGTTGGTTTTTGCCTATGCCGCGCGAGGAAAAACAAATCGCGCACGGCACGGCGGTCACGAATGAGAAAGGCGAGGTGGAGATTTCTTTCATGGCCTTGCCGGATGAAAAAATCGCGCCCTCGGAGGAGCCGATCTTTGACTTTGTGGTCAACGTCGATATCACCGACACCGGCGGTGAATCACGCCATGCGGAACGTTCGGTCCGTCTTGGTTATGTCGGCATCAGTGCGAACATGACAGCAGATTCGTGGCAAGATGCGGCGGGTGTGGCGAAGATCGAACTGCAAACGCAGGGTATCGATGGCGTTGGTCAATCGGTTGATGGCGTGGTGAAGATTCATCGACTTAAGGAACCGGATCAAGTGCAACGCGCGCCTTTGGCTTCGGAATACGATCGCCCATGGATTCGCGGTGAGACGTCACATAACGAGACACCTGATCTCAGTGACCCGCGCAACTGGGAACTGGGCGAATTGGTGCAGCAGATCGATTTTCGCACGAATGAAAAGGGCGAAGGAGCCGTGGAGTCAAAACTCTCTGCTGGTGAATACCGCGCGATCCTTGAGACAAAGGATGCGGCAGGGCAGAAAGTACAAGCGTTTTTACCGCTGCGGGTGGTCGATCTCGCCGCGAAAAAATTTCCCATCAAGATTCCTTATCATCTCGAAGCGAAATCGTGGTCGGTCGAGCCCGGCAGCGAATGGGTTGCTGTCTGGGGCACGGGGTATGAACAAGGCGTGTTTTACTACGAGATCGAACATCGCGGGAAAATTCTCCAAAGCGGTTGGTCGTATGGTTCATCGACGCAACAAATGCTGCGTTTTGCCGTGAAGGATGAGCACCGTGGCGGATTGGCATTCCGTGCCATTTTTCAGCAGCAAAATCGCACGTATCTCACGACAAAATTGATCGATGTTCCATGGTCGCAAAAGGATCTCACATTGCGCTGGCTAAGCATGCGCGACCGCACCAAGCCGGGTTCCGAGGAAACATGGACCTTGCAGATCGAGGGCGCGAAGGCGAACGATGTCGAGTTGCTCGCGACGCTCTATGACGCCTCGCTCGATGCCTATCGTGCGCATGATTGGTCACAGCAACCGAATCAGTTTTTCTATCGAGAATTGGGATTGCACGGTTGGGCACTGGCGAACTCGATGCTTGGTTTTTTCCCTCTTACATCTTTCACGCTTTCGCCGATCGACAGCTTCGACATTCGCTATCGTCATTTGCCTGAAGCTTTGCTGCCGCAGTGGTTGCAAGATCCCTTTGCCTACTCAGACGCCGGTGGCGGAGGTGGACGACCCTTGCTGATGCGCAAAGGACTCGCTGTGCCAGCTGCGGCGATGGCAATGTCCGAGGATGGCGGGGTGGCGGATGCGATGAACGCAGGCGTTGCCCATCCATTAGGCGCGGCTGAACCAGAAGCCGCTCGCGTGGAGCAAGTCGCGCCCAGCGTGCGGAAGAATTTTCAAGAAACCGCCTACTTTGCGCCGCAGCTCACGACCGATGCTCAGGGAGTCGTGACGATGTCATTCACCATGCCCGAGGCTCTTACACAATGGCGTTTCATGGGATTCGCGCACGATGCTTTGTTGCGTAGTGGTCGCATGGAAGGAAAAACGACGACGAGCAAAGATCTGATGATTCAAGCCAATCCGCCACGCTTTTTGCGCGAGGGTGATCGACTCGAATTTACGGCGAAAGTTTCCAACCTCACCGAGCGCGATATGGCTGCGACGGTGTCGTTGCAATGGCAAGATGCGGTGAGTCTCGATGAGCTCGATGCCGCCATGAAGCTTCAAGCTCGTGAGCAATCGGTCACCATTCCCGCTCGCTCATCAAAAACTGTCGTGTGGTCCTTCGAGGTACCTGATGGGCAAGGGCCTGTCCAATACACGACGATGGTGAAGACTGAACAAGCCAGCGATGGGGAGCAAGGAATGATCCCCGTTTTGTCGCGTCGACGTCTCGTCACGGAGTCGATGACAATGCCCCTGCGCGATGCGGGCTCTCGTCGTTTTGAGATGAAGCGTTTGCTAGAGAGTGGGAAATCTAACACCTTGCGACATGAAACGGCGAAGTTGCAGATTGTATCAAATCCCGCTTGGTATGCGGTGATGGCTTTGCCCTATCTGATGGAGTATCCTCATGAATGCGCGGAGCAAACGATGAATCGATACTATGCCAATGCGCTCGCACGACATATCGTTCAAAGCGATGCCAAAATCCAGCGAGTCTTTGAAATCTGGCGCAATCAACAAGGCGTGCTCGATAGCCCCTTGCTGAAAAATCAGGAGCTCAAGGCCTTCATGATTGAGGAAACGCCTTGGTTGGTCGATGGCTTGGAGGAATCGCAATCGCGTCGACGCGTGGCTGAGTTGTTTGAACAGAATCGTCTCGACCAAGAACAACAGCGTGCGCGCCAGCGATTGCAAGAAATGCAGCTACCGAGCGGTGCGTGGCCGTGGTTTCCGGGTGGTGAGGGGAGTTCTTTCATTACGCTCTATCTGATTACGGCAGAAGCCCGACTTCGGCATCTCGGTGTCGCATCTGATGTCACTCTATCCCTGCGCGCACTGGAATGGCTGGATGAGCAGTTTTTTCAACAGTATCAGCGTCTGGAGAAGTCGATGCGCGAGAAAAATCATCTCGATGCCACCGTGGCACTTTATCTCTACGGTCGGAGTTTTTATCTGAAGGAGCGCCCCGTTGCCGAGAAACATCGCGAAGCATGGGACTACTACGTGGCCCAGGCCGTGCGCTATGGCAATCAGCTATCCGGTTGGATGAGTCGTTGTCACGCGGCCGTGGCCTTGCATCGTTTGCAGCAACCGCAAGCCGCGCAGTTGATCGTCAACTCACTGCGTGAAAATGCGCTCGAATCCGAGGAAATGGGGATGCACTGGCGTTCGGATTCGCTGACTCGCTGGCATGAGGCACCGATTGAAACGCAGGCGATGATCATCGAAACATTTCGCGAGGTCGCCAACGATGTCAAGGCGGTCGATGCCTGCCAAGTATGGCTTTTGAAGCAAAAGCAGACGCAGGCCTGGAGCACGAGTAAGTCAACAGCTGATGCCATTTATGCGTTGTTGTTAGGTGGGAAAACCAATCGTCTCGCATCGGATTCCATCGTCACGGCGGAATGGGGAGGCGAGCAAGTGCAGCCTGAGAAAGTCGAGGTTGGCACGGGATTTTACGAAGTGACCCGCGTGCGTTCGGAAATCCAACCGCGGCTGGGTGAGGTCGTGCTGAAGAAATCTGATGCTGGTGTTTCTTGGGCATCGTTGCATTGGCAGTACCTGGAAGATCGTTCTCAAGTAACGGCATCTGACCAGTTGCCTTTGTCGATCCGCAAGTCGCTGTTCCGCAAAAACATGACGGCTGCCGGGGCGAAGCTCGAAGCCGTCAAGGGAGCCCTTCAGCCCGGTGACGAGGTAGTTTCGCGCATCGAAATCCGCGTCGATCGCGACATCGAATACGTGCATTTGAAAAACGAACGCGCGAGTGGATTCGAGCCTGTGAATGTCATTTCCTCCTACAAGCATCAAGATGGGCTGGGCTATTACGAGATG
>JBDLWB010000094.1:0-6834 GCA_039804425.1 Verrucomicrobiota bacterium
TGCGTCACTTTCCGCGCCGTCATGTCCGAACTTCCTACAGCCGACCTCCTGTCGCTCGATACCGATGGCCTTCGCAGCCGTCTCTCGAAGCTCAGGAGGTATCTTTGACATCCCTACCCTCGAAAACCAAATTGCCGAGCTGGAGAATGCAATGTCTCATCCCGATTTCTGGAATCATCCAGAAAAAGCGCGCGAAACCAACGCCAAAGCGAGCTCCATCAAAAAGAAAGTGGAAACCTTTCTGTCTCTCGAAGCCCGCGCGGAAAACATCGATGCCGCCATCGCTCTGGCGAAGGAATTCGACGACCTCGATACGGCCCGCGAAGCAGTAACCGATTTTGCGTCGCTCGATGACGCCATCACTTCCTTCGAGTTGCTGACTCTACTCAATCAGCCCAACGATTCCTGCAACGCCTACATCGTCATTTCCGCAGGCGCGGGCGGCACGGAAGCATGCGACTGGGCACAAATGCTGCATCGTATGTATACGCGCTGGGCGGAACGCAAAGGCTTTCAAGTCGAAACACTCGACTGGCAAGACGGCGATGAAGCTGGACTGCGCTCGGCAACCATCAAAATCACTGGCGAATACGCCTACGGCTACCTCAAAAACGAACGCGGCGTCCATCGTCTCGTGCGCATTTCTCCTTTCGATGCCGCCGGCAAACGCCACACGTCTTTCGCGTCCATCGATGCGACACCTGAGATCTCGAACGAAATTAAAATCGAAATCAACGACAAGGACATCGAAATTCAAACGACTCGTTCGGGCGGTAAAGGCGGGCAAAATGTCAACAAGGTCGAGACTTGTGTCATCCTCCGCCACTTGCCCACCGGCATCCTCATTCGCTCTTCCGCATCAAGAACCCAAGGAGCGAATAAGGAGCAGGCATTTGCCATTCTCAAGGCCAAGCTTTTCCAAATTGAAGAGGACAAACAAAAAGCGGAATCGGAACGAGCCTACGGCGAAAAAGGCGATGTCTCCTGGGGCAACCAAATCCGCTCTTACGTCTTCCAACCTTACCAAAAAATTGTCGACCTCCGCACGGGCCAAGAAACAGGCAACATCCAACCCGTGATGGATGGAGACATCGATGCCTTCATCGAAGCAAAGCTCCGTGGCAAGGTTCGCGTAAAAGGTGCCAAGGACGAAGAAGAAGATTAAGGAGTGCGCTGTTGACGCATCGCCATGCGCCACGAAAAAAATGCATTCCCACAGAAAATGGCACGATTCGCGCTACGTCTCCTTTGTGTTTCGTGTGTGCGATCACCTGTTTTGTGTGTGTCATAGCATTGCTGACACTCTTGAACTGCGGTTTGAGAGTGTCAGCAATAATGAACTGCATCACCCTAAGTCTTCCTTTTCTTGGTAAAAAATGCCTCAGCAACTGACTTGCATCAGGGGTGCATAAGAACCAATTCTTTCCCAATCCTTCGGAGTTTCTGCACGAAAAACGCAATTTTTCGTTAGTTACGACGAATTGCCTGCCATTTTCTTCGCTTTTTGCGTGCCAAATCGCCACAATCTGCTTTGCTGGTCTTGCCCATGACCCAAAGTGTTTCAGAGCAGACCATTCTCATCGTTGATCAAGAGATCGAATTTCTCGATTGGGCCACAAAGCATCTTGCCGCCAACAATCTCAAGATTCTTCGAACCGACCAAGCTGACAAGGCCCTTAAAGTCATCGATAAAACCCATGTGGATGTCGTTCTGTCATCGACGGATCTCCAGCCCTTCGATGGTTTTGAGTTGCTCGGAAAAATCAAAGCGCAGTCTCCTTCCACCCTCGTGATTCTGATTGCTGGCTTTCCTACGACTGGTCAAGTCATTGAGGCGACACAGCGAGGCGCGCACGATGTGCTGCGCAAGGAATCACTGGCTTTTGAACTCCGCTCTGTCCTCGAAACCGCCCTGCAACTCGCGGAAGATCGGCGCAGCGCTGATACCAGTTCCGCAGCCCAACCCGCCCATGATGGCCGCGTCAAAATCATCGGCGTCTCCCGCGCCTTACAAGATGTCTTCAAAATCGTTGGCCGCGTCGCTCGTGCCGATGCCCCCGTTCTCATCTCTGGTGAAAGCGGCTCGGGCAAGGAACTCATCGCTAAGGCGATACACGAGTATTCCCCTCGCCGACTGAAGGAGCTGATTCCAATCAATTGCGGTGCGATTCCCGAGAATCTCCTGGAATCAGAACTTTTTGGACATGAAAAAGGCTCGTTTACGGGCGCTATTGCGCGTCGAGCAGGACGCTTTGAACAGGCCGATGGCGGAACCTTGTTTTTGGATGAAATCGGCGATATGCCCTTATCGATCCAAGTCAAGCTCCTACGCGTCTTGCAAGACGGTACGTTTTCACGGGTCGGCTCGAATGAGACCATGGGCAGCGATGTCCGCATCGTCACCGCCACCCACAAAGATTTGGCCGCAGAAGTCGCCGCAGGACGTTTCCGCGAGGATCTCTACTATCGCCTGAATGTGGTGGAAATCCGCATCCCTCCCCTGCGCGACCGCAAAGAGGACATCCCTCTCTTAGCCGAATTTTTCTTGCAAAAAATCACCCGGAAAAATGGCATGGCACGGATCCGCCTATCGCAAGAAGCCATTACAGCCCTCCAAACCCACCACTGGCCCGGAAACGTTCGCGAATTGGAGAATACCATCGCCCGCGCCTGCGCACTGGCCTCTTCCTCGGTGCTTTTGCCTGCGGATATCCCTCTTGCTTCCGCGCCAAGCTCCAGTCGATTTAAGCTCGATGATACGATCGACAACCTGCTCAACCATGCGCCAACGGAACATGTCGTCGATTGGGTCCTTTCCCATATTGCCCAGCGCGCCATGATCCTCGCCGAGAATGATGTCAAACAAGCGGCGGTCCGCTTGGGCATCCAACCCGATGAATTGAAAAAACTCCTCGCCCCCTAAGGTATGCTGCATGTCGTCGACCACCCCTTGATCCAGCAAGAGCTATCGGTTCTGCGCGACAAAACAACACCTTCTCCCCATTTTCGCAATGCCATTCGCCGCATCGCTTGCCTCATGGCCTATCGTGTCTGTGAGGATGTGCCGACAAAGGACCAAGTCATTGAAACACCTCTGGAGACCACGACGGCACAAAGCTTCGCTTGTCAAATCACTCTCGTCCCCATTCTGCGAGCGGGATTGGGCTTTCTCGAAGGCTTTTTTGACCTCATTCCCTCGGCATCGGTGTCCCACCTCGGCCTGAAACGCAATGAATCAACTCTGGCTGCCGAAACCTACTACGCCAAACTCCCGAGCCATTGGCCCAACCGATATGTCATCGTCTTAGATCCCATGCTCGCCACAGGAGGAACCGCCATTTCTGCAATCCAACAACTGAAGAAGGCAGGCGCTCAAAACATTCGATTTGCCTGCCTCGTAGCGTCCCCTGAGGGGGTAGCGGCTTTGACCGCAGAGCATCCTGATGTCGCCATTTACTCCGCCGCCCTCGATCGCGGCCTCAATGAAAAGGGCTACATCATCCCAGGACTCGGCGATGCGGGCGACCGAATTTTTGACACCTGAGCCCAAGGTAGTCTGCGCAGCTTCCGATTGATAAAATCCAGCGAGCTTCGCGTAAAGTCACCATGGTCATTGATCTGGGAGAACAGGACGGATTCCATATTCCCGCAGGACAGGGTAGGGCGGAGGTAACCTAGAATACACCGGGAATCCTACCTCATAGTTGAAAACTGGGCAATTCCAGTGTGTCCGGCCTGGTATTCCGCCGCAATGATCTTAAGCCGTTGGAGCGGGCTTGGTCAAAATCACTACCACAGGCGTCAAAAGCAGCTTCATATCGAGCACGGCTTTCAGACGCGGTGAAAAGCACCTGAAGACCTTTTCTTTTAACAACTCAAAGAGGAAGGCTCCACATGAGTGAAACCCAAGCAGCAGATCCACTACCTTGGGTGGTAGCGTTCACACGAAGATTTACGACTCCTGCATCTGTATCAGCTCTAATCCCGAACGAACCTGTTGCCCAAATATCATGATCATCTGGTGCGATCAAACGAAAACCGGTTCCTGATGCTTGACCCGTTACGGCAGAATTTTTTTCACTTAGTCGTTGAGCGATAGTCGTTTCAGCCGTGAGCGCGAGCGATTTATTGATTTCGTAGCACATGTTGACTCCTGCGCGCGCTTCCATGGCATGATCCGTGCGCGATGCAAAAACCGCCGGAGTTACGCCGCCCGCTTCGCTGTAGCCGTCAACATCAGCCTGAATGAAAGCTAAATCTAAAAAAGGTGAAAAAGTAACACCAGCAAACTTGGTCATATTCTCCCAATCAATTCGTCCCCGAAAAGCCCAAGTGTCGATATCTGTCTCGCCAAAGGATGTATCGATGTTCGGGCCATTTGCATAAGCACGAAGAATATCGGCATCGGCCTGGTGATAATATGCCGTGAGTGTCATCCAGGCAGTGGGGCCAGCAATTTCGATGGGCAAGATGAGTTCACCAAGGAGATATTGACCGCGCAGGTCTTGATTGCCTCCCAGGTAGGTATCGTGATTACTCCATGATTGGCCAATTGCACCACCCAATTGCGTGCCGGATAGACCAAGAGCCTTGGCCGCGCCGAACTCCGCAATAACTATCTCGCCATCGCTAAGGTCGTGCTGATCCATGCCCCAATCTCCACCCATCCAAACCGCATGATCCTTCCCGGGCTTGATACGAAAATCCAAGGGATGCCCGTGCAAGCCATGCAATACCATTCCCGCAGTGCGCATGGGTGTACGGGTAAGTTGTGCTTGTTCCGCAACACTCGATTCATCCAATAGAATGCGTAGCACCAAATGCAATGTGGACTCTTTCTGGATATTATAATCCGACAAAGTGCGAGCATCCTCAAGTTGCTTCCCAGCAAAGATCAATCTCTGCTGATCCGGCGGAATCTCTTCCTTATCTTGGATTTTTGCCTTCACATTTTCAATCGTGTCACTGGGCTCAACGTCGAGAGTGATCGTTTTTCCCGTCAACGTTTTCACAAAAATCTGCATCGCGGGAGCCACGGAAAGTGATAGAATCCACAATATCGAAATCATCCATAGTTTCATAGCAGGGCTAAAAAATGTTAAGTTAGAAGTAAGTTGACCGTGCCAGAGGGTAGAAGTTTGCTAAAGAGATCACTTTGTGCACGAAATGCGCCGCAAAAATAGCCATCAAATGCTCTTTATCAAGATTTTTCGCATGGATGAAGAACATCGCGAAGAGCTCCCTCACTTTAGATAGTGGCAAAGATTTCTTGATGTGTTACTTATACATAATATGAAATACTCTTTAGTTTTTCAACATCTAACAAAAAAACACTTCTGCTAACCTGATTCTTTGCAGAAGGATTTAAGTCTTTCAAGAAGCTTGGAGATCTACGCCCACGGCGTCACCCGCGCCATTACTTTGGCGAGATCATTTTCATCGCATTAGCAGCCATGATTTGTAGTAGTGAGGGTTTCGATGACTTCGAACGCTTCACCAAAACCCGTGAGTCCTGACTGCGCAAACATCTCAAGATGCCAGTAGCACTACCCAGTGACGATACCTTTCGTCGCATCTTAACCGCGATTGACCCAGACAAGTTCTGCGCGTGCTTCGCCTCCTTTGTGATCGCCATCGGCGGATCACTCCGCAGCCAGCTCATTGTCATCGACGGCAAAATCCTGCGTCATAGTTTTGACAATGCCGATCCCTGCACCAGCTTGCACCTCATCAGCGCATAGGCGGTTGCCAACCAACGGCCCCTTGCCCAGCTACTCGTGGATGGTAAATCCAATGAAATCACGGCCATACCCGAATTAATCAACCTACTCGACCTTGAAGGCCATATTTTGAGCTTCGGCGCGATGGGCTGCCAAAAGAACATGGCCCGCAAGCTCGATATGACGCATGCCGACTACTTGCAAGCTCGCAAGGCCGATTACGGAGCACTTCACAAACAGGCAGAAGAAATTTTTCACTAGCTCGGGACACCTTAGCCTCACCAAGCATCAAAGAGGAATTCTGATTACATCAGACGTGAGCAACCGAGGCCACGGAAGGATCGAGAGGTGGGTCGTGCTAGCCACCGAGAGTCTCGGGCGGATCGACAAACTGGAGAGCCAAGACTTGTCTGGCATGCTTTCAGTAGTATGTGTCGAATGTCGCCGCGATTACATTGGACGAGGGGAAAAGAGCGTGCAAAAACTCTACTATCTCATCAGCATCGCACCTGACGCCTAGCGGCTTAAGCAACTGATACGACAGAATTGGTCGATCGAGAACCAATGCCGAGTACGAAAAACCACGCGCTACAGAATCTCGCTATGCTTCGCCAGATCAAACTACTCAAGTAGGATAAGACGATCAAGGACTCCTTGTGAGGCAAGCGCTACAGAACTGCATTCGACAAAAAAGTCTTGAAGACAATCCTATTTCCGATGAACTCAAAGTGACGGCACCTGGGAGTTATCTCAATAGATCTTTGAAAAAAATGGCTGTGAGCACCATATCAACTCATGCATTTACATTCATATCGACATTCTGAACTTGGGGCTGTGCTCAAGCAGTTCTGCCTCCAGACCTTGCCATGAAGACCACGCAAAAGCCCATCCCTCACGGGATGGGCGAATCATTCTCACCGATCGGAGAATCGATTACTTCAAGTTCGCCATGATCTGATCGGTGATCGCTTTGACCATCGCTTCGGCTTCGGGAGTCGACTCTGTGTTGCCGAGAGGAGCAGGCCCACCAATCGAGCAAATCGTGCCTGGGCGGAACTCCGCATTATCGCAAAGCTCGCACTCTTTCCAGTTCGCACGCTTGTCTTCCATGCCG
>JBDLWB010000095.1:0-5420 GCA_039804425.1 Verrucomicrobiota bacterium
AAGTTGTTGTAAGGATCTTCCGCATTAATCCGGCATTCAATCGAGTGACCGCGTGGCGAAGCGTTGAGCACGTGCTCGGAAAGCGGCATGCCCGCAGCGATGCGGATTTGCTCTTTGATCAACTCGCAACCCATGACTTCCTCCGTGACCGGATGTTCGACCTGAATCCGAGTGTTCATTTCCATGAAGTAAAAATTTTCGCCTTTTTCATCGACGAGATACTCGATGGTCCCGGCGTTTTCATAGCCAATCGCCTTGATCAAATTGACCGAGGCCTCACCCATGCGCTTGCGCATTTCTGGGCTAATCAAGGGCGAAGGGCATTCTTCAATGATCTTCTGATTCCGACGCTGCATCGAGCAATCGCGCTCACCGAGATGCACAAAATTGCCATGAGTATCCGCAATGATCTGAAACTCAATGTGGTGAGGATTCAGCACCAATTTTTCCATGTAGCATTCACCATTGCCAAAGCAAGCCATGGCTTCATTCGATGCGGCGACAAACAAAGCAGGAAATTCTTCCGCGCTGAAGCAAGGGCGCATCCCACGACCGCCACCACCAGCAGTGGCTTTGATCATCACGGGAAAACCAATTTCCTTGGCCTTCGCCAAGGCTTCATCAGGATCCGTGATGATGTCCGAGCCAGGAGTAATCGGCACGCCATTCGCAATGGCATTGGCACGAGCCGTTGCTTTGTCCCCCATCATCGAAATGACCTTCGCTGAAGGACCAATGAATTTGATGCCAGAAGAGGCGCAGATTTCGGCAAAACGCGCGTTTTCCGAGAGGAATCCGTAACCAGGATGAATCGCCTCGGCGCCGGTGATTTCACAAGCGGCAATAATGCGATCAGGCTTTAAATAGCTATCCTTCGAGGGACCTTTGCCAATGCATACGGCATGATCCGCCAACTGCACGTGCATGGAATCCACATCAGCTTCGGAATACACCGCGACCGACTCCACTCCAAGCTCGCGGCATGCACGAATGATGCGCAAGGCAATTTCACCACGATTGGCGACAAGAACACGTTTGAACATGATGAGAAAATGTTGTTAGGCGATACGGAAAAGCACGTCACCGAATTGCACGGGAGTTGCATCTTCCACCGAAACGGCGGTGATCGTACCGGATTTTTCCGCTTTGATTTCGTTCATCACCTTCATTGCTTCGATGATGCAAAGTGTCTGACCTACGCTCACGCTGTCTCCCACTTTCACAAATTCGGGAGCATCGGGAGAAGCGCGACGGTAGAAAGTGCCAACCATGGGAGAGGTGATTTCGCTGCCAGCAGGTGCCGCCGCAGGGGCCGACGATGCCGCCGCTGTAGGTGCCGCCACCACGGGAGCAGCAGGTGCTGCACTAAACGATGCTGCAGCCAAAGCACCGCGCAAGGATTCGAGATCCGCACCTTTTTTCAGACGCAGATGAATCCCATCGGCAGTGGTCATGTCAAAATAGGACAGCTCATGCTCCTGCATGAGTTCGACGATTTTACGAATTTGATCGAGTTCCACGGTTGTGTTGGTTGATTAGAGTAAAGTAGCAGATTCCTTGCTGCCGAAGATTGTTCGATTTTCCGCAATGGGTCAAGCCATGAATCATCGCAGCGGAATTTACCAATCCCTATTGACAGCCAGCGCCATTTGCAGAAAGTAGTGGCCGGCATGGCGAAAGGCACAAAACTCAAGGATATCGCAGCAGGATTGTTTGTTCCTCAAGACTATTTTTCTCGCCAAAATCCGGCAAATATTTTCTCAAATCACGCCCCATTTGAGGTCGACCTCGGCTGTGGTGACGGCGCATTTCTCCTCGCTATGGCGAAACAATTCCCCGAACGCAATTTCCTCGGGGTGGAACGACTCCTTGGTCGCGTGCGCAAAGTAGCTCGCGACATCAAGAAAGCTGGGCTGACGAACGCGAAGGTGCTTCGCCTCGAGAGCAAATACACCGTGGAATGGCTGCTCGAAAAGCAATCCATCGACCGACTCCACCTGCTCTGCCCCGATCCTTGGCCGAAAGGCCGTCATCACTCGCGCCGCCTGGTACAGCAGGAATTTCTTGCAGCGCTGTGGGACGCACTCAAGCCTGGCGGGGAATTTCTCTTCAAAACCGATCACGAGGAGTATTTTGAATGGGTCTGTCGCGAAGTCGCGGAGTTCGGAAAATTCACCCTTCTGCCGTGGCAGGATGGTGAATTTTTTTACCCCAAGACCGACTTCCAATTGCTGTGGGAAAGCCAAGGAAAAATTCTGCAGTCCCTGCGCTGCCTCAAACCCGCTTGAGGAACCTATGAGAGCGCAGCAATTTCATCCATGATGCGATCGGCGATTTTTTGATAGCCGTCTTTGCCACGGTAATCCTCTCCCGAAAAATCAATCGCAGGCCCCACCGTAACGACAATTCTTGCAAAACGAATCCGGCCCGAACCACGCGGCAGAGCCTCATTAGCCCCACGAATGCGCACGGGCTGCACCTTCACACCAGCCTTAGCGACAATCAGTCCTATCCCCGGCTGCGCTTTGCCGAGCGCTCCTGTTTCACTGCGCTCACCTTCGGGAAAAACTAACACTTTTTCTCCCTTTTGCAGCAGCTTCACCATGGTTTTTAGGCTCGCCATATCAGGACGTTCTTGATCCACAGGAATCGCATTCCACTGTCGATACAACCACTTGCCCAATCCGACAAATAACGTCTTACGAGCAAGGAAATACATTTCTTCCTGATACAAATTGCCAATCAAGGGCGGATCGAGAAAACTCTGGTGATTCGACGCCACTAACACCGGACCATGCGTAATCAAATGCTCGGCTCCCTCGATGCGTAGCCCAAAAAGCGTGCGATACGCCGCACCAAAACTCATCCATCCCAACCAGTAAATCCAACGCATCATCGCTTTCATTGTTTTGCTAAACCTTGATTGTGCAAAATTTCCATCGCTGCTGCCACTGCCGACTCGATCGTATGATGCGAGTTATCTAACACCACTGCGCCTGGAGCGATCACCAGCGGTGCCGTTTTGCGATTGCTATCAGCTTGATCTCTCGCCGCAACACTATCGGTCACCCCTTCGGCGGATCGACGCGCCGCACGAACTTCCTCCGAGGCATCGACGTAAATTTTGTAGGGCGTATCAGGAAAAACGACTGATCCAATGTCACGCCCTTCCATCACCACACTGGTGTGTTGAAGGTAATCGCGCTGCAACTGCACCAATAATTCACGAACCTCTGGCACCGCTGCGACGACCGAGACGGCTTGATTGACTTCGCGCGCACGCAGCTCGTCACTCAGCCATCGGCCATTGATCGCGATGGTGGAAAAACATCCTTCTACCCCACACTCGAGATCCATGCCTCGTAAAGCCTCAACGACTTTTGCAGGGTTATGGATATCGACGCCGAGATCGAGCATTTTCCATGTCACCGCTCGATACATCGCGCCAGAATTGACCATCACCAATCCCAGCTCGCGTGCCAGACATTTGGCAATCGTGCTTTTCCCGGAAGCCGCTGGGCCATCGATGGCGATGGCGTAGTGATCGTGTGCTGCCATATCCTTTCAGTGCGTTGTCTTCGGCAACTCATAGGCTGCAGGATCGGTTTCGTGATTCATCACGGCTTGCAAGTGCTTCACAAAGCCCGGATACGAGGTATTCACACACGCGGTGTTTTCGATGACAGTCTCACCTTCCGCAAACAAGCCCGCGATCGCAAAGGCCATGGCAATGCGGTGGTCGCCGTAGCTTTGCAGCGTCGCACCTCGCAGCGGATGGCCGCCGGTGATTTCCATGCCATCTTCAAATTCTTCGACCTCTCCGCCCATCAAGCGCAAGTTATTCACCACTGTAGTAATGCGGTCGGTCTCCTTGACGCGAAGTTCTTTGGCATTGCGAATTTGTGTTTTCCCCTGAGCCAATGCCGCAGCCACGGAAATGACGGGAATTTCATCGATCAAATTCGGCACTTCATCTGGGAAAATTTCGGTTCCAGTTAAAGCCGCACCACAGATTTCCAAGTCGCCAATCGGCTCGCCATCAAGAGAGCCAGAGGCCACCACGGTGATGGTAGCACCCATGCGACGCATGACTTCGATGATCGCTGTGCGCGTGGGATTAAGGCCGACATGACGAATGAGCAGTCGCGATCCTGGCATTGCCGATGCGGCGACGATCCAAAACGCAGCACTGGAAATGTCGCCCGGCACACGGAAATCGCGCGCTTGCGGAATTTGTCCGCCCTGCAAATGAATCTCCTGCCCTTCCCGCTGGGTATTGACCCCAAAGGCCTCGAGCATGCGCTCCGTGTGATCGCGGGTATCGGCCGGTTGCACGACAGTGGTTACGCCCTCGCAGAACAAGCCTGCGAGCAGCACTGCACTTTTCACCTGCGCACTCGCCACCGGCATTTCGTAGCGGATGGGCTTGAGTTTTTGTCCGTAAATTTTTAGCGGCGCACAGCCGGGCTTTTCTCCTTGTGCTTCAATTTTGGCACCCATTTGCGAAAGCGGTGTGATCACCCGCCCCATCGGACGTGAAGAAAGGGACTCGTCGCCAAACAAGGTACTCTCGAAAGGTTGAGCCGCCAACAGACCTGCCAAGAGCCTCATCCCAGTACCGGAATTACCGCAATCAATGTCTTTGCTCGGTGCTTGGAGCTGCCCTTTCAATCCATGAATGCGCATCATCGTGGGACCAAAGCCAGGCATTTCCTCGAGCACTTCATACGATACACCCAACGCTGCCATCGCGTGCAAGGTGTTAAGACAGTCTTCACTTGGCAGGAAATTGGTTACCACCCCTTGCCCGTCTGCCATCCCGGCGATGATCGCTGCACGATGCGACATGCTCTTATCTCCCGGCACACTAAATTCTGCTTGCAGGCTCCTGATGGATTTTACGTGAAATGAACTCATTCGATCTATGGTTGGACAGCCGTCAAAATCAAGTCGCTCCCCTCGATGGAAACGCGTTGCAATTGACCGCGCGCCATCCAAGCGCAGCGAGCCAGAAATGCAAGCCGCAATTTCCGCTTCGCCATGTCACCAAGGATGAGCTAGACTCCACCGCATGTGCCCTTTCGTCTGCTTTTTCCTCGGCTTTCTCTCGATCGCCGCCGCAATCCCTCGGCAGCTGAATCCTACCCTTAAGGCCGCTGGACCGAATCGCGAGGAAATCGTCAAAGCATGGCAACAATGCCCCAAGGAGCACATCGCCGGGATGGAGTTTTTACTCGAACACATGCCCGCCAGCGATGCTCAAAAACTCAATGCGGCATTTTTGCTAGAAAATATCGAACTCGCCTACCGCGCTCGACGCGAATTCCCCTGGGGCCAGAGCATCCCCGAGGAAATTTTTCTGAACGACGTGCTGCCCTACGCGTCGCTCGATGAAGCACGCGACGCTTGGCGAACGAAAT
>JBDLWB010000096.1:0-9327 GCA_039804425.1 Verrucomicrobiota bacterium
GGAATGGCGCCAAATCCACCGCCACCACCACCGCCATCACCACCCGAACCCCAACCATCGCCAAAGTCATCACCATTGCCGAAATCGGTTGTCGGTTGTGCCATGTCGACTTCAGGCACGGGAATGGCCACGTTCGACGCCGTCGCTGCAGCAATCACTTTGGCACTCGAAGCAGAAGGAGCAGAAGGCTTTTGTTTGGAATTTGTGCTGACTTTTTTCGTCTCTAAGACCTCTTCTGTAGGAACAGAGGCGCTGTAAGTCACGATTACGGGAGTTTCCTGCAAGAATGGAGCGATCGCAATAAATGCCAAAAGCAAACCAATCAAAACCAAACTCAGAAAGGCAATGATGATCGAAGTAATCGTCGAATTCCGCTTCATCGCATCGAGGCGAGCTTGGGCTTCGGGACTAAGTTGTGCGTGGATACTCATGGTTTTTAAGGGTTAAAAGAGTGGCGCCGATGATTGGAGCAAGAAAAACCTACGAGAAAATCGAAAAATTGCCAGCATAAAATTGGGTAGGTCCCTCGATCGAGTGAGAGTTCTTGCTCCTCCATGGGCAGGGCCGCCCCGAAGTTAGGAAATTGGTGAACAGAAGGCTTTCTTTGAACTGCGGCAACTGTGAAGGAGCAAAGTAAAAGATGGGGGGATGTCAGGCGAAAATCTTACTCTTTGCCCAATTGCTGAGCAGTCCAAGGGGCTGCTTGATCTTTGTATTTGTCACGTACTGCCTTGACTTGCTGTGGGGTGATGGCCGCAGCGTCGTTCGACCACGATTGACGGGCATACGTCAGCACGTCGGCGACTTTTTGATCGTCCAGATCGTTGTGTGGAGGCATCACACTGACAAATTTGACACCTTTCACGGTGACCGGACCTTGCAGACCTTTGAGCACAATCTTGATTGGCAGTTCGGGGTCGTTGACCAACCATTCCGAACCATCCAGCGGCGGAAATGCTCCCGGTGTGCCTTGACCATCAGGACCGTGACAAGCCGTGCAGGTCATCGCATAAACCGCTTCGCCGCGCTTGTGTACTTCGGCGTCGACAGGATTTTTGCGAACTTTTGCCACGGTAGGCGCGGCATTCTTTTTATGCCACTCACGCAGCGCTTCGATCGCGGAATCGGCACTGCCACCGCTGCCCAGTTTGATCAACGATACGTCATCGAACCAAGCCGTTCCAGTAGAACCACCATACGCTCCAAGAAGCAGGTTGAGCACTTCCGTTTCCTCGGCGGAGTTTTGAAAATCAAAGCTCAGTTGCTGCCAGTCCTTGGTGCCATCGACACCGGCGGACTTCACTTGTGCGCCGTGTGCATTGATCATCGCGCCGAGGCCGCCAGTACGGACGACATTTTCGGTGCGCACCCATGCAGAAAAGCGGTAGGATGTATTCGCTTCCAAGGGAACATCCAGTCCAGCCGCCACATCGGCGCTACGATTCACGGTGATTTGAATCGCCTTGCTGTTATTGCGCCCCTTGTCCGACAGGGAAATGCTAACCGAAGCCGGGTCCCCGCCGTAGACACGGAGAGTCCAGCCTTTCGGAGCACCATTTTGATCTTCTTCCATGCCAGGATTGGGCAGGAGATTGACGACTTGCGCAGGTTTTGCCGTTTTGTTAGCATTCGCCGCATCAGCGAGAGCGATGATACCTGCCGCATTTTTTCGAGCAGCCATTTGCCATGCATCAGCGAGCACTGGGTCACCAAAGACTTCTTGTGCGCTTTCGTTAGCCAACGCATAAAGCTGCTTGGCGAGATCGGCATCGGGTTCCGCATAGGACAGTGCTACCAATTTTTCCGCAAGCTCACGCGCCGACTGGGCACCCATTTCTTTGCCCGTGCTGGCTGATACCAGCAACGCAGGAGCCGACTTTGCAGCAAATTCGGTCGACAAACGACGCAGTGCACGGTTGCGGGAAGTCAAGGCCTTACTGGTCGTCTCATCATCCGCAGCGCTCATCGACATGAGGACGGCGAACGCGTGCGACGAAGCGACTTCGCCCTTGGTCACAAGAGCTTTCAAAGCGGGAACGACGTCATTTTTGCCACGTTGAATCAGCAAGCCTTGCGCCGTCAAGCGCCAGAACAAGTTGGGGTGGGACAGGGCATCGAGCAACGTTTTCTCCTTCGCCAAATCCAGCTGGGGATTCACATCATCCTTCGAGCCCGCAGGATAAATGCGATAGACTCGACCGTGACGGGTATCGCGCACAGGAGTCTCATACGCATTGCCTTTGCCATTTTTGGCATCCAATCCCGAGTTGGCCTTGCTCGGTGTGGGGTTGTGCTGAATGATGAGATTGTACCAGTCGCTGATCCAAACGGCACCATCTGGTCCCGTTTCCGCAGCAACGGGGCCCGACCAAGCATCGGACGAGTTGTAGAGATTGTTGTGCAATTGCTTGGCCTCATACGACGCGCCTTTGGGCGAGATCGCAAAAGTACCCACCAGCTTGCCCGTGCCTTCGGTCACAAAAGCATACTTTTCGCGATACTCCTCAGGGAAACGAGCGGAGGTATAGAAGCTGTGTCCCGCACCGGCGGTGTAACGCTCAAATTGGTCGACCTGACGAATGTCGGCTGAGGAGGGGTTAAAAAAAGGATTGTCATCCGCGCGTGGCGTTTTCGGCTGGCTCATGCCAAAGACATCGTAGCGCTCTTTCGGGAAAGTGTAGACCCAGGAAGGATTGGCATTCGCGGTAGATCCAAGGATGGCGAAATCCGCATTGAAGCCGAGTCCCCAAGTATTATTGGTCGTGCTCTGCAAGTATTCCATTTTCGAACCATCGGGCAAAAAGCGGAATAATCCCGACGAAAAACCGAGGTTCACTCCACCCACCGTGCCACGGAATCCACTGTAACCCACGGTGCCATAAATCCAGTTATCAAAACCCATGCGGAGGTTGGACACGCCTGCATGGGTATCGCCAATGCCAAAGCCTTGAATGATCGACTTGCGCACATCCGCTTTATCGTCGCCATTGGTGTCTTCCAAAACGAGAATCTCCGAGGCATTGGTGCAAATCACTTTCGTTCCATAAAAGCAAATCGACGTGGGAATCGATAGCTGATCGGCAAAAACCGTAAACTTGTCCGCACGACCGTCGCCGTTGGTGTCTTCGCAGATGGTAATTTTGTCATTGCCCATCTTGTTTTCATGCAAATTGTTCGGGTAATCCACTGTTTGCAAAACATACGCACGACCTTTATGGTCCCATGCCACGTTGATCGGATTGACAATATCAGGCTCGCTCGCGAAAAGCGCGATCTCAAAACCAACGGGAACCTGAGCCATTTTGATCGAATCTTCTGGCTTAAGCGGCTTTTGACCCTCTGTGATCAATTGACGCTTCAAGTAACCAGGAAGCTGCATGGGTTCCATTTCCAACTTGGGCAAATTCAGCGCCTTCAACTTGCTGTAGGCTTGGGGACCCACCGACCAATAAATCGCGCGCTTTAGCAAATCATGGAAAGGCGCCTGATCCCACACGCGGTGGTCGTGACCCGATGCCGTATAAAACACTCGTCCCTTGCCCTGATTGCGCACCCACGTCCAAGGTTCTTCCTCGCGCTTTTGCAAAATCACACGATCGTCGCCATGATTGTCGTGCAAATAGGTCTCATCCCACGCGGAAAATCCCTGATAGCCACTCATGATGGGGTGTTTGTCATTAACCGTTTTCGGCTCAAACACGCCATCGGTGTGCGATTTGAAACGTCCCCCGACAAGCTTGATGAACTCGGGCGATCCCCCGTAGCAAGCCGATGCGCAATGGATTGGCAAAAAGCCCTTGCCGCTCTCGACGTAATCCATCAGCGCTTTGAGTTGCTCCGACGGCATGGCCTCATTTTGCTTCCAATTGCCGTACATCATCACGGCATCGAAATGACGCAAGGTCTCAGGCTTAAACACCTCTGCAGGGTCTTCCGAGTAGGTAAAATTGATGCCTGCCGTGCCAAGATTGCGCTTGATCACGCGGTAGCGTGTCACAGGATCATGACCAGGATGGGCGGCGGTGGGAGCGCCAAAAAACAGCACCTCAAGGCGACGCGCCTCAGGCTTAGGCTGGATCAGCGATGCTGCGAACGCTGAAAAACAGAGCAGAATGGGTAGGAAGATGCGCATAGGTCGAATGGTCAATGCAATACGCACAGACTAGGCAGGACTTGTCAAAAATCGAGAAACTGTTGTGTCATTCATGGCGACCCTGCGCACACCACTGCGATCAGCTCATTTGATCAAGCCACAGTGGAATGCCGCAGCGGGCAGACCTTCGCGGTTCATGAGATTGGGCTCCGCCGTTTCCGACCATGCAAAACGCACCAGCTCGGGCGCGGGGACAGCAGCCGAACTGACCCAAATTTCTTGCCCTTGCGGGTCGATTTCCGCAATCGCAGGATGAAATGTGCCATCAGCACCTGCGATTTCAAAGTGCGTCAACGGCTTGCCGTCACGTGCCACCAAGCCACTACCCACGTGATCCCAGCTGACGCGGATGCGCGAGCCATCGACACGCCATCCTCGATACAACGGGCCAGAAACGACCTTCTGCTTGATGCCATACGTGCGATCCAACGCCCACAAGGCGAGGCGCCGACCGACTTCCGATTTGTTGCCAGGATGGATGTCGTTGACGTTACCGATGTCATTGATCACCGCCATGCCCGTATGAGGCAAGCGCGACGCCCACTGTTGCGCCACCCAAATTTCGGGAAGATTGCCTTTTTTGTAGGAAAAGGGCGCCAGTTGCACAAAATAAAACGGTGCCTCTGCCATGGCAAACTGCTTGCGCCAACCATCGATGAGCACGCGCATTTTATGGTAGTAGAGCATCCCCTCACCATTATTGCTCTCCCCTTGGTACCAGATAAAACCGCGCAATGCATAGCGACGAAGCGGGTGAATCATCGCTTGATACATCCCCGCATCTCTTTGCAAAGGCAACAATCCCGGAGCCGCGGGCGCAGCAGGAGCGGCTTGACCCGCTGCAACCTGTTTTTCCGCCACATCACACCACTGCTGTAGTTGACTCAGATGTTCTCGAAATGCTTGCTGATACTCCGCCGTGCCAGGGAGTTGCTTGGCACGAGCTTTCGCCATGTCCCCGAGCTCCGGCACGGAAGCAAAACCTTCTTCCGCCAACCACGGGTCGATGCGCGTACCGCCCCAAGAACTATTGATGATCCCGATGGGAACCTGCAACGCTTCGTGCAACTGTCGGGCATAAAAATACCCCACCGCCGAAAAATTTCTCGCCATCTCCGGCGATGCCTGCTGCCAATTCCCCGAAAAATCTTCTTGCCGTTGATGGGACAAACCATGCGGCACTTTGATCATGCGAATGAGCGGCAACTGGGCCGCTTGCGCTTTCGCCTGATCCTCCGCGCTCGCCGCTGCAACACTCCACTCCATGTTCGACTGCCCGCTGGCGAGCCAGACTTCGCCAACCAAAAGATTGTTCACCACCACGGGCGCGCCTTCGCTCTCGCTCACCTGCATGCTACGGGGCTCCGCAGATGCGGGCATGGCAGCAAGTTTTACCGACCAGGTTCCATCCGCCAAAACTTGGGTCTTGGCTTGTTGCCCTGCAAATACGACTGTCACGTCTTTTTGTGGGGTCGCCCATCCCCAAATCGTCAACTCCCGGTCGCGCTGCAATACGGCACCATCAGAAAAAAGCGCGGGCAATTTGATCTCCGCCATCGCCACAAAAGGACACAGCGCTGCCAGCAAAGCTAAGGTTTTTCGATTCATCACGGGCTCTATTACCCCTCAATCCAGCTTCATCTTTCAAGAAAAATTCTTATATCAAAAGTGGAACTCAAGGCCGCACGCGACGGTTTTGTCGACCCAAAAGCCAAGTGGTAAGAGCTGGCCCGGAGAAAATCAATAGACCAAGTAAAATGCCATTACGTCGGTCCGTGCGGATCCATTCATCACCCCAGAGCGGCTGCTCGATGGCAAGAAAGATCGCCCGTTTTTTCTTATTGCGGTAGTCGGTGCGAAATGTTTCGGCCTCGCGAGTCATGAGGTCGATCCGCGAGTTGACGAAATAATCGCTGATCGATTCGATTTTTTTGCCTTCAGCGACTTGCTGCGGCCACACGCTCAAGTCATCGATTTGTTCCCGAGTGCCACGTCGGGCGACATTCGCAATGGCCATGGTCAGCTCTTCCGCCTCCGCCGCACGGGGAGCTCCCGCAGCGAGCAGCTTGGTGAGTCCCGTTTTCATGATTTCCAGACGTTCGGCTTGCCATTTGGTGAGCTCTTTCTGCTGCGTCAATTGTTCTAGCCGACGCTGCAAACTGAGTCGCTCGCGCTCGAAAGGATTTCGCACCGCCTGCGAAATGATCATGCTTTCATACGCGTAACGCAGCGGCATGATGCGCGCGGGAACAGGAGTGCCGCCGCGTTCCCGATTGAGGCCCACTTCATCGAACAGCGCACGGTTCATTTCCTTGTAGGGCACCAAGGCACCTGCCAACAACATTTGCGGAACGAGCAATAGGGGCACGGAAGTAAGAGCCGCGCGCTCGGTTTTCACCACAGCCGAGATCAACAAAGCCAACGATGTGCCCGTCCACGCCGTCAAGGTCATCCACAACCAGTGGTCGAGAAACATGCCGCGAATTTCCAGCAAGGGATTGGACACCGCCAAATAGGCCCCGCACTGCAGCGCCGCCACCAAGGCAAGAGCCAAAAATTTCGCCATCACATACAATCCGGCACTGGGTTGGCAATTTCGTTCGCGACGCAATACCGCACGATCTCGCAAAATTTCCGTGGCCGAATTGGTGAGCCCCAAAAACATCGCCACCGTCACACTCAAAAATAAATAGGCCGGCAAATGCAACGCCGTGTGAAATTCGTATTGCCCCTCGGGCGATGAACGCAGCGTAAAGGCAATCAACGCCGCCAGCAATGGCGCTTCTAACAAGGTCGAATACATCGTTCCGCGCGCGCGCAACTTGGACAACAGCGAGCGCTGAAAGTGCGAAGCAAATAGCGAAAAGCCTTCGCGCACCGGACGCCGACGCCGACGCGGGAAGGGCGAATCAGCGAGCCCCAGCTCCGGCTCTGTCAGCCGACTCAACGGCGGGTCTTGCTGTTTGCTCAACGATTGGATGAGCATTTCACTCTCAAATCGCTCCTGCCAAAATGTCGGCGGAAAACGCCTTGCTGCCATCGGATTTTGACCACCGCCAATCGTATTGAGCGGCGTCTCTAACACATCGAAGACAAAGTCTGCACCCAGCGGAATGTTGCCGTGAATCGCGGGATGAGAAATGCTGAGCTCATTGCAAGCGTTGCGGAAATATTCCATCATCTCCTCCGGCGGCCCAAAAAAGGCTAACCGACCACCTGAATCTAACAACAGCACCTGATGAAAAAGTCGCAGCACTTGCGCACCAGGACGATGCAGGGAACAAATCACAATTTTATCGCGAGCCATCGCCCGCAAGGTTTCTGCCACATGCTCGGAGTCTTTGGATGATAAACCAGAAATCGGCTCATCAAATAAATACAATTCTGCCGCACTAACCAAATCCAATCCAAGATTCAGACGCGAACGCTCGCCACCTGATAAAATCTTTTCCCCCACCGATCCCACTCGTCGATGCGATAATCCCTGCAATCCCAGATCGGCGAGCACGCTGTCAATCCGACGTTCCCGTTCCGCAGCCGATTGCGCGGGACGTCGCATCGATGCCGCATGACGCAAATGCTCACGGACGGTCAAATGCGGAAACAACGACTCCTCCTGCGGCATGTGAGCGATGTAGCGCACCAACTCCTCACGGTTTTTGTACAACGACACGCCATTGATCTTTACCCGACCACGAGATGGCTCGAGTTGCCCCGAGAGCGTCGACAGCAAGGTCGATTTCCCCGAACCACTGGGACCGATGATGCACAGCATCTCTCCGCGTTTGACCGAAAAATTCAAGTGATCCAGCGCACGCGTATCACGGCTGAAGTCATGGATCAAATCCTCCACGGTAACCGATTCAATCAACTGCCGTTGCTCATCGATCAAGTATTCGGAAAAACGACAACGCAGAGAATGACGTTGTGAGAGACGAATGACATCGCCTTCTTGCAAGCGCGTGCGACCCCGCAAGGGCATGTCATCGATCGTCACCAATCCCTCGGAAGCCAGCACTTCTACATAACCCGCCGACTCCTCGGGCACGATGCTCATTTCTAACACCACGCGCGGCGCGAGACCGCTGCTGATCAGCAAATCACCCTTGGCAATCGCTGCCGGATCATTGGATACCCGAAAACGCTTGCGCTTGTTATCGATGCGAAATCGTCCACCTGCCGTGATCGCTTGCTTCCGAAAATCTTCTAACGAAACACTCGCGCCATCAGGATCGACGAGCCGCATGTGGTGATCGCATAGAATCGTTTCTCCTTTTTGCAACGATGTATGATGTGCAATCTGCAAGTCACTATCGCGCAAAGCTTCCACTTCCACGCGCAAACCAAAACGCAGTAGCGCGACGCTCTGGCGCGACTTCACGCGCTCTGCAATCACTCCCTCACTGCTGGTACTGATGAAAAGCCGGGGTGTTAATCCCGTTTTTTTCACGTTGAGAAAATGCACCAAATCATCGTATTGCAGCGACCATCCTGGAATCACCAATGCCTGGCGTTCGCGCATCCGCAGGAAACTGCCACTCTCCAAAGAATGCCCACGGACCCATAAGGGCTGCTGACCCGTGTTACGCAACATCACCAAATCGCCCACCCGATAGAGTCGAAACGCATGCTCCATGGCCTGCGGCGGCAAGATCACATCGCCATAACCCTCCGGCCCGAAAATCACCCGCTCGAAGCTGCGCGCTTGCGATTCCGGCGCCACTCCTTCTGCCATTTCATCAAGAATCTCTTTGCTGTAATCCGGACGTCCGAGACGACGCATGAAAATATCAAAGGTCGTCCGCAACGGTGCCGATCGGCCCGCCGCATGCACAAGTGTCCACAACTGGAATCCCAAAGCCAGCTTGCCCGTGTCGTCGAGCCGATCCCGCAATTCACTTGCTATGGTTTCAATCGAACGAGTCTGCCGCACCGAACGCTGCAGTCGACGCGATAGCCAACCGTGGTCCACTTCGGGAAATGCCGCACGCAGCAGATCAAGAATGAGCTCCACCTCATCATCGTCGACCCTCTTATCCGCCATCGCAAAGGCAGCAAAAGCATCAATCAGCACCCCGATCAACGCATCGAAGCCGGGACGCAGCGAACGCAAACGGCCAATCCCTGGAATCAATCGCAAAAAAGCCAGAGCGCGTTTTTTCCAAAACGACTCT
>JBDLWB010000097.1:0-4690 GCA_039804425.1 Verrucomicrobiota bacterium
TCTTGCCGCGACGTATGGTGCCAGAACGAAACCGCAGAAATCCAACGAAACGCAGAGAGGCAAAGTTTGCCGAGAGAATTGCGGAGGGGATGGATGTTAGGCCTGAAGGCCCTGAGCTAAGAGGCGGATTGATCCATCCATTGTTGGAGGATTTCGACGGCGGCGGCTTGGTCGATGAGGGCTTTTTGCTTTTTGGCGTTTTTTCCTGCTTCATGCAGCTTTGCGGCGGCGCTGACGGTGCTATAGGCTTCGTCGATCCAATGCAGTGGGATTTGCGGGTGGAGTGCTTGCAATTGCTCGGCAAAACGTCGGGCTTTTTGTGCGGACTCGCCTTCTCGGCCATCGAGGTGGCAGGGGAGACCGATGATGATGGTTTTGATTTGGCGCTGTTGGATCAGCGCACTGATGCGCGCGAGAGGTTCTTGCTGGTGTCGGTGGATGGTTTCCACGGGGTGCGCCATGATGCCGACAGGGTCGGACGCGGCGATGCCGATGCGGGCGTCGCCGTAATCGATGCCGAGGGCGGGATGTGGGGAAAAGTCGCTCAAGTGATTTAGAGCAAGTGAGGTGGGAGAAGAGGCGAGAGTTTTTTGATCGCGTCTGCTTGGTGGCGATTGGCGATGAGGAGTGCGTCATCGGTTTGGACAACGATGAGGTCATCGACGCCGAGGAGGGCGACGTGGCTCTGCTTGCGCGTGCTGAAGACGATGTTATTTTCCGAGTCAATTTCTGAGATCGGTTGATTCGAAGAATTTTGGTCGCCGTGAGTGGGGAGATACTTGGCGATGGAGATCCAAGAGCCGACATCATCCCAATCGAAAGTGGCTTCGAGATTGAGCACGCGTTTGGCTTTTTCCATCAGAGCGTAGTCGATGGAGATGGGGGTGAGAGTGGGGAACTGACTGGCGATGGTGGCAGCGAGATCGGCGGAGTGGCGGAGTTCCGAGATGAAATGAGCGAGCTGGGGGGCTTGGCGGGTGAGTTCGCCGATGACGGCGGCGATGGACCAGACGAACATGCCGGCATTCCAGGAAAATCCGCCTTGGGCGAGGAACTGTTCCGCGAGGTCGGCGCTGGGTTTTTCGCGGAAGCGTTTGACCTCGTAGGGTTTATTGATGCAGTCGAGCCCGGTGATATTGGTGCGTTCGCCGCGTTCGATGTAGCCGTATGAGGGACAGGGCCAGGTGGGTTTGATGCCGATGGTGATGAGGCCGTCGGATTTCTCAGCGATCGAAACGGCATCGCGCATGACTTCCTGATAGGCTTCGGTGTTGGTGATGAGTTGGTCCGAGGGGAGAACCATCATGATGGCCTCTGGGTCGCGCGCGGCGATGATGCCAATGCCTAGTGCGACGGCGGGAGCGGTATCGCGTTTCGCCGGTTCGGCGATGATATTTTCGGCGGGAAGTTGTGGGGCGACCTCGCGCACTGCGGCGGCTTGTTTCTCATTGGTGAGAATGAGAATATTTTCCGTGGGAACCAGTCCTTCAAGACGAGCGATGGTTTGGGCGAGGAGAGTGCCCGTGCCGAAGAGGTCGAGCAATTGCTTCGGCTTCGAGTCGCGGCTGAGTGGCCAAAAGCGGGTGCCGGAACCACCGGCGAGAATGAGGGCGTAAGTATGCGAAGGCTGAGACACGGTCACAGGCTTAGCAGAACGCTCCTAACGCATAAAGAGAAAAGCATGCTCTGGCGAAAATGATTGCGCAGAGCTTGGATTTTCTGGGGTGATGACCGACTAGGCGTAGGATGACTCGACACGGTGAGCGACATCGCGGTAGCCGTAGTCGACCTCATAAATTTGCTTAAAGCAATCGAGCGCGGCAGGACGATCGCCCATGTCCTCGTGAATGACGCCTTTTTCGTAAAGGACTTCCTTTTTAGTATTGTCCATGGCGTGGAGTTCACTGAGGGCATCACTGAGTTGTTTCAGGGCGAGGTCAAACATCGCCTTCGCCTTGAACGTGCGGCCGAGGAGTAGCAGGACCTTGGTGCGGATGTGGGGGTTGCCCTTGGCTTGTTGGAGGTGAGGGATGGCGGCGCTGAAATCGCCTGCTTGGTAGAGGGCGCTGCCGAGTTCAAAGCGCAGTTGTGGGTCGGTGGGGTTTTCATCGACGCGTTGTTTCGCATTCGCGACCATTTCTGCTGCGCGTTGGCGCAAGACTTCCTCCAGTTGGGCGCGGAGTTCCGCATTTTCTGGATCAGCCTCCACGGCGGCGCGCAGGGCGTTGAGTTGTTGGTTGATGAATTGGTCTGACATCTGCCGAGCTTTCGTTTTCAGCGCGGCGTCGCCATTGCTGAGGCTGAAGGCCCAGTCGTAAAAAGTGGTCGCATTTTCCCAGTCTTCCAATTGTTCAAAAATGGCAGCGAGGTCCTTGGCATTGCCGAGGTTGTTCGGGTTTTGGTTGTAGCGTTCGATGAGTCGATCGCGTTTCTCGAACAATTGATCCTTGGTCATGCCGGCGCGTGAGGATTGCTCGAGCTCTTGGAACTCGGATTGATCCTTCATGAGATCGCGCACGCTCGATTGTTCCGACCAATTTTGGCGTTGCATCGAGTGCTGGGCCGCGCAGTCCTTGGCGCCTTTGACCGCTTTGCCATCGGTGGGATCGGCTTTGAGGATATCATTGTAGACATCGCCAGCGAGGTCGGCGCGGTTGCGTTCGAGGTAAAACAGGGCGAGCTTGTGCATCGCCTTGGTATGATCCGGATGGCCCTTGCGGACGGTTTCGAGAGCGAAGGCGGCGCTATCGAAGAGTTCCATTTTGGCGAGGCAGTCGTGAAGGAGATCATTCAAGGCATCGTTGAAAGGATCTTTTTCCAATTCTTTTTCAATCAGCGGCACCGTAGCAGCGGGGTCCTTTTTCGCCGAATTCTGGAGCTTCATGCTGACACCACCGCCGGTTTCGAGGCCAAAGATTTTTTGTTTTTTCTTTGGTCCACCGCTGAGGACGCCTTCACTTTTGCGAAGCAGTTCCCGCCCGGCGAGGAAGCCGGGGTGTTCTTGGAGAATCGCTTGCAGCAATGTGACCGCGTAGGGGTAATTTTTCACTTCTACGGCGGCGAGGGCCTTGAGCCAATAGGGGCGCACGGTGGGCGAAAGTTCTTTGTCGGTGATCTCTGGCATGGCAATCGGTTTTTTGCAGACAATTGGTTTCCCGCAGTGTGCAAGGAATCGACGGGTTGGCAAGCCTGCGATGAGGAATCGTGCAAAATTGGTGCTAGAACGCATTGGCGACGCGGTTCACCCGGGGTGGTGAGCCTTCTTCGAGGATGACCTCGATGACATCAAAGCGCCAAGGAATGCGGCGGGTGTGGAGGAGGCGCAGCCAAGAATTCGCTCCGCGTTCGATGAGTTGTTGTTTCGCGCGATCGACGGCCTCGAGAGGACGTCCGACACCCCCGGCGCGTCTTGTTTTGACCTCGATGAACAGCAGGAGTTTCCCTCGTCGAGCAACGATATCGACCTCTCCCCCTTGGGGTGCGCGGTAATTGCGATAGAGGATTTTTTCCCCTTGGGCGCGGAGCCATTGGCAGGCGACACGTTCGCCGAAATCGCCGACCTCTTGCGGCGTCCAGGCATGGCCATCAGGGTGAGTCAAATGGCAGCGAGAGTTGAGCAACCGGCTGAAACGAGCGACGGTGAATGCGACAAGGTCCGTGAAGATGGAGCGCATGGAGGTGCTGTTTCGTACCATATCCGCTGTGCTGATCAAAGCCATATTGTGGAAATTCTTGGGCGTATTCTTGCATGCAGCGATCGCGTGCGACCTTCGCAATGATGCTTGCGGCGGCGATGGAGAGTGACTTTGCATCGCCCTTGACAATGCCTTCGTGGGAATAGGGGAAATGTTTCACCGGCAAGCCATCGATGAGGCAATGGTGGATCGAGACTTGGTATTTCTCCTCCAACGCGCGGGCAGCAGCAGCCATGCCGTGATGAGTGGCGCGCAGGATATTGAGCGAGTCAATCGTGGCGGCATCGACATCGACCTGAGCCCATAGGACTTGCGGGTGGGTGGTAAGAGACTCGTAGAGAAGTTCGCGTTTTTTGGCAGAGAGTTTTTTCGAGTCATCGAGCCCTGGAAGAGAAAAATGTGCGGGCAGAATCACCGCGGCGACCGAAACCGGTCCGGCCAGAGGTCCGCGGCCTGCTTCATCAATGCCGCAGACGACATCATGGCCGAGCGATTGTGCAGCGAGTTCGTAGGATAAGTCAGGCACAGAACAGAGATACGAGATGGAAGAGGCAGCCAATCGATTTTGGCATGCCTCATCCCCTTGAGATTAATGTATCCGGCGACGTCGGAGCATCAACAGAGCGCTGAGACCACCCAACAAAGTCACCGAGGTTTCTGGCACAACCGTGATTTGCATGATCTGCCCGGTAATGTCTCCGGCGCCAAAATTGGCTGCCTGCTGAACGGTGTTGACCTCGAATGTGAGCGGACCTTGATATAAAGCATAGGTGTTGCCTTCGTATACAGAGCCGCTGGCACTTTTCAAAAAGAATTGGAACTGTGCGTTTTGAAGTACTTGTGAGAAAGATTGATTGGTATCGGTAAAAAAACCACCGGCAAACGTATGGCCGCCGGTTAGTGAATCCACATTGAGATAGATGTTTACGATATTGTTTAAATCCATCAATCCAATAAATGGAGTTCCACCGACAATACGCAAAACATCATTGGCG
>JBDLWB010000098.1:0-2983 GCA_039804425.1 Verrucomicrobiota bacterium
TGGCAGCCTATCCCAAGACCCATCCAGAAAAAGCGCCGATCCGCTTGCAGTTCCATGGTGATCCGATGGAATTTCGCAATTTCTGGGTGAGACCTCTGGGTAAGATCGACGAAGGGAAGCCGTAAGGCGCGGCTCAATCATCATTTCCAGACGGGCGGTGACAGAGATTGTGTCATCGCCCCTTTTGCATCGAGGCTAGTCTTGTGCAGAAAAGTCGGCGGCGTAAGCTACGGGAGTCGCTGGGCGACAAGCTGCTTTTATGAAAACAGACATGCATGCCTTTTCGAGTAAAATCAGGTTCGAGACCGCCCGTGGATGGTTTCTGTTTGTTGCAACGCTGCTGCTAGTGATTCATCCTGTAGCGGTGTGGGCGCAGCGTTACGAGCCAGCGCGTGCAAAGCCCGTGGGAGTGCCGCGCTTCGAGCCGCGGACCAAGCCCATTCATCCGGGAGAATTTGTGGTTGGGGTGGTGACGATTGCATTTCTCGACACCGCGCCGCCGGGATCAATGTCGCTGGTGCGCGATGGATTGAACACCGTCATAGGTGCGAGTGCCAATGCCGATCTGGACCATGGTTCTGGTTCGGGGGCGAGTCGTGGCATGGATCAGAAGGAGTATTTCCAGCTCTACAGCAATGGCATCTCGTGGCCCAAAATCGCGATGATGCCCGATGAGCAGACGTATTATCAAGATCCCTATCTGTATGGCTACTACTGCGAGTATGACTACTGGGATAATCCCATGGGCTGGCAAAGCGCAGAAGAGGGGGCGAAGCGCGTCGATAAAATGAATCGTGCGGCCATGAAATTTGCGGAAAAAGCCTACAGTGGCGAAAAGCCCGACATCCTATGCTACAACTATCTGACATCGCGACCGCAAAGCATGCCAGAAGAGACCAGCGTGCGGCTGAAATTTTTCTATCAAAACCGCGGTGCGGATCCCGATAGCAAGAGGAAAATTCGCGTGCGCAAAGTGCGATCACGCGATCAGATCAATCCAGCCGACGACTTTGATCCGTGGCAATACTATCGTCCCATCGTCAAATGGGGCGCACCGATGTGGCCGAATTCCAAAGTGCAGATCAACGACTCCGCTGGCGGGGTATTAGCGCATGAGTTAGGTCACTGCTTAGGAGCGCCGGACGTCTATCGGATTGGGCGCTTCAACGAAGGCATCGGTGGGGCGGCGACGATGTTCACCTATGGTCCGACAGCGAATGCGTTTAGTCGATTTTACCACCATGGGTTCATCGAGCAGAAACATCATCCGCTCATCACCAAGCCCGGCACCTATACCTTGCATCCGCGTCACATTGATCCCAAAAACGATGAGGTGGTGGGGTATTTGATTCCGACGAATCATCCGCATTACGCCTATCACGTCGAATACGTCTATCAAGAAAACGACACCGTGGGCATTGGTCCCAATCACGAAGGGTTGCTGGTATCGGTGGTCAATTTGGGGCGTGAAAACTACACCGGCTCCCCCGATTACTTTTACACCTATCGACCCGATGATGCGTTTTTCCGAGGCAAAGGTCGCACCGAAGATTGTTGGTTCGGCGTGGCGCATGGTCGCACGGAATTTGGTCCCCAAACCGATCCACCCTCGCGCTTGCCGAACTTGCTGGACGGTGGGATTCGGTTGCGCAACATTCAGGAAAAGCAAGGCACCTTGAGCTTCGAGGTCGAGATGACAGGCGCAAAAATCACGGGTCGCGAGTATGAGCAATCGATGCTGCCACAGATTCGATTGGATCGTGTGACGAATGTGCAAGCAACGAGTTTCACGATGGACGCAACAATTAAGTTTCGAGGTGAGCCGGTGAAGCAGAACTACGGATTTTGTTGGTCCACCTCGCCGATGCCGACAGTGAAAAATGAGACCTACAACTTGTGCCATCAGGATGTCTATCGGGGGCATGCCTTGCATTTGAAGCCAGAGACCACCTACTACGTGCGTGCTTACGCCGACAACGGTGTGGGGATACGCTACAGCGACGAACAGCTCACGGTGAAAACGCCAGCGTTGCTCGATGAGCCGCGCGTGGTTGAGCCCTTATGCATCGATCAGTTCACCAACAATGGCTATTTGCGTCAGCGATACAGTTGGGAAGTGGATGACACGGGTGGAGGGTTCATCGGCTACAGTCCTACCTGTGTGCTTGCCAAATTTCTGGGCTACTATCGACCCCAGCGATTTGCCTCAGCCGTGGGCGAAGACGAAAAAGCGCGCTCGGTAGACTTTCAGCGCATGAACTGGGATCCCGCAGCGGATTTTCCGTTGGCGCGACTCGATGAAGTCGATGGCTTTTTTCAGAGCGTCTACGACCAAGGCATGGCCCTGGGGATGCATCAGCCGATGCCGGACAAAAAATTTCTGTCCCAACTGGTCAAGCTCACGGGAGTGCGGAGCAAGCCGCAACTCGACATCGTGACGGCGGACAACATCAGCGAGATTTCCGCCAAGATCTTGCATGATTTGCGCAGGAGCCGACCCGTGATGATCTTGTATTGTCAAGACGTGAGGGGTGTCACGGCACCGCCGCGTTGGGGCATGATTCACGGGGTCGATGGACGAGGTTGGTTCACGGTCGATTTTCCGCTGCAAACCAAATTTTTCCTCAACAACGAAATGCGTGAGATCAAATCCGGGCCCATGCCGGCGGAATTTTTGCTCATTCCCAGCTATCGCACCCATGTGATCACCTCGTGCTATTTCGAGAAATAGTGTGGAGTGAGTGACGCTCAGATTTTTTCAATGCGGAACACCACCGGTTCCGAATTGACGCAATTGAGTGCAGCGATCTCGCGCAGTGCGGCTTGCAGCACGCCGTAGGGGCAACGGTGGAGGAGAAACACCATGTCGACAAAATCGGCATCGGGATTTTCGGGGTTCACGGGCGAGTGGGTGCCGCTGATGCCGATGCCGTGTTGCGCCAGCACACTGGCAATTTCTGCCACCACGCCGAGGCGATCGGTG
>JBDLWB010000099.1:0-22687 GCA_039804425.1 Verrucomicrobiota bacterium
TTTCACGTCGTGGCCATTCCCAGCATGTGCGTGATGTGGGTGGCGGTGAGTTCTCCCATGCTTTGACAATCGCGGAACACATCGGTCCGATGATATTTGGCGAGGTCTTTGGCGAGCCGAATCACATGCTCACGCGGTGCGAGTTCTTCGCGTCTCATCATCCCGAGCAGCGCTTTGAGTCGGGTGCTTTCGACACGAGCTCGACGCGCCATTTGCGAGCGCTCTTCTTCCACGTATTGTTCGATTGTGCGACGGTTCAATTCGCCAAAGGCAAGTCGTGTGACGGCGCGATTGGAATCGAAATGATACGCGAGATACGTGCGACCTGGCCCTTCGTAGGATTGTTGGTCGAAGTCGATTGGTCGCACACGGTATTGCACTTCCTCGAAGTCCGGCGTGATGTCGACGACATAATTGATGCTCCTCATATCGCCGAGTAAGCGAATGAAGCAGCGTTCGTTGAATTTGGTAAATTCCTTGGCGATGCGCACGCGATTGAGTTCGCGGCTCTTGAGGTGAACTTTTTGAAACACATTGCCAGGGATGCCTGCGATGTGTTCTTCGATGAGCGTGTTGCCGTTGATCAGGTAATTGATGCGATTCGGCGAAAGAATGTGCTCGAGTTCGAGCCCGTAAATGCGCGAGGCGTCGGCTTGTTTGACGTAGAAATAGTCTGAGTTGTCGTTGTAGAGATTGGTGATGCGAATGCGGAACGGTTTGGAGTTGCCGAATTCGCCGAAGTCAATGCGATCGACGCGCAAGTGCTCGTGCAGACCACTTTCGCCGCCGATCTTGAGCTCGGTGTAAATGCGAATCAGTCGGTGATGCAGAGACTCACGCATTTCTGGTGCATACATCACCGTCATCCACAGCGTTTCATTGCCGAAAGGATCTTCATAAGGAATCAGCCCGTGGAAACGAAACATGTCGTCATAGACCACGGGGATTTCGAGTTGTCGGGCAAAACGATGCAAGTACTGCCGCAACAAAGCGGAGGGCTGGTACTTGATTTTGCAGCGCGAGATCATGCGTTCGAGGTCTCGCTGAGCAAGCTACTGCGGGTGAAAAGTGCCACCACAGGAATGCCGCGGGCTTCGATCGCGGCGCGCCCACCTTCCTCGCGATCAACGAGGACCAAAGCGAAAGCGATTTTTCCGCCAGCCGCTTCAATGGCATCGATGGCTTTCAGGGTGGAGCCGCCGGTGGTGATGACGTCATCGACCACAATGACGGTATTGCCTTCGTGAAAATTCCCTTCGATCTGTTTGCCGCGGCCGTGTCCTTTGGGTTCCTTCCGCACGGTGAAAACTTGCAGCGGTTGGCTGGGGTTTTGACGTGCGGAGGTCATGCCAATGGCGAGAGAAATGGGATCGGCACCCATGGTCATGCCACCAATGGCATCAACGTGCATGCCTTTTTCTGTCAGATACGCTTGCACGGTTTGCCAGCCGAGTTCACCAACCCAATTGGCGCCGACGGGGTCGAGCGTGGTGACACGGCAATCGATATACAGGTCGCTGGTTTTTCCCGAGGCGAGCGTGAACGTACCGGTGCGGACGGATTTTTCGAGCAAAAGCTGGCGGAGAGCGGTCGCGGACATGGATGGATGCTAGACGATCACCGAACAGGCGGCAATCGGGAATTGGCGAAAACAAGGAGGCAGCGAAGAAAAAATGGCATGAGAGCAAATCTGTGCTTTCTTGCACGATGAAAAGAATCTTGCTTGGAGCAATGGCGTGGAGTCTGGTGGCGTGCGGAGTCGCACAACAGCCGCAGACTGGCGAGAGTCCGTATGTCGCGGAAGCGCCATTGCCGAAGGGTTGGCCGCAGCCTGGGCCTTATGGGGAAGTGGTGCGCAAAAAGCTCCCCGCCTATCGCGCGGCTTTTACTTCGGCAGGCGGGCGCGGTAGTTCGTTCTGGACCTTATTCATGCACATCAAAAAGAACGACATCCCCATGACTGCTCCGGTAGAAATGGCGATGGAGGCCGAGGGTGATGGCATGAAAATGGCATCGATGGCCTTTCTGTATCAAAACGCAGAGGTCGGCAGCCCAGGCACGAGTGGCGCTGTGGAAGTGAAAGACATTCCCGCTGCCGAGGTATTGAGTTATGCGTGGCAAGGCGGCGATGGTGAGGAAAAAGTCCAGTTGGCCAAAACCAAGCTGGAAGAAAAACTCAGCGAAGAAAAACGCAAAGCGAAGAGCTATCGATTGCTGGGGTACAATGGCCCAGGAACGCCGAGGGAGAAGTCGACATGGGAACTGCAAGCCGTGTTGAAGTAATAGCGTTGATGAATGGCGCGTCATCATCAGCGTCAGAAATCTCACTTTTTTGGACTCGCCAAGTAGTTTGTGGGGCTTTAGTTTTTGCAACGTTGCGCGGCGCTGAAAGGTGGGCGTGACCATTTTTTCGATATGGACTCGGGCCTTGTTCAAAAGAAATCGGCACCCTGGGCGATGGCGCTTGGAGCGTTGGGGATTGTGTTTGGGGACATTGGGACAAGCCCGCTGTATGCGTTTCGTGAATGTTTTGCGGATGAGGTATCGGCGAGCGCGCAGAATTTGGGTGGCGCAGCATCGCTGATTGTGTGGTCGATGATTGTCATTGTCTCCATCAAATATGTGGCGCTGATTTTGCGACTCGACAACAAAGGTGAGGGCGGGATTTTGTCGTTATCGGCGTTGGTGCGAGGTTCACGGTTGGCGCAGGGGTTACGGGATCAGCGCTGGGTGTTTGCGGTCGGTTTGCTAGGCGGGGCCTTGATTTATGCGGATGGTATGATTACGCCGGCGATCTCGGTGCTTTCTGCGGTGGAGGGTTTGACGGTGAAAGCGCCGGAGTTGCGGGAATCGGTGGTACCGATCTCGCTGGGCATCATCGTGGCGATCTTTGCGATCCAGCGTTTTGGCACGGGTCGGGTGGGTGTGTTGTTTGGGCCGGTGATTTTATTGTGGTTTGCGGTACTGGGCTTTCTGGGGGTGAAGTGGATCTTGGCTTGTCCGACGGTGCTGTGGTCGTTGAATCCCTGGAATGGGGTGCATTTTCTGATTCGTGAGTCCTCACACGCCTTGCCGATTTTGGCCGCGGTATTTCTTTCGGTGACGGGCGGTGAGGCATTGTATGCGGATTTGGGTCACTTTTCCGCGCGTGCGATTCGCATGGCGTGGTTTTTTGTGGCCTTTCCTGGGTTGGCATTGAACTACTTAGGACAGGCGGCATTGATGCAAGTGCGGCCAGAATCGACGCATTCCTTTTACAATTTGGTCCCGGAAGCGGGGATCTTGCCCTTGACCTTGCTGGCGACGGCGGCGGCGATCATTGCGAGTCAGGCACTCATATCTGGAGCGTTCTCGCTGACCTCGCAGGCGATCCAGTTGGGCTTGATGCCGCGCTTGCGGATGCTTTACACCTCGGCGACCGAGAAGGGTCAGGTGTATCTGCCACCAGTGAATTGGTTCTTGATGCTGGCATGTTTGTATTTGATTTCGCATTACGAAGAATCGAGCAAGTTGGCGGCAGCGTATGGCATTTCCATTTCCTTGACGATGGCGGTGACGACGTTGCTGTTTTACCAAGCATCGCGCAGCGTGTGGGGTTGGTCGGCATGGAAGAGTAAGTTGGTGACAATGGGTTTCCTGGTGATTGACGTGAGTTTCCTGCTGGCAAATGGTTCAAAAATTCTTCATGGCGGGTGGATGCCCTTAGTGGTGGCGACGGTGATGATTTTCCTGATGACCACGTGGCGTTGGGGTCGGGCACGACTGGGAGTGCGGATGGAAAAAGCGTCCTTACCGGCGCCACTGTTGATCGATGAATTGCAGCGGAAAAACATTCATCGGGTGTCGGGCACAGCCTTTTACATGTGCGGTAAGACCGGAGGCATTCCGTTGGCGTTGTTGCATAATTTGAAGCACAATCAGGTATTGCATGAGCGCGTGGTGTTATTGCATGTGGAGACCCTAGATGCCTCGCATGCAAGCGAAGAAGAGCGCAGTCAGATCGAAGAGCTGGGGCTGGGTTTTGTCTTGTTGCATTTGCGTTTTGGTTTCAGTGAGACGCCCAACGTGCCGATGGCGTTGAAGCAGTGTTTAGCCGATGAATGGCGCTACGAGCCGCAGAAATCGACCTTTTTCTTGGGTCGCGAGACCTACGCGATGAGTCAGGGGTTGAATGCATGGGAGCGCATACGCTTGGCCATCTTTGCTTGGATGACACGCAATGCGACACCGGCGACCGCGTATTTTTCCTTGCCTCCCTCACGTGTGGTGGAGCTGGGTGCACAAATTACTTTATAAACAAAACGAGAACATCATGAATGCTCAAATGAATGCTCAATGGTTCGGAATATTGCTGTATCTTCTGCCTGTTGTTGCCTGTGCGGCGCCACAGAAAGTGGAGGTGACGGTCAATGACCAGATTCGATACAGCGCAAAAACGATTGATGCCAAAGTTGGTGTGCCGATCGAAATCACCTTGCGTCACACGGGGAAAATTCCCAAAGCGAATATGTCGCACAACATGGTAATTCTCAAGCCTGGCTCGATGGTCGCGATGATTTCGGCGCGTTGTGTGGGGGCGAAAGACAAAAATTACGTAGCGGACGATGCTGAGACCAAGGCGGCGGTAGTGGTGGCATCACCGCAGCTTGGACCGGGTGAATCGTATGTCTTGCGTTTCACGCCGACACAGGCGGGGGAGTATCCTTTTTTGTGCACCTATCCGGGGCATTTTGGGGAGATGAATGGGGTGATTGTGGTAAAGTGAGGAAAAATTTTGTGATTTTTTGATTTTTTTGCGGGTGAGCTTGACATTTTTTTGAGATTCTTTATCTTCGCCGCCCCGCGCGTTGGAACCGCGCAACCTTTCTTCTATGAAAAGCAATCTTCACCCAAATTATCATCCTGTGATATTCGTCGATATGACCACAGGTGCTCGTGTGGTCACTCGTTCGACCAAGACCTCCGATCGCGTCGAAAACATTGATGGCGTTGATCATTTTGTGATCACCGTAGGTATTACCTCGGACTCCCACCCTTTCTTCACCGGTCAGAAGCAATTTGTGGATACGGAAGGTCGTATCGACAAGTTCCAGAAGCGTTTCGGTGCTTCCGTGCGTCGCGCGGGCAAGCCGAAGCTGTAATGCTGTCGGCGGCATCGCTGTTTTCTTTTTTGTTGTTTCATGTTGTTTTTCCATCTGCCTTACCACCGCTCGGCGGGGTCAGGCAGATGGTTTTTTATGGAGAGATTCCTTTTCGGGATGGTTTGATTGGATCGTTTTTGGACTATGACAACGAAACTGGCTCATGCTCGTCTGTATGGCATTGTCGACCTAGGCTACGTTGCTCCTGAATCGCTATGCGAGGCGACTCGCGCATTGTGCATCGGCGGAGTGGATCTTTTGCAATTGCGGGCGAAGAAACAAAGTCCCGAAGAAATATGCGCCATGGCGCGGGAGATTCGTCCGATTTGTAGCGAATGGGGCATTCCTTTCATCATTAATGATTTTCCGGAGATTGCGCGAGATGTGGGTGCCGATGGCGTGCACATCGGACAAGACGATGGAACCTTAGCGGCGGTGCGTGAGGTGGTGGGTAAAGAGATGATCGTCGGCAGGTCGACGCATTCTCTCGACCAAGCGCGGGCCGCGTTGGCTGAGGGTTTTGACTACCTTGGATTTGGTCCGCTGTTTCCGACGCCGACCAAATTGGGTCGACCAGGAATCGGGCTGGATCAGATTGCGACGATGGAGCGTGAGATTGGTTCACAGGTGCCCGTGTTTTGCATTGGTGGGATTACTTTCGAAACGATCGATCAGGTCCTTCAGGCGGGTGCGCAACGCATGGTGATGGTTTCTGCCTTGCTCCGTGATCAAGACATAGGCACAGCGACCGCGCGGGTAAAAGCGAGATTACGGGAGCGAGATAGAGCATAAGACCTGCAAATTTTCCTTCTCCTCGATGGTTTTTGGAGTTTTCCGATATGACATAATCGTGGCTGATGCTGATCTTGCGCAAATGTTACAATAATCGGTCACTCGTTCAAAATTCTTGACGCTTGCGCGAGAATTACTAGAACTAGCTTGTTTTGCAAATGTCATCATTTCTGCCACAGAAGTTGCGTTTGCAAGCATCACACACTAACACACACATATGCGTAAACTCATTACAGTATCAAGTATCGTGTCGCTTTTTGCCATTGCGGCAAATGCGAATGAACTCAATAGCTCATCGGCTAAATCGGGAACATCCTCAGGCATTGTTGGTCATTTTGGACTGAGCAATGGTTTGAACTATGCTCACGACAACAAGACGGGAGATGCTGCTGACATTTGGTTTGGTGGTTTTGACGGCTCCATTACCTTGCCAGTATTGCAACAAGATCTTTTGGTCTTGGACATCTCTGCTCGCTACGACAACATGAATGGCGATGCAAATTTTGGCAGCGACGACAACATTGATGAAATCCCGAGATACGAGGGGAATTTCGGTGCTCATTACTTGCGTTCGTTGAACGAGGACACTCGTTTGGGTGTTTTTGGTGGTTATGGTCTTACCGTTCCCCAAGACGAAGATATGGCAGATGCCTATGATGTTTTGACCTTTGGTCTAGAAGCACAGCACTTTATTTCCGAAAATCTGATGGCTTATGGCCAATTGGGCTGGGGTGAGAAGTTGCGTGATGGTCAAGATAGCGACGAAGCATTCAATGGCGGCCCTGTCGCTCGTTTGGGTGTATCGTATTTCGCTACAAAAACTTCGGCGCTTACCTTGGATCTCGAAGTGGCTGGTACCAGCAAGTTCGTTGACGAAGGTGATGACGGCAGATTTTATGGTGCTACACTGAGCTATCAACAGCTCGTGGCACAGGATCTTCCACTGTATCTGACCTGCTTTGGTCGTTATGATCTGATCGATGGAACAGATGATGGCACCGTGGAAGAATGGCAACTTGGATTTGGCTTGCGCTATTTCTTCGGTGCTGGTTCACCACAAGATGCTGCTCGCAAGGGCCTATCGATTGGCACACCACGTTTGCCAACACGTGCATCGGCATGGACCGAGTATCTTGATTGATGATTCGTTGATGCTTTTTTGAACCAAAAACCGTCGTTGTTATGCAACGACGGTTTTTTTATGGTGAGATCGGAAGAAGAGAAAGCGATTTAATCAGCGTATCGATGGCCAAGATTCATGGCATAGGGACGAGAGACGCCGGTCATTTCTTTGCCCAATTTGTCGCCTTCGGCATCGGTGAAATTCCGGTTTAGCATGGTTTCTGAGATGATCCAACCGAGTGCGACGATGTCCGCTTTGGCACGCATGATGGCGATTTGAACTTTAGTATGATCATCGTTAACTGCGAGCGGCCCAGTGGGATCGATCTCCACGCGATAGCGATCGACATCGCGTTTTTCAAGGTCGCACATTGTCGGATAAATTTCCGTGCCGCGACTGGTGATGCGAACCAACTGGAAGCCGTGTTGGGCGAGGATGGGTTTGATTTCATCGGCCTTGACAAGATAGAACGCTTGGATGAGTTGGATGCTGGCTTGATCGAAAGCGCTGAGCAACTTCGCGGCGTCGGCGAGCGGAAGAGCGAGCAAATTTTGAGAAAAACGTGCTTTGGTGGCTGCGCTGGCATGAATGGTATCGAGATAAGTCTCAAATGGAATGCTCGAGTGCTGTGGATTTTGGTGGAGGTAGTCTGTTACGGTGCGGGAGCTGTATTGACCAAAGCTGCGGATCGACTGCAAGCTGCCAGCCTGGCCGCAATCAAAAAGATCTGCGAGGACCATACCGGATTGTTGTTCAAAGCGAGCTTTGACCGCAGGTAGCACATCCGTTTGCGAGGGGTCAATGCGCCCATCGGGAAAAAATGCCAGTTTCATGCCGCAGTCATCGACAAACATGTCGAAGCCTTTGATTTTCGATTGCGAGCGGATGGGATTCGGGGGCGTATTGCGTTCGACAAACGAGTTCCATGGTGTCGAACCAGCTCGCATATCCGTGGCATATTGGCTGTAGGAGCGAAGGACGCGTTCAAAGAGCGGCTTCACCGCGGGGTCGACGCGGGACAGCACGATTTCCTTGACCGTTTTCTCGGGATGGGCTTGGTGCAAATCACGCAGTTCCGTGACCTTTTGGGCGATCGCAGTGGCGAACTCGCGTGTGCCCGAGCGCTTGCGGCCTTTGGCGATTTGGTAGGGTCCTTGGGCGATGTCGCCCACGAAATGGCCATCGGCCAGCACTTCCATGACAGCGGCCTTGATGAATTCCGCGGCGAGGATGTTGGCGCTACCGCCGATGTGAAGAAGCATTTCTGCGGCGGCATCGATGAGAGCCACGGGGTTGGCTTGATTTTGACCAGCGATGTCATCGGCCGTGCCGCCCATGGTTTCGAACATCGAAACCGCGCGGGGATTGTTGGGGTTGGTATTATTCGAGCTGACCAAGCCGACGCCGCCTGTGACCTTCGCAGCGATGTCCGAGCCGATGTCGCCAAACATGTTCGTGGTGACGACGACATCAAATCGTTCCGGTACGGCGGCAATCGCGGCGAGGCCGTCATCGATGATCATAAAATTCGCAGCGATGGCGCGGTCGCCTAGTTTTTCAGCGGTGTAATCCTTCGCGACCTTGAGGAAAGCTTCCTTAAAGAGACCGCCGGTGATTTTGAGGATATTCGGTTTTTCCAGAGCGGTGACCTTTTTGCGGCCATCGCGTAGGGCGGCTTCGAAAGCAGCGCGGCAAATGAGTTCACAGCCTTCTGGGGTTTGGTGGCGAAGCGCTTGAGGATAATTGCGAGCGAGGCGGTGCTCGATGGAAGCATAGAGGTCCTCGACATTTTCGCGGACAAAAAGCAGATCCACGCCGGGCATGCCGGGTGCGATGGGGTCGAGCGTGACGCAGCGGCGGATGTTGGCGTATTGTTCAAAGCCCTTGCGGATGGTGACATTGCGGCTTGGTTCATCGCCTTCATCGAGAGTGCGGAGGGCACCCTTGAGAACGGCATCGGCCTTCGCGGCATCGACGAGCGTTTGTTTTTCTAGCTGAGTGACCAGCAGTTTGACCGCCGCAAGAGTGTCGGGTTGGAGCTTTGCGAGGAGTTTCTTGTAAAAATCATTGATATTGCCGGCCGCGCGTGCTTCTGCTTTAGCCGCATCCTCCCATTCCTTGGCAACGGCGAGCGGGTCCTGAGAGCCAAATTGCGCTTGGTAGGCAGAGGGATGGTGTTGCTGCAAGAGAGGAAAAAGATCGCTGGCGTCGGGATAACCAAGAGTGCCCTCGATGTAGGTAATGTTGAGTCCCGTGGCGGCGAGTACCGTTTTGGTGGCAGCGATGCATTCGGGCCCGATGCCTTGGCCCTTGATGACGAGAATGGTGGAAGTCGGTGAAATAGACAAATCTTGGCTCATAACAGTGGAGATGAAGAGGATGCTGAAAACACAACAAATCCACCTCTTCGTTAGGCGCTGACAGCGTCTATCGGATGAGGTAGCGTGCCACTAAAGCGCAACCTAGCGATTGCGCAAATGGAAATTTTCGCGGCAGAGCATGAGCAAACGACATGCCAAAACGGCAAGCGATTCGGGAAAGAAATCAAGACAAACAAAGAGCGTCTGAGACGGTTCAGTGGTCAGGCAGTTCCATGATTTCGATCTTACGGAACCAGACCCCCTGCCCTTCTGCTTGGAGGGCAATGTGACCACGGGTGAGTTGTATGGATGCTCCTACTTGGATAAGTTTCTCGGCAGGTGTGATCGGGCACACGGGGTCGAGAACTGGCTTTTCGAACCGTAAAACTTCCTTGCCATTGACCCGGTGGATGATGCGTTCATCGCCATGAACTTCGAGTTCGATTTGCACCCATTGATCGGCGGGAAAAGTAGGTGCTCGGGAGGATAGAATGTGATCCTTGATCAAAACGCCATCGACGGCGACATGAGTGCCAGGTGTGCAAAGATTTCCTGTGGCGCGTGGCCCATTCCCTTCATCGGCAAGGAATTGGAATTCGAGGCTGGCGGGAAACGCTTGATTGAGCGACATGCTTGCGGCGGATTGCGCGTGATACATGATGCCGCTATTCAAATTCACATAGTTGGGGGCGTCGGCGAGCATTTTCCCAGAAAAGCGGTATTCGAGGCGGAGTTTGTAGTGGGAGAATGCTTGATTGCTGTAAAGGTGGCCGAATTTTTGGTCAAAGCGAGGATATTGATCATAGCAAGCCTTGATGATGCCATCCTCGACGCGGAAGGTATTCAGCGCATTTTCTCCGACGGGGTAGCCCGCAATTTTGGGCGTCCAACCTTCGAGATTTTTGCCATTGAAGAGTGGTTTCCAAGTACCTTCCGCGGCCTTGATGGGCAGTGCCGAGGCCATCAGAGAGAGTGTGATCAACGAAAAAAGGGGAAGAATTTTCATGAAGCGAATTTGGCGGAATGAGCGACAGATAGCAAGACGACAATCGTGGCAGAAAACATCGATTCACGTTGACCGCGCAAAATTCTTTGTTATCGTATCGGCAGCCGCAAGGATAACAGCGGCGAACCTAAGTGACACAACAAGCTGATATTGATTGGGCTCTATTTCCAGAATTTGTTTGGATCCGTTGCGCAGGAAAAGGAAATTTCTTGGCAAGTCCAATGGTCAAAGAATGTGCGGAGCGCGGTATGAGCGAGGGCCGGAGCGTGGTCGTAGTCGATCTCGAGGCATGTGTTGGCATGGACTCGACGTTCATGGGCATGCTTGCTGGAATCGCGATCAAGTTGACCAAATTGCCTGCCGGTGGGGTATTGCAGATTGCAGGTGCATCTGAGCGCAATGTGCAGTCGTTAGAAGACCTCGGGCTGGATGCGCTGATGGACATCAATCCAGAGCAAACAACAGGACAATTCCCTGTCGGAGAGATTCGCGATCAGTTGCAGCCTTGGAAAAGTGATGGCGTATCAGGCGAGCAGCGGAGCAGAATGGTTTTGGAGGCGCATCAGATTCTTTCTGCGACCAATGAAGAAAATGCCCGCCGTTTCGAGGCGGTGGTGCAATTGTTAGAAAAAGATGTCGATCAGCAAACGCCATAGTCTGCGGAGTCGCATACGAGATTGTCCTAAAGTATGATATACGAACACCCGATCATCTGTGCCTTGTTCTTCCTGACAGTGGTGATGGCGGGATGGGCGTGGCATACCTTGCGTCGCAACAAGCGGCTGGAGCAGGAAAAAAGTGATATCGTTTGCGAAGAAGAGCGGATGTTTCACTTTCTCCATGATTTAGGAGAAGCGATCGAAAAAGATTCATCGCCGAATAGTGTCAATCGTATGATCGTAGATGGCGTCGTTGATGTCGTGAGCGCTCAGGGTGGTGCGATGTATCTGAACAATGAGTCGCGAGAATTGTTAGTTCCCAAGTATGTCAGCGATCACTGTCCGCAACTGATTGGGCTGCCTCTGGAGTTGGCCCGACGAGCCAAAAAGGATGTGCGAGCCGTGGAAAGCCACGTTCGTCTATCGAACCAAGCCAATGATGAAGGGATTCTTGGGCATTGCTTGATGGTCGGCAAACCCGTGCACGTGACAGATGTCAAATCGCACGAGTCCTTGCGTGACGCCTTCGTGAGTTACGAAGAAGATGTCTCTGCGATGCTGGCACCATTGCGACACGGCGGCAAAGACCTGGGAGTGCTGGCGGTGGCCAAACCGCATAGCATGGGTCATTTCAACGAGCACGACTTTTCCGTGTTCCGATCCGTAGCGGAACAATCGTCCTTTGCGTTAGGAAATTCTTTGGTGCATTTGGAAGCGAATGAAAAGCGTTCGTTAGAAAACGAATTGCGAACAGCGCGAGAAGTGCAGCGGATTTTGTTGCCGCAGCAAAACCCTCGAATCGAGGGATACCGGGTAGCCGGGATGAATACGCCGGCGCGCATCATCAGTGGTGACTACTACGACTTCATCGATCTGGGAGAAAAGCGCTGGGGCTTGGTGATTGCCGATGTATCGGGCAAAGGCGTAGCGGCGGGACTATTGATGGCGATGTGCCGCAGTGTGCTACGCTGTGTCGCGATCGGTGAAACATCGCCTGCGAAGGTGTTGGCTTTGGTCAACCGGCAGCTGTTTCCTGACATTCGAGAAGACATGTTCATCAGCATGGCGTATTTGATTTTGGATGGAGACCGTGGGGAAGCGGTGATGGCGCGGGCGGGACATGACCCCGCGTTTTGGTTTCATAAGTCCACGGGAGAAGTCACGGTCATCAAGCCCTCGGGCTTGGCTGTGGGGATCGACGAGGGGAGCGTCTTTGAGCGAGTGACCAAAGACTATGCATTTCAGATTGAGGCAGGTGATTGTTTGCTGCTGCACACCGATGGAGTCAAAGAGGCACTCAATGCGATGGAAGAAGAATATGGCGTGGAGCGCATGAAACAGACATTTTGTGACAACGCGCCCATGGGTGCCGAAGTGGTGTTGCAAGAAATGGCGCGTTCCTTAAAATTGTTTCATGGAGATGCGCCGCAGATGGATGACATCACGATGGTCGCCCTAGAAAAACGCCCCTCGGCATGGTAATGCGGAGAGGCGTGATGCAAGATGGATTTCCCAAAAGACCCATCAAACACGGGATTACATTTCCAGCAGCATGCGAGTGGGGTTTTCCAAGCACTCCTTGATGCGGATGAGGAAAGTCACGGCCTCCTTGCCATCGATCAAGCGGTGGTCATAACTGAGAGCGAGATACATCATGGGGCGAATTTCCACCTTGCCATCGATGGCGACGGGGCGCTGTTGGATGGTGTGCATGCCCAAAATACCGCTTTGTGGAGGGTTCAAAATTGGGGTGCTCAGCAGAGAACCATAAACGCCGCCATTTGAGATCGTGAATACCCCGCCTTGCAAGTCTTCCATGGCGATTTTGCCTTCGCGTGCTTTCGTCGCGTAGTCGAGAATGTCTTGCTCGACTTCAGCAAAGTTTTTGCGATCGCAATCGCGGAGAACGGGAACGATCAGGCCCTTTTCCGTGCCGATGGCGACGCCGATGTCGTAAAAGTGATTTTCGATGATGTCGTTGCCATCAATCATCGCATTGATTTGCGGCACATCCTTCAGAGCTTGGACAACGGCTTTAACGAAAAACGACATGAAGCCGAGTTTAACGTGGTACTTCTTCAAGAAGTCATCCTGTACCGACTTGCGGAGGTTCATGACGGCGGTCATGTCGACCTCATTGAACGTGGTGAGAATCGCGGCCGTTTGTTGAGCATTGACCAAGTGATTGGCAATTTTGCGTCGCAGCATCGACATCTTCTTGCGAGTCGTACGCCCATCAGCGGCGACTGCGATTGCAGGCGTAGAAGGCTCGGGGCTTGGGGCGACCAAGATGGGGGCTGGGGCAGGCGTAGAAGCCGGGGCTGGGGCCTTAGCTGGCGCAGGAGTTGGTTTTGGTGTTGCGGCCGGCGCAGGCGTGGAAGCCGGAAGGTCCGAAACCTCTGCGAGAGAGCCGATGACTGCGCCGATGGCAACTTCCGTTCCTTCGGGAACAATGATCGAGAGCTTGCCATCCGCAGGAGCTTCGAGTTCAGACGAAACTTTGTCCGTTTCAAAAGTAACAAGCGTTTCCCCTTGGCGAACGATGCTGCCGTCGGCCTTATGCCAGCGGGCGACATTGGCGGAGGTGATGGATTCTCCGAAAGTGGGAACAGTGATATCGAGTGACATAAGGCAGTAGAGGTAGACGTTAGAATCAGTTAGATGGAGAAAGCAGATTGGAGGAGGGCTTTGGTTTCGCGATAGTGCATCGCTTTCGAACCAGCGGCAGGGCTTGCGGCTTCTTCGCGGCCGGCGTAAGCGAGGTCGCGGCCCACGACTTGGCGGAGGCGCGGCGCGATGTAGGACCAGGCCCCCATGTTTTGCGGCTCTTCTTGGCACCAGACGAATTGAGAGGCATTGGAGAACTCGCTGACGAAGAGCCCCGCAAGTTCATGGTGGAAGGGATAAAGTTGCTCAACACGAATGATGGCGGTGTCTTGGATTTGGTGCTCCTTGCGGTAGGCGTCTAGATCGTAGAACACTTTGCCCGAGCAGAAAATCACTCGTTGAATCGAGCTGGCGTTGTTGTGAGCAGCGGTATCGGGTAGGATCTCTTGGAAACAAGTGCCAGGAAGGAAATCGGAAAGGCTCGACACGGCTTCTGCGCGAGTTAACAAACTCTTAGGTGTCATGAGAATCAGCGGCTTGCGGAATTCACGACGCTTCTGGCGGCGCAGCGCGTGGAAATACTGGGCGGGTGTCGTGAAATTTCCAACGATCATGTTGTCATCGGCACAGAGTTGCAGGAAACGTTCCAATCGAGCGCTCGAGTGTTCGGGTCCTTGACCTTCATAGCCGTGAGGCAGCAACAAAACGATGTCAGACGGGGTTTGCCACTTCGATTCAGCGGAAGCGATGAATTGATCAATGATCACCTGTGCGCCATTCGAGAAGTCGCCAAATTGAGCTTCCCACATGGTCAGCATGTTCGGTGCTCCGAGAGAGTAGCCGTAGTCGAAGCCCAGAACGGCGAACTCAGAAAGCAAAGAATTGTAGACGCAGAAGCGAGCTTGATTTTCGCTGAGATGCTTCAGCGGGAAATAGCGTTCGCGATTTTCGTAGTCATAAAACACCGCGTGACGTTGGCTGAAAGTGCCGCGTCGGCAATCTTGACCGGAGAGTCGCACGGGATTCCCCTCCATCAACAAGCTACCCCAAGCCAGTGATTCGGCCAGAGCCCAGTCGATATTTTCGCCTTTTTCGATGGCTTCACGGCGACGTGGTAAAAAGCGTTTCTCCAGAGTGGGGTGAAGGTGAAAATTGTCGGGCACCGTGGTGAGAGCATGGCCAATGTGTTTCAGTGTTGCGTCTGTCACACCAGTGGGCACGGGATCATGGTGATAAGGAGCTTGCTCGATGGCTGTGGAGCCGCTGAATGCCGTGCGGTCGCCTTTTTCTTGGAGCTCCACCATTTTCTGGTAGCCGGCTTCGAGTTTATCCCAGATGGCTTTCTCCATCGCATCGGCTTCTTCTTGGGTGAGAGTCCCGTTGTCGATGAGCTCTTGTTTGTAGAGGAAATTGATCGGCTTGCGTGAAGCGATCGACTTCGCAATGAGCGGCGCGGTAAAAGCAGCTTGGTCGGTTTCATTGTGCCCTTGGCGGCGGTAGCAATACATGTCGATAACGACATCGCGGCTAAATTGCTGGCGGAAATCGAGAGCGAATTGGGCGGCCCACCAGAGTTCCTCAGGGCGCTCGCCATTGACATGCAGGATCGGAGCCTCGATCATTTTCGCAATGTCCGTGGCGTAGGCCGACGAGCGGGCATCGGCAGGCATGGTCGTGAAGCCGATTTGGTTGTTGACGACCAAATGGATCGTGCCCCCCGTGCGATAGCCGGGGAGTTGGGAGAGGTTGATGACTTCCGCAACGGAGCCTTGACCAGCAAAAGCGGCATCGCCGTGAAGCAGCAGGGGCAAAACGCGCTTGCGGTCGGTAATGTGGCCATCATCACCAATAAGGCGCTGACGAGCGCGGGCTTTGCCTTCGACCACAGGATTCACCGCCTCGAGGTGGCTGGGGTTCGCTGCAAGACTTACGCGGACTTCGCCCGAGCCTACCTTGCGTACACTCTCGTAACCGAGGTGATACTTGACATCGCCATCGCCGGCGACGAGGTCGGGCTCGTAATTTGGTGTGAATTCGTAGAGAATGGTGGTGAGTGATTTCTGAACGAAATTGGATAGCACATTCAAGCGACCTCGATGCGCCATGCCCATTTCAATTTCCTGCACGCCAGAGGTCGGACAGGCCTCGAGAATGGCATTGAGAACGACGAGCGCGCCCTCGCCGCCTTCCAAAGAAAAGCGTTTCTCGCCGATGAATTTTTTGCCGAGAAACGTTTCGAAAATTTCCGCCTCCATCAACCATTGCAATGACTTGATGCGTTGCTCGCGTGATTCAGGGGCGCGCCGAGGACGATTTTCGATGCGCTCGCGCACCCAGTGGCGGATGGCGGTATTGTGAATGTGCATGAACTCAAAGCCGATCGAGCTTGAGTAAGTCTCTTCCATGACGCGAAAGAAATCGCGTAGCTTCATGCGTTCACCACTGCGGAAGAAAGCAGAAGCAGCTTCCTTCTCCATATCAGCCTCACCAAAACCGAGAGCGGCGGGAGTCAGGCGTGGGTTGGTTTCAGGTTTGCCATCGAGCGGATTGATGTGGGCCTGGGTGTGACCGAGACGACGGAAATTTTCGACAATGCTGGTCACCTTCGCGCGGAAATCTGGCTCACCCTGAGGCGCGAGTTGATGATGGCTTGCATCTGCAACAGCAGCGGTGGCTTCGGTGCTGCGTTGTGGAGGCTGAGCGACACCTAGAGAAAATCCCTCAAAAAATACGGCCCAAGTGGAGTCGACCGAATCAGGATTAGCGCTCCAACGAGCATACATTTCATCCAGCAATTCAACGTTCAAGCGCGCGCTTACGGAGTGTTTCATGATTCAGAGACGGTTGGAGGCAAAAATCGCAAGAAATTCACACTTGGCGCGAAGCGCCGGGATGTTCATAGTCGCTGCGCGGCAGAAGTCAACATCACAAAGCGAAAATTCTCCAGATGATCGAAGTCCATCAACTCACCAAATCCTACGCCCGACACGAAGCGGTGCGAGGCATCTCATTTCAGGTCGATCGCGGAGAAATCGTTGGATTTCTCGGCCCTAACGGCGCAGGCAAGACCACGACGCTGCGCATGCTGACGGGCTACCTGCCACCCACATCTGGCACGGCGCGAATTGCAGGGTATGACATATTTCGCGAATCATTGGAGGCGCGGCGCAAAATCGGCTACATGCCTGAAAACGTGCCGCTTTACGATGACATGCGCGTTCGGGAATATCTGAATTTTCGCGCTCAGCTCAAGGGGCTCGATGGCAAACGCACGCGTCAACGAGTCAGTGAAGTGCTCGACACCTGCGGTTTGGAGTCGGTCAAAAAGAAAATGATCAAGACCCTTTCCAAAGGATATCGTCAGCGCGTAGGGCTTGCCGATGCGTTAGTGCACGATCCTGAGTTGTTGATTCTCGATGAACCAACCAATGGGCTCGATCCCAATCAAATTCGTCAGATACGAGAATTGATCAAACGACTCGGAGAATCGCACACCATTCTGGTATCGACGCACATTTTGCACGAAGTCGAAATGACCTGCCATCGTGTGATCATCATCGATAGCGGGAAAATTCGTGCTTCTGACACGCCAGCGAATCTCGTGCAGCAAATGCGCGCCGCAGGTCGCGTGACGGCGGAAATTTTGGTTTCGCCGACCGTGGCCGCGGAGGCGATGAGTCGTATCGATCGAATCAAAAAAGTCCGAACCGAAGAGCTCGAGGATGGTTGGACGCGTTTCCATGTTTTGAGCGATTCTGGCAGCGACGTTCGCGAGGCGATCGCGCAGCTCGCGGCGCAATATGGCTGGCCCTTGCGCACGGTCTATCGGGATGAGCCGACACTTGAAGATGTCTTTGTTGAAATGACGCGCAAAGATTGATCAGCGGGGCAGGGCTCCCCCATTCAGCCCCCACAGGGCGGCATTGAGCGCGGCGGCAAAACTCACCCATAGTAGGTAAGGAATCAGCAAGGTGCTGGCGAGGCGATGGCAGCGATGGAAAGCGTGGATCATTGCGGCTATCATCAGCCATAGCACAACGATGTCGAGCATCGCCGCATCGGCGCGACCGATGCCAAAAAACAACCAGCTCCACAGCGCTTGGAAAATCAAATGAATGGAGTAGAGGCGAATCGCGCGCTTGCTTTCAGCCGTCGGACCACTGCGCCAAACCAGCCATGCAGCCAACGCCATGGTGAGATAAAGGAGGCTCCACACCGGGCCAAAAAGCCAAGCGGGAGGCGCCCAAACAGGTTTTGTGAGGGCCGCGTAGATTTGTGGGGATGCTTGGGAAGCCCATGCGCCCACGGTTGCGGCAGCGAGGGTGATCATCACAAACAAAGCGAGGGCGCCGACCGACCTTTGCCACGACGGGGATGATTTCATAAGACCAAGATCAACATGTCCGAGTTCATGTCAAGCAAGCGAACTCCCTTGCCATTCGCTGGAATTCATGATTCTTTGCCTGCCCACGTCTATGAATGCCGCCGAGATCCGCCAGAGCTTCCTCGATTTCTTCCGCGAGAAACAGCACACCATCGTGCCATCCGCCTCGTTGATGCCGCAATCGCCTGGTTTGCTTTTCACCAATGCGGGCATGAATCCCTTCGTGCCCTACTTCCTCGGTGTCGACAAAGCTCCCTACGATCCTCCGCGTGCGGCGGACACGCAAAAATGCATTCGTGCAGGTGGCAAACACAACGACCTCGAGGATGTGGGCTACGATACCTATCACCACACATTTTTCGAAATGCTGGGCAACTGGTCCTTTGGCAATTATTTCAAAAAAGAAGCCATCCAGTGGGCTTGGGAACTGGTCATCGAGCGCTGGGGATTGCCGGCTCACCGACTTCACGCATCGGTCTACGCGCCGAAGCCTGGGGATCCAGGAGAATTCGATCAAGAAGCCTACGACATCTGGGCTGAGCTCTTTCGCTCCAAAGGCTGCGATCCAGCCGTGCAAATTGTCAACGGCAACGTCAAAGACAACTTTTGGATGATGGGAGAGACGGGTCCTTGCGGCCCTTGTTCCGAGCTCCACGTCAATCTCACGCCCGAAGGCGATCCCGCCACGGGGCGCTTGCTGGTCAATAACGACTCCGATCTTTGCATTGAAATTTGGAATTTAGTCTTCATCCAATACAATGCCGAGGCCGACGGCACCTTCCGCGAGCTCCCAGCAAAACACATCGATACGGGCATGGGCTTCGAGCGCGCGTGCTCGATCATCCAAGGCACCAAAGGCTTTACCGATTTCACGCAAAAGCCGAGCAACTACGCCACGGATGTCTTTACGCCCATCTTTCGCAAGCTCGAGGAATTGAGTGGCAAAAGCTATGTCAACATCTACCCTGCGCTCGGGGCAGATCGTGCGACCTTTGCCGAGGAAATGAAAACAGCCATCGCTTTTCGTGTGATTGCCGATCACTTGCGCACGCTGAGTTTTTCCATCGCCGATGGCATTATGCCTGGCAACAATGGTCGGAATTACGTATTGCGCCGCATTTTGCGTCGGGCCGTACGCTACGGTCGACAACTAGGATTTTCGGGGGAAAAACCTTTTTTTGCGGCCTTGGTGCCAACCTTGGTGCAGGAAATGGGCGCTGTCTTTCCTGAATTGAAATCACGCCAAGCAGTCATCGAACAAACCCTATCGCAAGAAGAAACAAGCTTCAATCAGACGCTCGATCGTGGTTTGAAGCGTTTCGAAGAAGCCGTGGCAGATCTGGGCGAGGGAAGAAAAGAATTTTCTGGTGACATCGCATTTGAGCTATACGACACCTATGGATTTCCGATCGACTTGACGGAATTGATTTGCGCGGAGCGTGGCTTACGTGTCGATATGGAGCGATTCGAAGCATTGATGCAGGAGCAACAGGAGCGCTCCCGCGCGGCGCAGAAGTCGACCGTGGTGCGGGCGCTGGACATTTCGACCGAAGCGACCACGGAGTTCGTGGGTTTTGAGCACGATTCCTGTGAGGCGACGATTGTCGAAATTCATCCCCAAGACGATGCGCTGTTTGTCATTACCGATCAAACCGTTTTCTATGCGGAAATGGGCGGCCAATCGGGAGATACGGGCACCCTCAACGGCATTCCTGTGACGGGTGTGCAGCAAATCGGCAAAGCCCGTGCCGTGATTGTCTCAGCCGCTGCGGAGGTGCATGTGGGCGATCGCGTCACCTTGCAACTGGATGCCGCGCGACGTCGACCGATCGAGGCGCATCACAGTGCCACGCACTTGCTGCATTGGGCGTTGCACGAGGTAGTGTCGCAGGATGCTACCCAACAAGGCTCATCGGTGGATGAAAATCGTTTGCGTTTCGACTTCAATAGCAGCGCGCTCACGCCCGAGCAATTGTCGGCGATGGAGCAAAAAGTGAATGACGCGATTGTCTCGAATGATGTGGTTTCTTGGAAAGAAGTGAAGCATGCCGAGGTCAAAGGTCGCGCCGACATCATGCAGTTTTTCGGCGACAAATACGGGGAAATGGTTCGCGTCGTCCAAATCGGTGGCGAAGCGCAACAGCTGAACGGTTATGCGCAGGAGCTTTGTGGGGGCACTCATGTGCGTCGCACGGGAGACATTGGACTTTTCAAAATCAAATCGGAGGGTGCGATTGCCTCTGGCGTACGTCGGATCGAAGCCGTTTGCGGCGAGTCGGCATGGGTTCATTTGGCTGAGCAAGCGCAGCAATGGCGCGAAGAAATGGATCTCGCTCGACAGAAATGGCAGTTGGCTCAGGAAAAATTGCGCGCGACTGGTGAGGCCACGGGCGTCTTGCAGGAATGCGAAGATCCTTATGTCGACGTGCTGGCAAAGCGCCCTAACATCACCGCCATTCACGCGGCAACCATGGCGGCGCAACAAGTTTTGAGCCGATTCCAACAAGAGGCGACGGAGGCGGACAAGCGTTTGAAAAAAATGCAAGGCGCCCAAGCTGCAAAGATGGCAGACGAGGCGCTTGCCCAAGCGGTTGCCGCTGGTTCCGCCATCGCGATGTCGTTTGATGCCGATGCTTCGCTGTTGCAAGAGTTGCTGAATGGCCTGAAAAAACGTCAATTTGCTGAGTCGGCGAGCTTTCTTGTCGATGACGGCGAGAAGCTGCATTTAGGAACCTATTGCGGTACTCAGGCCAAAGCGGCAGGGAAAGTGGCTGGTTCGATGTTGCAGCAGCTCGCAGCACTGGGTGGTGGCAAGGGAGGAGGCAATCCGGAAATGGCGCGGGGCGCTGCTCCGGATCGATCGAAGCGGGGTGAGATCGAGTTGTTGATGAAATCTTTGATTACGGAATAATGGCCGAGCTTTCAGACATCGTTGCATTTCTCGATCGCGAACTTGGCCTCGCGGAGATTCCCGATTATGCAGGGGCAGTCAACGGTCTGCAGCTGCAAAACCGGGGGCGCGTGACCAAAGTCGCCGCGGCGGTCGATGCCTCACTCCCTGTCGTGCGTCAAGCGATCGCAGCGGGTGCGGATTTGTTGGTCGTGCACCATGGCATGTTCTGGCAGGGAGCGCAGCCTTTGACGGGTGCATTTTATCAAAAAATCCGAGAAGCCCTAGAGGCCAATTTGGCCATCTATAGCGCACACCTACCGCTCGATGTGCATCCGCAGTGGGGCAACAATGCTTTATTGGCCGAGGCACTGGGGATGCGCGTCGAATCGACATTTCTCCCATACAAAGGTCGCGACGTCGGTTTGATTGGTCGACTGGAGTCGAACTCCGGCCAGCCTGGGGTGCATCGTGAGGAACTGCATGCACGATTAGAAGCTGCAGTAGGAGGATCAGTATTAATCTGCCCGGCTGGTCCCGAGCGAATCGAGCGAGTGGGGCTTTGCACAGGGGGGGCTGGCAGCGAAATTGCGGCGGCGCGCGGGCTCGACGCCTTCATTTCGGGGGAGGGCCCGCATTGGAGTTATCCGATGGCAGAGGAGATGGGCCTCAATTTGTATTTGGCCGGCCATTATGCTACCGAGACATTTGGTGTCAAAGCGCTGGCTGCTGAACTGGTGAAAACCTTTGATCTCACCAGCGAATGGCTCGATCATCCGACGGGAATCTAACTGCTTTTTCAGGCGCAGCAAAGCAAGGTCACAAAAAGCGGGTTTTTTAAAAAAATTCTTGCCAGAGTCCCAAGCATCGACTAATTTTTCTTCGGTTAACGCGGGCATAGCTTAGTGGTAAAGCGCTATCCTTCCAAGTTAGACATGCGGGTTCGATTCCCGCTGCCCGCTCCATTTCCGCTAAAAAACGAACAAAAAACTAAAAACGATGAAACAATCCACGCCCTTCGCCTTGCTTGGCCTATTGTTTGCTGGCGTAAGCTTCGCTGATGTTCAGGTTGCTCAGACGCCCGCCGAACAAGCCGTGTCGCCCACAGTCCAGGAGCAGGATTGTTTTCAGTTTGTGACGACACTTCGTGCTGAGGTGACGGCACAGCCATCGATGGTGTTGGAATTGGTCGAAAAAGCGTTGCGTCTCAGCCCCACATGCTCCTGCGAAATCGTGAAAGCCGCGATTGAGGGCACGAACGCCGACATCAAACTGGTTGCTTCGATTGTAGAAGTCGTCGCCTTGACCGAGCCAGAACAACTCAGAATTTCCTCGCAATGCGCGATCGCCATGGCTCCTGATGCTGTGGATGCGGTCTATGCTGTGCTCGCAAAGTATGATCCTGCCACTGGTGAATCAGGACTTGATTCGGGCAAAAGCGCCAAAGATGCGAAAAGTGGTAAAGAGGGAACAGGCAAAGAAGTCGTGGAAGAAAAGCTCCCGAATCCCCTTGACTTCCCTGGTAGTGGCAATGAGAACGCGGTCAATCTGAGCCCCAACTCCCCTGGTGGAACGGGCAGCTGGGGCATTGGCATTGCCGGTAATCCCACAGCAGTTGGCGCGGGCACTGGTGGCGGTTAAAACAATCCTGCGGCGACTGGCAACGCGCCACTATAATGGCAGGTAGATTTAAAATTTATAATAGATCATGAAAAAAACGAAAAT
>JBDLWB010000100.1:0-3905 GCA_039804425.1 Verrucomicrobiota bacterium
ACGCAGCCAAGGCAAAAGAGGCTGCTGCAAGCGACAATCGGGAAAAAAGAGTGCACACCGTTAGTATGCTGCCAATCGCGGATCGCGCAAGCGCAAGAATCAGCGAAATCCGATCCTGAAAAAAATTGCATTTTCTGATTGATCAAACCGAGCCGTTCGTGTTTCATCGCGCACCCGAACGGCGGTTTGGCGGAATTGGTAGACGCGCTCGACTCAAAATCGAGTACTTACGTGTGTGGGTTCGAGTCCCACAGCCGCTACTTTTCGGGGTAAAATGGCTCACCTTCGTGGTGGGCTTTTTTGTTTGTTATGCAAAAGTTACGCAAACCTGAAGCAGCTGCTCTCCATGCGGTATTTTTGCGAGTGGGATTGTCAAGGCGATCGATCGATGGAGAGAATCTTCCCTGATAGGGTCGCGAGCTGGCCATCGTGGCTGGTTTTGACAGAATTTCAGAATTTTCAGAATTTTGTTTGGGGGGCATTCCGCGATCCGCCATACTTCTCTTGATCGAGAACAACGGCCCATGAAACAATCTGTGCCATCTGTGAAATCTGTGGTTGAATGGGCGTGATGCGATGAGAGTTCCAGTAGTGGCGATAGACGCTTGGCGAGACTGACGGCGAGTTTTTGACAGGATGGATAAGATTTTCAGGATTTTTTCGGCTTGTGATGGGTGAGGGGATTTGGCTAGAGTTTTGCTTGTTATGGCTGTGCCCCAAAATGTGATTGCCTTGGTTTACGATTACGATCAGACGCTGAGTCCGCGCTACATGCAGGATGATGTGTTATTTCCGCAATTTGGCATCGATCCGGCGCAGTTTTGGAAGAAGTGCAATGCCTTAGTCACCGAGCAGAAATGGGACGGGGAATTGGCGTATATGAAGTGCCTGCTCGATTACTTGGGCATGGATCAAGTGACCAATGCGCGGCTAACCGAACTGGGGCAGGGGCTCTCCTTTTTCCCAGGGCTGCCGGAAATTTTCGAGGAACTGCCGAAGCTTTGCCTGACGCCTGAGCATGAGATGGCGGGGATCAAGATCGAGCACTACATCGTTTCCTCGGGCTTAAAAGCCTTGCTCGATGGCTCGCGCTTGCAGCCGCATGTGAAGGCGATTTTTGGTTGCGAGTTTGGCGAAGATGCGGAGGGTCGCATCAGCTTCCCCAAGCGGACGATTTCGCACACCACCAAGACGCAATTTTTGTTCCGCATCAACAAAGGCATGTTGCGTTACGATCAGGATGTCAACGATCACATGCCGTCCGAGTTGCGACCCATTCCCTTTGAAAACATGGTCTACGTCGGCGATGGACCGACCGATGTGCCTTGCTTCACCGTGCTCAATCGCAATGGCGGTCAGGCGATTGCAGTCTACAATCCCGAAGACCAAAGCGGGAAAAGTTTCCGCAAGTGCTACCAGCTCTGTGCGCATGCGGGTCGGGTGAAACACATTGCGCCTGCGGATTATCGTCGGGGTAGTCATTTGTGGTTGCTATTGAGCGAAATGGTGCGTGAAATTGCGGACCGCATGCTGCGCCAGCGACTGGAGGAAAGTGAAAACGGTCGTGTCGCAGCACCCACCTTTTGATCGATTGAATTTTCCCGCATGTCTTCGCAACAGCATTTTCATTTTATTGGCATCTGTGGCACCGCCATGGGGGCCGTAGCCGCCGGCATGAAAGCCCAGGGCTATGTCGTCACGGGCAGTGATGCGAACGTCTATCCGCCGATGTCGACTTTTTTGGAATCGCAGGGCATCCGTCTCTACGAGGGCTATCGCGCGGAAAACATACCCGCCGAGGCGCAGGTCATTGTCATCGGCAATGCGATCAGTCGCGGCAATGAAGAAGCGGAAGCGGCGCTGGAGCGCAAGTTGCTCTATGTTTCCTTGCCGGAGGTATTGAAAGAACACTTCTTGCGCGGCAAGCGCAATTTTGTCGTCAGTGGCACGCATGGCAAAACGACGACCTCGTCGATGCTGGCGTGGCTGCTCAAATCGGCGGGAGTGGATCCTTCTTACATGATCGGTGGATTGCCGAAGAATCTTGGTGGTGGGGCGGTGTTCACCGACTCCGACATCACGGTGCTGGAAGGCGATGAATACGATACCGCTTTCTTCGACAAGCGATCGAAATTTTTGCACTACTTGCCGGAGTGCGTGGTCATCAACAACATCGAGTTCGATCACGCCGACATCTATCAAAACGTCGAAGAGATCAAGCTGAGCTTCCGTCGATTGCTCAACATTGTGCCGCGCAATGGAGTGGCCTTAGTCAATGGCGACGATGCGCATGTGCGTGACGTGGCGGCGCTCGCGCCTTGTCCGGTCAAGAGCGTGGGTTTTGGCGAGCACTGCGATGTGGTGATCGAGCAAGTTCATTACCATCCGCAAGGAGCATCGTTTGTGATGCAAGGCGAAAGCTACGAAGTGCCAATGGTGGGTGAGTTCAACGTGCGCAATGCGGCGATGGCAGTAAACGCCGCGCGATTTGCGGGTTTAACGCCCGAGCAAGCCCGTGCGGGGCTGTTGCAGTTCGAAGGCGTGGCGCGTCGACAAGAGTGGAAAGGCGAGGCGCGCGGTGTGACGGTGGTCGACGACTTTGCGCATCATCCCACGGCCATTCAGCTGGCGATCGCAGCGATGCGTCAGCGCTACCAAGGTGCGAGATTGTGGGTGATTTTCGAACCACGTTCGAACACGACCAAGCGCAAAGTGTTCCAAACCGAGCTCGCACAGGCCTTGGCGCAAGCAGATCTCGCCGTCGTTTCGGCGATTGCCGATTTGCACAAAGTGCCTGTCGAAGAAAGACTGGATCCTGATCAGCTGTCGCGCGATATTGCGCAGTTCGGCGGACAATCTTGGTATCTCGAAGGAGTAGAGCCCATCGTCGAACTCGTCGCCTCGAAAGCCGAGTCGGGCGATGTCGTTGCTGTTTTGAGCAACGGCGGCTTCGGCGGGATACACCAGAAATTGCTCGATCGCCTCCGTGGGACCAGCAGTGATGGCTCCGAGATTCCTGCGAAGGCGTAAGAACAACGAGTTTTGGAAAAACCGCGTCATCCCGAAGGGAAGAAGCAACTGGTAACACAAATCCCAAAGCGACGATCATCAAGGATCACCCTTCACTCTTCCCTCACTCCTAAGCACCAAAGGTGCACACTACGAAAGCCCAGGGTAAGGTCCTGGGAACAGGGCCAACCCAAAAATGCGAGGGCCAACGGCCCGACCTAACAACGAAAAACAACCCCACAAACACAACACGATCTGCCCCCAATCCACGCCCCCCCCCCGAAAAAACGCCAAAGGCGTTTCGCCCTCCAGCCCAGGGTTGGTCGCACGATCGAAGACCTACCCTGGGACCAACGCCATAACACCCCGAACCGCAACGCGGTTCCGCCCGTCTCCTCATGAGCCAGCGAAACGAAAACAACACCCATCCGCCCGAACAAAAAACTCTCCGCATCCCAGACTTTCCGACTTTCCGACTTTCCGACTTTCCGACTCCCCGTCGCAACGCGACGATTCAATCGGAGCCCACGATTTCAATCGTGGGTTGACGCCCCCCATAAAAACAAATCGCATCCCGGCAGGGGCTTCTTCATCCCGGCAGGGATCTCAGCCTGTAGCCGGTGGTTCGTGAGGAACGAGCGACACCACCGGATCCAGGTCCCAAGGTCAACGCATCCCGGTAGGGATGCCAGCAGGCTTTCACCCCTGCTAGGATTCTTGGCTAAGGGTGACCAAAATCAGTGGTATCGTCCCTACGTATCTCAGCCACTGGCTCATCACTCATGCCCCTCTTGGTGTAAGGAAAGTCTGATCCACTCAATATCTCAATGAATGGATCATCCCGGCTTAACCCCATGCGTAGATTCGACGCTTACAAATCGGCAGGCAAGATGGAA
>JBDLWB010000101.1:0-3729 GCA_039804425.1 Verrucomicrobiota bacterium
CCACTTGAGCACTGGGCACCATCATCGACTCCATCATGAAACGCGCATCGCCTCGTTTACCCACACCCGCAAGGTTGGGTCCCGCTTCTCCACCAGCTTCGTGCCCATCGCCCGCACGGTGGCAACGCATGCATTCTGCAGGATGCGATAGATAAATCTGTTCCCCACGCTTCGCATTGCCTCCGTGAACGGCGGGCATCCACACGGCAAGTTCATCATTCGCAGACAAGGAAGCACGCCATTGCTCCAACGCCGCTTTGACTTCGGGCTCGGTTCTCGACTCGGCCGTCTCTAACAATTCAATGCCGTATGGCAAAGCACCTTTTTTGTCGGTAAGATCTTGTAACCCTTGGACAATCAACTGTGCCGCATCAGCACCAGCAATGTTTGACAAGAGCGACCACGCACCCTGCGCTTTTGCCGCATCAGCATGCTTGAGCAATTTTCGCAGTGGAACTAACGCCTTCACTGGTTGCTTCTTCACCATCTCGGCAAGCGCCGCTAAGGCAATCGCAGCTTGCGAATCGAGCGACCATCTCGCCAGCGCTGCCTCACGTGGGGCAGATTTGCTTTGTAAAAACAAATCCATCGCTTTCGTACGAGCCGCAACAGGCAAGGAGGCGTCATCGACGATTTTTTCCAAATCACTCGGCGAGAGCTCGGCAATGGTAAGATCGTATTGTTCGACCAATGAGAGCGCTTTGGCAAGCACCGAGCCGCCACTTCGAATCAATTGCGGAAGTCCTTTTTTCAAAACCGGTTTGACCTCATCAGCAGATCGTTCGGGCATGGGTGCATAAAATCCAATCGATTGTTCTACCGGAAAGGGCTTAGGCCATTCCGACAGAAGGCGCATGGCTTCTTCTCTCACCAAGGCTGGAAGTTTCTCATCGCTCGCTGCATCAAGTAAGCGCTGCGCATTGTTGACACCACCGAGACGGAAGGCGCTGTGGAGAAGTCGACGCCACATGATCTCGCTGCGGTTCACTCCTTTTCTCTGATCGAGCAATGCCGCTACCGCTGGGCGGCTTTTTTCGATCATCTGATCGTGAATCGCGCGGATGGCTTCGTCGGACACTCGGGCATTTTCGTGATGAAGAAAACTCTCTAACAAAGGACTCTTCGTCCGACGCAAGGCGCAGACCAATGCCAACTGGATAGAAGGATTTTTTTCTTTCATCCATTGCGCGAAATCAGACTCGGTAAGCAAGCGAGAAAGTGCGTAAGAGCCCGCATGACGGAGGTAGGGGTCGCGATCTTGATTGCGACGAATCATCTCGACGATTTCGGGCACGATGTGCTTCGCCTCATGCTTCGCCGCGACCATGGCAGCATAAAAGACCACCCGCGCAGATGAGTCCTTCAACAACGCCGCAAGGGGAAGTAGGTCGACAGGCAGGTCACGAACATCGCAGAGCATGCGCAGTGCTTGCGCGCGCGTTTCGGCATCAAGATCTTTCAGCAGTTGGATCAACTGTCCCTGCGCGCGGTTCATCTCTTTGCCCTCAGCGTTGGCAGTCACACCTCGACGCGCAATAATCCCGATCCCCCACAACGCATGTCGTTTGACCAGCGGATCTTTCGAAGTTAGTGCGGACTCGAGTGCGGCGAGCCCCTCATTGCGACGCGTCAGTTCGACTTGTGCACGCAAGCGCACGCGCATGTCAGCATGACCGAGCATCTCCGCGAGTTCCGTGGTAGTGCGTTTGGCAAAGCCTTCGGCAAACCATTGTTTCGTCTGCGCCACCGCTTCGGGAAGGTAGGTGTTTTTTTCCGCATCCAGAGAATAAATGCGACCATCTTCATGCGAGGTCCAGCCGCCCATGTAGTCGGCGACGAAAAGTTTGCCATCGTACGAATACTCAACATCCGTCGCTGCGACGCCCCAATTGAACTCGCGCGAATTGGTCAGCTTCAAGCCTGCGCCTTCTGGTGCGACGGTGAACGAGTGAATGCCCGATCCCGCCGGAGCGCCACGGTAATCGCAAATCAAAAAGCGTCCGACCTCCGATGCCAAAAATCCGGCACCAGGATGATAGGTCAGGCCCGAGGGACCACTGGTGAAGTTGGCGACAGGAGGAAGCATGAAGGCGGGTTGCTCGTCATTTTGTGGTTCCCACATCCGCTCAGCCATCCAGCGATTGACCGGATGCTTGTCGAGGCCGATTTGTTTGTAAAAGGTGTGCATTGCCTGATGCTCCATTTGCCATCCGCTGTCGCCTTCGGGCACGATGTAGACAATGCGTGCTTTGTCACCTTGGTCGGAATTGTTATCAACGCTGATGGCATTTCCTTCGGCATCAAACGCAATTTCTTTCGGATTGCGCAAACCCGTGTGCACCAGCTCGAAGCGAGAGCCATCGGGCTCAAAGCGAAACGCGGCACCTTCGCCGGGATAGGAATAGCTTTTCCCTTCTTTCGTGGTGAGGCTCAATCCACGGTCGCCGATGGTGCCGTAGATCATGTCATCGGGTCCGAGCGCGAAGCCATTCAAATCGTGACCACTGAAGGAAATGCGCACCCCGAAGCCCTCTTGCATGACTTTTTTCTGATCGGCCACGCCATCGCCGTTGTCATCGCGCAGCGTCCAGATGTTGGGAATGCAGGCAAAATACACCGTGCCTTCTAACGCAAAAATGCCTGCTGCCGTGCCGTCGAGCACATCGTTGAAACCACCAGCAAAGTCTTTTGTCGTCTCAAACACGCCATCGCCATCGGCATCGTGAAGCATGCGCACGAGTTCAGATCGCTCGGTCAGTGAGGCTAACGATTTTTTCGCCTGCCATTTTTCATGCAGCTTACGGCGATCCTCGACTTTCTGCGCGGCGAGGTCATCGAGATACCAAAACAAGCCATCGCGATTGTCCTCGACACCGAAGCGGAAACGATGGGTTTCCGACACGTAGATTTTCCCCTGCTCATCAAAGCACAACGCGGTGGGCGAGGTGATTTTTTGTTTCGCATGATCGGCCACGATTTTCGCCGAAACGCCCTCGGGAACCGTCACTCCGGGAAGCACCGAGGAGCTGACGAGCCCCTTGGTGTAGGGCCGATTTCCTTTCGTTTGCGGCGGAAATTTCTGATTGGGGTAATGCGTGAACATGAAATGATCGACCGCCAAAAACCCCCAGTCGCCCGTCGCTTCGTCGATCAAACGCAGACGCGCTTTTTTCCCCTGCAAGGCAGTGAGATCCCACACGACAATTTCGCAGTTCAGCGACTGATTGCCGGTCGCTTCCTTTTGCACCTTGCCATCGACGAGCAATTGCACCGCCAATTTTCCCGGTTGTTTGCCACCGGCCACGAGGAAAACGAGATAAGGTTCGGGAATCGAAAATTCCGCCGATGTAAGAGAGCCCTTCGCCTTCATGCCGCCATGCGCCGAGCAAGCAAGACTTTCACCCGAGTAGGCACTGAGTTCGCCATCGAGACCTTTGACCAATCCCGGCGCCGGAGCTTTGCCAAAAGCCGTGCCTTCCTCTTTCCATGAGCCGAAGCCATCGCCTTCAAAAGCCTCCAGCACCTTCACCGCCGCCGATGTGGTCGAAGAAAAAATGCCAGCAAAGAACAGCGCTAGGGTTATGCGTTTCATCACCAACAACCTAAGCACAGAACACGCTGGCGCAAGGGCAGAATGCTGGTATGGCAAGGATTTTGAAGGAAATTTCGCCAATCAGCTACGCCCCGCCATTCCCATCAATGTTCCTGTGTCGCGATGCGACACATAAG
>JBDLWB010000102.1:0-4307 GCA_039804425.1 Verrucomicrobiota bacterium
CGCCAACTCTGGCGTGATCCAAGGACCGCCGGTGCTGGTGTAGCCTGGGCAGTTGTGAATCCCGACGTCAATACCGAGGCGTTTGCCTTCCGCTGCGGCGTGGCGGACCAGTTTCCACCAAGGATCGGTGAAAGCAAGAAGTCCGTCGCTCGGAGAATTCTCGATGTGCCCAGCCCATGGTGTGCAGACATCCGCCATGCCAAAAATCGTCGCTGCAGCGATTCCTCCCTCCTTGAATGCTTCGAGGTCGCGGGTGATACCCTCTCGGCTTACATTACTACCCATCCAATGCCACCAAACTCCTGGCTTGGCATCATTGGGCGGATGAAGAAAAAGACTTTCTGGATCGTTACGGGCTTCGAGATGTGTCGAAAATGAGAGAGCGAGAGTGATGCACGTGATGAGAATTGAGCGGAGTGGGCGCGACATTGTCTGGAAGAGATGGTTCAGAAACAATTCTCTTTTACACGAGAAAAGAGAGCCATCTATCAAAAGAAATGGTTTTTCTTCGCGGAACTAGAGGCGTTCGAGATGACTGAAAAAACATTCATCCGGTCTTCTCAGTCGCTCATTCATAGCCTAAAAACTTGTCACGATCTGGTTTTCTGAATTCACTGGATCGCCTCTCGTTTCTGATGATCAGAGAGAGTGATTTATGGTTCGACGATGGTTGATCAAATCCTATTGAGTCCATGAGAAATGACACCGGAGAGGTGAAGTCGTTGCGCCAACTTTCATGACACCAGACGCTTGGTGGTTTGATGTTCGATCGGGGTGCTTTTGCCAAGCTTTTCTGCTGAGGATGACTACGTTACGACTCAGTCGCTAGAGATCCCTGTGAGAAAAAGTTATATGGGTTATTTCTTACTGGAAATCCTGAGCGGTCATGACAAATGGTCTTCCTTTGCGGCCAACACGTTGTATTGTGCGACCGGCATGGCGAATGGTAATGGGACCATTGAATTTGGGGCGGAGTCGAGCAGATTCCAGTTTGCCGTTTTGCCATGTGAGGTCGACGGTTACTGCACCCCGTGCGAGCAGGCCTTTGACTTCTCCATTAGGCCAAGCGGCGGGTAGTGCTGGAAGCAAGTGGATGACGGGAGTGGAGTGCAACTTGCCATTGTCGGGTTGGCTTTGCAGCAGCATTTCGGCAATGCCTGCGGCACCACCGAAATTGCCATCGATCTGGAATGGTGGGTGGAAGCAGAACAAGTTTGACGATGAGCCTGCGCCGCCGCCGTTGTAACTGGTTTCACCTGTGTGATGGATCGGACGGAGCAGCATGCCGAGCAGTTTGTGGGCGCGTTCTCCGTCGTGCAATCGAGCCCAGAAATTGATTTTCCAAGCGAGCGACCATCCGGTGCCGGCATCGCCACGTCGTTCGAGAGTTTTTCGACTCGCCGCTGCGAGCTCTGGGGTGCCTTCAGGAGTGATTTCGTGATAGGGATGTAAGCCGTAGAGGTGCGAAACGTGTCGATGCGTTGGATCGGGTTCGCCGTATGGTTCCAGCCATTCTTGCAGTCGGCCATCGGGGCCAATTTGATTGGGAGCGAGTTGCGCGCGTTTGGTGGTCAGTTCATCGCGCAGCGGCGCATCCAGTCCCAGGATCTGTGCGGCGCGCGCGGTGTTGCCGAAGAGTTCGCGCAGCTGTTGCATGTCGATCGTCGGCCCCATGCAAACGTGGGCGTTGCGACCATCGGGCATGGTGAAGGCATTTTCCGGAGAATTGGAGGGACCAGTGACGAGCCAGTTGTGTTTGGGTTCTGTCATCAAGTTGTCGAGATAAAACAGCGCCGAGCCTTTGAGAATCGGATAGATTCGTGCGAGATAGGCTTTATCGAGCGTGTATTCGTAGCGGCTCCATAGGTGTTGGCACAGCCACGACGAACCGCCCGTAGTTGCGCCCCACGAGGCGCCTTCGCCGGGCGAAGTGAAGCCCCAGGGATTGGTGATGACGTGTGCGACCCAGCCGCGTGCTTGGTAGTAGGCGCGCGCGGATTTTTCACCGGGTGGGACGAGTGAGCCGATGAGGGCATCGAGCGGGTCTTGCAGCTCTACCAAGTTGCCGACCAAGGCGGGCCAGTAATTCATCTGCACATTGATGTCGAGATGCCAGTCGCCATTCCACGGAGTTTGAATTTCTTCTGCCCAGATGCCTTGCAAGTTCGCGGGCAGTCCACCGGGGCGCGAGGAACCGATGAGCAAGTAGCGACCGAAGTGGAAGTACAGAGCCGCGAGTGCGGGGTCGGGCTGTCCCTGAGCGAAATCTTTCAGTCGTTGATCCGTCGGTTTTGCGGCAGCTGCTGTCGTATCGCCGAGTTTCAGGGAAACGCGATCGAACCAAAAGCGATGATCTTTCACGTGGTCGGCCAGCAGTGCTGCGTAGCTTTTGGCGAGGGCGCGCGACAGATCGTTTTTCGTGGCAGCAAGTGGGTCATTGGTCCGACGTCCCGCAAAGCCCATGTAGTTGGTGGCGGTGGTGACGTAGACCAGCGCTTCATCGGCTCCTTCGATGCGCAGGGTGGAACCAAGGGCTTGGACTTTGCCGCCTTTGGCGACCACTTTCACGCGCGTGACGTGAGTCAGCCCATCGCCGCCTTTGCCGTCGGGCAGGGTGCCTGTCATCAGCAGGCTGTCCTTGCCATCGGCCGAGGTAGTGGCGCGCTCTGGTCGATCCAGTGCCACGGTGAACGATAGAGCACCGGATTTCGATGCGGTGTATTTCGAAACAAAGACTTGATCCGGTGCACTGATGAAATGCTCGCGCTGGTGCGTGACACCATTCTGCTCATAGCGCACTTGAGCGATCGCGCGTTCGAGGTCGAGCGAGCGACGGTACGACTGAGCCACTTCTGGCTTGCGAACGATGCCTTCGATCTCGATTTCCGCCAACTGAAAATGCGGCACATTCGGATTGTTGGGAAAAGTGAAACGGAAAAATCGGCAGGCGAGAGGTTGGGCGATGTCGTAGCTCTTTGTTTCCCCGCGCGACGCGAAAGGAGCTTGACCCTTTTTCTCGTCGAGCGTCCGCCACGTTTTTCCATCGGTCGACCCCTCCAGCACCCAATGCTGAGGGTCGCGTTCTGGCACATCGTTTGCGGAAGTGAAGCGATAGCGTGTCGGTTTGGCGGGCTCGGGCACTTCGATTTGCCACTGCACGGCTTTGCCGCCGTGTTCAAAGCACCACTTGGTCTGAGGATTGCCATCCGTAACCTGAGCAAGTTGCTGACCCGGTTCGCCTAGGTGACCGCTGGGGCTGGAAAAAGAAGTCGAGCTACCAAATCGGAGTCGCAGATTGCCGAGCACTTGGTAGCAACCAAAAGGAACATTAGCGCCGCGACCGCCGCCCGAGCCGGGAGGCACGCAGGTGAAATGTTGATTGACGAGAGCTTCCGCTTCCGAATTCTTGCCTTCGCGCAAGAGCTTACGGATTTCCGGCAAAGCGGCAGCTGCGCCTTCGCGATCGGACTCATAGGGCGAGCCCGACCACATCGAGCTTTCATTCAGCACCACTCGTTCTTCATTAGGATCGCCAAACACCATCGCGCCGATTCGGCCATTGCCGAGTGGGGCGGATTCATGAAATTGACGGGCAGGCTGTTGATACCACAGCTCAGTGGCGGCATCGGCAGCGATCAGAGCACCACTGGCGGCGAGGGAGAGAAAGGCAAAAAGTTTCATGACAAGAAAAACGTATTATTCGAGAGAACCTTTACCAGTGGTAAAGTAGTTGTGAATGAAACGAAACATCACCGGGAAAGCTTGGTCTTCGTAAACGGTGTCGTGTATCCCTTGGCTTTCGATGTAAAAATGCTGAATGCCTTTTTTCTGCAAGCGGGCATTCATCTCGCGATTGACACTGAGGAAAAAGTCCTCATGTCCCACCATCGTGAGGATCGCCAACTCGCCGGGCTTCAGGTCATCCAGCAGGCTCAAGACCGAAAACTTTTCCCAGTTTTCCGGGTGTTGTTCGATCGCTCCGATGCGGTGCTTGATGTCCCAATTGTTGGGGAAGGGTCGGAGATCGACCCCGCCAAAGATGTTGCCGACGGCGCCAAAAAGATCCTTATGTCGGAAGCCGAGATAGCAAGCCCCATGACCACCCATGCTGCCGCCCGTGATGGCGCGTTTTTCGCGTTGCGCGAGAGTTTGGTAGTTTTGATCGATGTGGGGAATGAGCTCCTTGACGACAAAGGTTTCGTATTGGTATTTCGGGTCGATTGGGCTATCGAGCCACCAGCTCGTTTTCCCGCCATCGGGCACAACCACAATCGTCTGATAGCGGTCGGCCATTTTTCCTAGCGTGC
>JBDLWB010000103.1:0-10098 GCA_039804425.1 Verrucomicrobiota bacterium
AGGCGTCGACCGATGACATAGGGAGAAAGGCAAGATCGAGATCGCTTTGAGGGTGCTGTGCCTCTGTGCCATGCGAGCCAAAAACATAGATCACCGCCGGCCGGAACGAGTCCAACGATTGTGCGATGATATGAGCTTGCTGTGGGGTGAGTCGCATGAGTGGCTGTTGGAGGAAGTGGTGAGTGGTTAGTTGGCAGTGATCACTGAGAAAGGCAAATGGGAACGTCCAACTTTCAACTTTCAACTTTCAACTTTCAACTTTCAACTTTCAACTTTCAACTTTGAACTTTCAACTTTGAACTTTCAACTTTGAACTTTCAACTTTGAACTTTGAACGAAGAACTTTCGATTTCGATTTTGATTTTGATTTTGATTTTTAGACTTTCAACATCAGAACGCAGCTCTTGTTCAATTGATGGACGATTTTGCCACTAGGCGACGCCGATGGTGTAGAGCTGGAAGCCGATGGATTTCATTTTGTCCACTGGGAGGATGTTGCGTCCATCGAAGGCGAAGGCGGGTTTGAACATGTTTTGATGAATGGACTCAAAGTCGAGATCGCGGAATTCATCCCATTCCGTGAGCACGACCATGGCATGCGCTTGATCGAGGGCAGAGGTCGCATCATCGCAGAAGTGCAAGTGGCTGTTGAGAATGTGTTGCGGCACGCCGACATAAGCGAGGTCGGTTAGAACCGTTTTGGCGGGCACTTTCGGATCGTAAAGGCTGACGTGGGCATTTTCCATCAACAAGTCACGCACGACATAAATGGCTGCCGATTCGCGCGTATCGTTGGTGTCCTTTTTGAAGGCAAAGCCAAGAACGCCAATTTTTTTATTCGAGACGGTATTGAACAAAGTCTGAACGATTTTTTGAGAGAATCTCGACTTCTGCCAATCGTTCATGCGAATCACTTCATCCCAATAGCGTGCGACTTCCGGCAAACCGAAGTGTTCGCAGAGGTACACCAAATTGAGAATGTCTTTTTGAAAGCAAGAACCGCCAAAGCCCACGGACGCCTTGAGAAACTTCGGACCAATCCGCGAATCATAGCCAATCGCACGGCTCACTTCTTCGACATTCGCTCCGGTTTTTTCACAGAGTGCGGAAATCGAATTGATCGAAGAAATCCGCTGTGCGAGGAAAGCATTCGCCACCAATTTGGACAACTCCGATGACCAAGTATTCGTCGTGATGATGCGCTCTCGCGGAATCCAGTGTGCATACACCTGAACTAAGCTCTCGATCGCAGCAAGGCCCTCGGGGGTTTGTTCGCCACCAATCAGAATGCGGTCCGGATTTTCCATGTCGGCGACAGCAGTACCTTCTGCAAGGAACTCCGGGTTCGAGAGAACCTGAAACTGGCCGGCATGAGAATTCGATTGCAAGATCGTGCGCATGGCATCGGCCGTGCGCACGGGGATGGTGGATTTTTCGACAACAATCGTTGGACCTTTCGCCTCCTCCGCAATCATACGAGCGGCGGATTCGACATAACAAAGATCTGCCGCACGTCCCGCACCGGCACCATAGGTTTTGGTGGGAGTTCCAACCGAAACAAATATCATATCAGCCTGGCGAATCGCGGCACGAACTTCGGTGCTAAAAAAAAGATTTTTCTCGCGGCAGCCGTTGACGAGTTCCAGCAAGCCGGGCTCATAGACAGGAAGGTCCTGCGAGTTCCATGCCGCAATTCTTGACTCATTGAGATCGACGACGGTGACTTCGATGTCAGGGCATTTGGCGGCAATCATGGCCATTGTAGGGCCACCTACGTAGCCAGCGCCGATGCAGCAGATGTGTTTGATTTGCATAGGTTTTAAAAAGGAAGGGAAATCGGAAAGGATTTAGGAACAGTGAATGGTGAAAACGGCTGAAGGCTTGTAGGCCGTTTGGACACGAGCGTAGCGAGGTGGCCCGTAGGGCCGAAGGCGCGGGCGGCGCGCCTGACTCAACGCAGTGAGAAAGGCAACTAAGAACCAAGAACTTTGGAAGGCAGATGGGAACGTCCAACTTTGAACGTCCAACTTTGAACGAAGAACGTCGAACTTTGGAAGGCAGAAGAGAACTTCCAACTTTGAACTTTGAACGTCCAACTTTGAACATTTTGATTTTGTTGAACGTTGGATGTTCGAAATTTTATGCCAACATGGTGCTACGCACGGTTTCCTGTGTGGATGAGACGGACCTTCAGTCCTTTGTTTTTTGCGGGACTGTCACCTAGCCCGTTGGGCTAGGCTGGTATGATGCTGCACCGTTGGTGCGTGGGAATGAGACAAGGAATTCATGAGTCTTATGTCTTATCTCTTTGAGCGCAGCGATCTCTTTTCTAGTATCAATGTTGATTGAATCGAAGAAAAGCTCGTGCAGAGATACAGCGGTGCAGAGGGTTTTCCCGTTGACATGATGTTTTCACATGATACTTTTCTTTCGATGAATGAAACTGTTGTCACGGACCGAGGTCAAATTTCTGTGCCTGCCAGCCTGCGCAAGGCTATGGGGTTGCATGCGGGTCTGAAACTGCATTGGGAACAGGTATCTGAGAGGCAAATCCTTGTCTCCCTGCCCGAAGAAAAGCCTGCAGGTCCGCTGGCGGTTCTTGGTTATGCAAGTCGCATTCGTAGCAAGCCAGCGCGGACGACTGATGAATGGATGCATGAACTCCGGGAAGGCGAATGAAATGGGTTGTCGATACCTGCATCGTCATCGATGTATGGGAAAATGATCCTTCTTTCGGCTTGCGCTCGGCAACCATGCTCGAAGCAAAATTAGCCGAAGGTCTGTGCATCTGCCCGGTAACATTTGTGGAACTTGCTCCTGCGTTTGAGGGGAATGGGCATGAACAAGAATCTTTTCTGCGACAAGCTGGCATCGGCTTTCGGGACGATTGGAAAACGGCAGACACGAAGGCTGCCCATCTCGCATGGCATTTTCATATCAGTGCTCGCCGTTCTGGCATTTTTCCGAAACGCCCCATCGCCGATGTGTTAATCGGTGCTTATGCATCGAACCGGAGAGGGCTCATCACACGAAATCCAGCTGATTTTCGTCGTTACTTTCCTGATATGGAAATTCTTGAGCCGTGAATGAAAGGTGGGAAGGAAGGGTGAAGGGTGAAGGGTGAAAACGGCTTCGAGTCAACAGTGGTGAGATAGGCAACTTTCGATTTCGATTTCGATTTCGATTTCGATTTTCGGATTTCGATTTCGATTTTCGGATTTTCAATCTGCAACCCAGAACTTTGAACGTTTTGATTTTGTTGAACGTTGGATGTTCGAAATTTTATGCCAACATGGTGCTTCGCGCGGTTTCCCGTGTGGATGAGACGGACTTTCAGTCCTTTGTTTTTTGTGGGATTGTTCCCTAGCCCGATGGGCTAGGCTGGTATGCTACTGCACCGTTGGTGCGTGGGAATGAGAAGCGGAATTCGAGAGTCTTATGTCTTATGTCTTATGTCTTATGTCTTATGTCTTATCTCTTTGAGCGCAGCGATCTTTCTTGCATCTCTCCCCTTAGACTTCGCTTGTGAGATTTTGTTGGGCGAGGATGAGCAGGCCTTGCATGGTGAGATGGGGCGCGATGTGGGCGATTTCGGGGAGATCGCGTGCGATGAGCTCTGCGTCGCCACCGGTGGCGATGATGGTAACGGGCTGCTCCATTTCCTGCTGGAGCTTAAGAAGAATTTCTTTGACGAGACCGCGGTAGCCAAAAATCGCGCCGGCGAGCATCGCTTCATGTGTCGATTTCCCAATGGCTTGTGCGGGCTCGGCGAGCTCGATGAGAGGTAGCAGCGCGGTTTTACGATGGAGGTAATCGTTCATGGCTCCGAGTCCCGGGGCGATGACACCACCGCAATAGGAAGGGGCGCGGGAAATGACGTCGAAGGTCACCGCCGTGCCGAAGTCGATGACAATCGCAGGTGGGGAGTAATGCCCGACCACACCGACGGCATTCGCGAGTCGGTCTGCACCAATTTGTGCCGGATGGGGGTAGTCGATGCTCAAGGGCATGTGGCTGCGGTGAGAAACCAGGTGAAAAGGAAAATGCGGCGCGAAGAGGGTTTCCAAAACTTGGGCTTTTTCTGGCACGACCGAGCATGCCAGGACTGCCTGGAATGACCAACCCGCGATCAGATTTTGGATCGAGGTCGGGTTGAGATCCGCCGTGGGCAGCCAAGCATTTTTCTCATGCAGACCACGATCATCCGCGAGGCGGAATTTGGTGCGGGTGTTCGAATTATCGATGAGAAGATAGGTCATATCACCAGTGGTAGTGACGATAGCGGCGTTGTTGCGTGGGAGCGAGCGAAATGTTCGCGGGCTCTTTGAGGCGAAGTTGGTGATTTTCTACGTCGAGCTGCCAGCCATGGGCAACATCATTCCAGTCAAGCCAGAAGCGGATTTGTGCTTGTGTCCCACTTCTGCTGACTCGAGCGTTGGCAGCAGTGAGCGTTTGCTGTTGATCGCTGATCAATCGAGCGAGAGGAGGGTGGGAGAAGTTGGTTTGATCGGCTCGGCTCATTTCTACTTCGAACCATGCGAATTGGTGATCGCGTTTGACAGTGACGAGGTCGATGCGCCAAGGGGAGGAGTTCGTTGGGTCATAGGGGCGCAGCCACTGCCATGTGGTCCAAGCGACGCAAAGTGCTAGCAAAATGAGGCCGTAATGGAGGAGGCGCATGGTGGGAAGTGAGCAGTGAAAGCGGTCGGAACGTTCAACGTCGAACTTTGAACTTCCAACTTTGAACATTTTGATTTTGTTGAACGTTGAGCGTTGGAAGATGAACGTGACAACAGCCGCTGTTTTGGCGGCTGTTGTTGGGGAGGTGAATGGGGGGAATGAAGGGAGGGAAATTCCTTCTTCTTAGTGGCGGAAATGGCGGTGGCCGGTGAAGACCATGGCGATTCCTGCGGCATCTGCGGCAGCGATGACTTCTTCATCGCGCACCGAGCCTCCTGGTTGAATGCAGGCCGTGACGCCGGCGTCGATCGCTGTTTGTAGACCATCGGCGAACGGGAACATCGCATCGGATGCGATGACGGATCCGTTGAGGTCGAGTCCTGCTTCCTTGGCTTTCCAGACGGCGATACGTGAGCTATCGATGCGGCTCATTTGTCCTGCTCCAATGCCCAGAGTGCGGTCGGCGTTGGCGTAGACAATGGCATTCGATTTTACGTGCTTGACGACTCTCCACGCAAAGCGCATGGCGCGGAGCTCTTCTTGAGTGGGGGGGCGTTTGGTGACGACTTTCTCTTCGAGATTCTCGAGTCCGAGAGCGGTGTGGTCGCGATCCATGACCATGATGCCGCCGGGGCATGAGCGAATGAGAGGATCTTTTTTGGATTTCAAGTATTCCTCATTCATTTTCATGATGCGAAGATTTTTCTTCTTCTGCAAGAGCGCGCGGGCACCTGCTTCAAAATCGGGAGCGATGATGACATCGGTGAAAATTTCTGAAATGACGCGCGCGAGGGCCTCGGTGAGTGGGCGATTGACGACAATGACTCCGCCGAAGGGAGCTTGGCGATCGGTTTCAAAAGCTTTTTGCCAAGCGATGCGGAGATCTTCATCGTCCTGACCAATGCCGCAAGGGTTGGTGTGTTTGAGAATGCCGACGGTGGGGCGGCGGAAATCGAGGATGAGATCGGCAGCGGCCTCGATGTCGAGCACATTGGTGTAGCTGAGTTCCTTGCCTTGGATTTGGGTAAAGCAAGAGCCGAAATCGCCATAGAGAGCGGCTTTTTGATGTGGGTTATCACCGTAGCGGAGTTCTTGGTCGAGCGGCAAGCTGATGGTGAGGTGACAACGCGTGCCATTTTTGCATTTGCCGAGATAATTGGTAATGGCGGCATCGTATTGGGAGGTGCGGAGGAAAACCTTGACGGCCAATTCTTCACGCAGGGCGAGCGTGGTGTCGCCTTGATGTTCGGTCATTTGTTCCAGCACGCGACCGTAGTCCTTGGGGTCCGTGACCACCGTGACGCTCGCGTAATTTTTCGACGCGCTGCGGAGCATGGAGGGGCCACCGATGTCAATGTTTTCGATGGCTTCTTCGAGCGTGACGCCATCGCGTTGGATGGTTTGCTCAAAAGGGTAGAGATTGACGACGACAAGGTCGATGGTGGGAATGTGGTGTTCCTTCGCCTGGGCTTGATGCTCGGCATCATCGCGTTTTTGGAGCAAGCCGCCGTGGACTTTGGGGTGGAGTGTTTTGACACGGCCTTCGAACAGTTCAGGCGCTCCGGTATAATCCGCGACATCGATCACGGGCAAACCAGCTTCGCGGAGAGACTTGGCAGTGCCGCCGGTGGAAAGGAGCTCGACGCCGAAGCTGTGGAGTCCTTGGGCGAATTCGATTAAGCCCGTTTTGTCAGAAACCGATAAGAGAGCGCGTTGGATGGCCATAGGAAATGTGGGTGAAACGTGTGCCAGGAGGCGTGGGGGGACAGAGCTAGTAATGCAGTGGAGAGAATTGGTCAAGTCTGGAAGGTTGGAAGGTTGGAAGGTTGGAAGAAATTGACGATTTACGATTGTTTATTTTGAATTTTTGATTTTTTTGAACTTTGAGCGTTCGAAACGCAAATGACAACTTGGTGCTTCGCACGGTTTTCCGTGTGGATGGGACGGACTTTCAGTCCTTTGTTTTTTGTGGGATTGTTACCCAGCCCGATGGGCTAGGCTGGGATGTTGCTGCACCGTTGGTGCGTGGGCATGAGACAAGGAATTCATGAGTCTTATGTCTTATGTCTTATGTCTTATGTCTTATGTCTTCGAGCGCAGCGATCTCCTACTGCATTTGTAAGAGCAGCACAGGAACGTCGTTCTGCTTGATCATACGTCGCCGAAGCAGATGCCGATGGAGCGAGCGGCTTGGACCATTTCGCCATTGGGGTCGACGAGGCGGAGTTGGTCGACGGCATCTTCGATGGGGACGGAGTCGACGTGGTAGGATTGGTAGCTGACCATGCGACCAAAACGGCCTTCGGCGGCGAGTTTGACGGCCATGACGCCGAAGCGGACTCCGAGAATTCGGTCAAGGGAGGTGGGAGCGCCACCGCGTTGGAGGTGTCCCAAGGTGCATGCGCGGGTTTCTTTTCCTGTGAGCTTTTCAATTTGTCGCGCCACATATTCGCCCATGCCACCGAGTCGAACTTCGCCACCAAGGTTAGCATCGACGCTCATGACGTGGCCATCGGGGAGGCGTGCTCCTTCGGCAACGACGACGAGAGTGCTGTGGCAGCCCGCCGCTTCCCGCGCTTTGATGAATTGGGCGACCTGATCCATGTCAAAGGGGATTTCGGGGAGTAAAATGACATTGGCACCGCCCGCCATGCCACCCCAGAGCGCGATCCAGCCGGCGTGTCGGCCCATGACTTCGAGAACCATCACGCGTTTGTGACTTGCCGCAGTCGTGTGAAGACGATCGAGGCCATCGACGACAGCGCTCACGGCACTATCGAAGCCGAAAGTCATGGCGGTGGCTTGCAGATCGTTGTCGATGGTTTTGGGGACGCCGATGATGGGCCAGCCGATGCGATAGAGTTGGAGGCCTGTTGTCAGCGAGCCATCGCCGCCGACCACAATCAGAGCGCCGATGCCCATTTGCTCCATGGTTCGTTTGGCCTTGGCGATGATTTCTTTGGAAACTCCGCTGACATCACCGCCGCCAATTTTTGCGGCAAAGTGTCCTTTGTTGGTCGTGCCGAGAATGGTGCCACCGAGCTTGAGGATGCCGACCGTGTCTTCGGGGCGCAATAAGACAAAATCTCCTGGGGGGAGAAGACCTTCAAAGCCATCGCGGAAGCCGATGACTTCCCAGCCCAATTCTGAGGCGGCTCCCACGACGCCGTGGATCACCGCATTGAGTCCGGGGCAATCGCCGCCGCTATTGAGAATGCCAATTTTCATGGTGGAAGAGAGTTGGGGATAAGATGAGGGAGAGCAAAAATCAAAAATTGGGGACAGCGAGGACTTCGCGTTTGGGGTCTTGGATGAGTCCGCCACTGGCGATCCATTGGTCGTAGCGGCTCCAGCCCGCTTGCAAGAGTCCACGAGTGCGGCCAAAGCGGTCGGAGCTATTCAGCAGGACGACGATCAGACGGCGGGGAGTGGCGCCCTTCGTGCCATCAGGTTTATTGCGGACGAGCGGAGGTTTTTCCATTGAGGTCGCCAAACAAGGGCCAGCTGGGGTGGTTTGGCCGGTTTTGATGCCGAGGATGCCGTGTTCGCCGACAAGTTGGTTGGTATTGGTTACTTGATAGGATTGTCCTGCGACGTTGATGGTGCGGGATTTTTGACGAACGAAAAAAGCAAAGGCGGGTCGGCGCATGGCATAGACTGAGAGTTTTGCCATGTCAGCTGCGGTGGAATAGCCTTCTTGTTTGGGCAATTCGAGACCGTGTGGGTTAAGGAAGCGAGTATGGCGCATGCCGAGGACACGTGCGAGTTCATTCATTTCCTTCACGAAAGACCAAATGGGATTTTCCTCGCGACCGCGGCGATTGTTCATGTCGCGACCGATGTGATCGGCGATGGTCATGGCGGCGTAATTGTCCGATCCGAGGAGTGCGGCATAGAGAGCGTCCGACAAATTGATTTGCTGACCGGGTTGCAGGTTCATGGGATTCGGCCCGCCGATGCGAGTCACGGCTTCGGGGACGGTTGCGGAAATTTTTTTCAAATCTTGTTTGGTTGCGATGGCCCAATCCGTGGCGATGACGCCAGTGGCGATTTTAGTCAAGCTGGCGACAGGTCGTTTGAGAGTGGAGTTTTGGGCGAGTAGTACCTTTCCCGAGTGTGCTTCGACGACCATGTAAGCTTCTTGAGCATGGGCCGAGAGCCCGAAGAGCGCGAGAGGCAAAATCCAGCGAGTGAAAAATTGATTCATGGCATGAACAGACTAGAGTAACCATCGCGATGTGCAATGCTAAAGCGTGGATTTTGTGCTTTGCGAGGCTGCGGTGATGGCGCACGTTCGCGGCATGACCATTTTATTCGACATTGGAAATGTCTTATTGCGTTTCGACTACCATGAAACATTGCATGCCTTAATTCCCGCTGAGTTGGGCGATGCGGCAACGCGTTTGCGGTTGCTCGATGAAAAGCGCGAGGATTTAGAGAGTGGTCGGATCGCGGTGGCAGATTTTGTCCCCTGGGCCTTGCAGACGCTGGGATCTCGGGCGACGGGTGAGCAATTCATTGCTGCGTGGCGTTCCATTTTTACGCCCATTGCGGAGACTTGGGAGTTGGTAGAAAAGTTATCGGCGCAAGGTCATCGATTGATTTTATTTTCCAACATCAACGCCATTCACCATCCATGGATTTTTGAGGCTTATCCTGGTTTTGAAAAATTTCATGGTGCAGCGATGTCCTATGAAATGGGGGTGATGAAGCCGCATGATGCATTTTATCAGTGGGCGATCGAAAGATACGATCTGGTGCCGGAAGAAACTTTCTACATTGATGATCTCGAAGCGAACATTGCGACGGGAAAAAAATTCGGTTTTCACTGTCACCAATATGATTTCCGGAATCATGATCAGTTGCTGCATTTTGTTCGTGATCTGATGTAAAAATCTCCAGATGAGCTGAAGCACAAAAAAAGCGGGTTGCCATGGCAACCCGCTGAAGAGAGGTGAGCTGATCGGAAATCAGTGTTCGTAACCTTGCTCGCCGTGATCAGAGATGTCGAGACCTTCGCGTTCTTCCTCAGGTGTCGAGCGGAGACCTACAACGGCTTTGACGATAAAGGCAATGACGATGGTGGCAACGATCGAGATGACGAGGGTGATGCCGATGGCAGTGAGCTGGCCGGTCATCAGTGCGCTTTTATCGAGTGCAAACGTTCCATCGGCAGCTGCTTTCGCGAGGCCATTTTTGCCAGCGTAGTCGGCCAAGAGTAGGTTTGCATTGGCGTCGCTAGTGGCGAATACACCGGTGAGCACTGCACCAATGGTTCCACCGACTGCGTGAACTCCAAAGGTATCGAGAGCATCATCGTAACCCAATTTGGATTTGATGACGGCGACGAAGAGGTAAGGAACGATGCCGGCGATCAAGCCAATGGCCATAGCGCCACTGGCGTCGATGAATCCGCAA
>JBDLWB010000104.1:0-6919 GCA_039804425.1 Verrucomicrobiota bacterium
CCGTGCTCGAGTCCGCTCGCACCAAGCAGTGGGTCGAGGTCAAGCAGTCGTAACGATCCAATGAGCGGGCGATGGGGTTCCATCGCCCGTCTTTTTTCCCAAACTCTCATGACATCCTTGCGGAATCATGGGTGTCACAACTTCATCAATTGTCAATTTTTGGAAAAATTTGGAAAAATTTGGAATTTAATTGACAAAACCATAAAAACACAGAATTCTTTGCCTGTCGATGTCCTCTTCTACCCAACCAAAACTCTCTCGTGATGTGATTGAGCAGCTCGTTCGCGAGCAAGTCTACGCGGCTTTGAAGAAGCCTGTGCCACGGCAAGCGCCGAATAAGTTGTTGGTCAACATCAGTGCGCGCCATTGCCATTTGACCCAAGAAGCGGTCGAGGCTCTTTTTGGTCCTGGCTATCAATTGCAGCCGATGAAAGACCTTTATCAGCACGGTCAATACGCCGCCAAAGAAACGGTGACATTGATTGGTCCTCGCAGTCGTGTCATTTCCAATCTCCGCATTCTTGGTCCGTGCCGCAATTTGAATCAGGTCGAACTCGCCTATACGGATTCGATCGCGCTTGGTTTTGACATCCCCGTCAAAATGTCCGGCGACATCGCGGGCACTCCTGGCGGCATGCTGATGGGGCCCTACGGCTACTTTGAGATGAAGCAAGGCATCATCCGCGCCCAGCCTCACGTGCACATGCATCCCGATGACGCGGCATTTTACGGCGTGAAGCATCTCGATGTGATGAAGCTTAAGGTGCATGGCGATCTCGGCATGACCTTTGATAACCTCGTGGTTCGCGTCGATCCTACTTTCAAGCTTGAAGTCCACATCGATACCGATGAAGGCAATGCCTGCGGATTGAAGCCCGATACTTTTTGTGAACTAATCAAATAATTCATTTCTAACCAAGAACAACTCCCATTAACTAACAAACTACTATGAGTGCAGCACTCGGATTCATCGAAACCAAAGGATATGTCGGCAGCGTAGAGGCTACCGATGCCATGACGAAAGCGGCTAACGTCGAACTCGTAAAACAAATTCAAACTGGCGGCGGCTTCATGACCGTCATCGTCAAAGGCGACGTGGGCAGCGTCAAGTCGGCAGTAGCCGCAGGTGCTGATGCCGCTGGTCGCGTGGGTGAGCTTGTTGGCTCGCACGTGATTGCTCGTCCTCACAACGATCTGCTGGTGCAGCTCGGAATCGCTTAATCTAACCGAAACATTCAACTACCACTTATTATGGCCAAACAAGCAATCGGAATTATTGAAACCAAAGGCTTCATCGCTTTGATCGAAGGCGCAGATGCCGCTTTGAAATCGGCTGACATTCAAATGACGGGCTGGGACAAAATCGGCTCGGGCTTGGTGACAGGCTTTTTCACCGGCAATGTTGCCGCAGTGAAGGCAGGTCTTGATGCCGCCGCAGCAGCAGCGTCGAACGTTGGCACGGTGACCTCCGTGCAAGTTATTGCTCGTCCGCACGACGACCTTGGCAAGCTCGGCTCCTGGATCGGTTAATGGACTGCACTTTTCCCGCAGGTGATCGTTTCACCTGCGGGGGCTTGTCTCTCATTTTCAGCTATTCCACGCATGCTCATTCTCATTGCCAATCTCGGATCGACTTCGTTCAAGTACCGTCTCTATCGCATGGATGCGACAGGGCAAGAGGTGCTTGCGAAAGGCGGCTACGAGCGAGTCACAGATTACGCATCAGTGATCGATGATGCCCTGCAAACGTTGCAAAAAGATGGTGTGATCAGCTCGCCTAGCGAGATTGACGCCGTCGGATTTAAGACGGTGTTGGGTAAGGACTTGAGTGGTTGCGTGTGGGCTGATGATACTTGTGTGCAAGCCTTGGAAAATTTTGCGGCGGTTGCGCCTGCGCACAATCCACCTTACGCCAATGGCATTCGCCAGTTCGCACAATCCCTGCCGCAAGCGCGGTTGGTGGCTTTGTTCGAAACGGCCTTTTATCAGTGGGTGCCGGAACCACGCAGTGTTTATGCCATCCCGAAAGCGTGGCGTGACATTGGCATCCGTCGATACGGATTCCATGGTGCCAGCCACAAGTATGTCGCAGAACGCTCGGCTCAATTGATGGGCCGCGAGGACGTCGCTGCTTCCACGGCATCTCTTTATCTCCAAGGGCCAGCTGCCATTTCTGGCAAACCGCTCCGCGTTGTGTCTTGCCACCTCGGCGGCAGTAGTTCAGTCACGGGCATCTTGAATGGTGTCGCGATTGGTACGAGCATGGGCTTTTCTCCGCAAAGTGGTCTGCCGCAAAACAACCGCGTCGGCGAGCTTGATTCGGGCGCCCTTCCTTATGCCATGAAAGTTCTCGGCCTGACGCTGGAGGAAGCCGAGAGACAACTCACCAAAGAATCGGGTCTGCTCGGTCTTTCGGGGGTCAGCAATGACGTCCGCGATGTCAATGAAGCCAGTGAAAAGGGCAATGCTGATGCGACATTAGCGATCGATCACCTCTATGATTCCATTCGTCATTGGGTCGGCGCATTTGCATGGCAAATGGGTGGCCTCGATGCCCTTGTTTTCACTGCCGGCATTGGCGAAAATGGCCATGAAGTGCGCACTGCGGTGTGCAAAGGGCTCGAAGAGTTCGGCCTTGTGCTCGATGAGTCGCGCAACAAAGCGTGCCGAGCTGTCGAAGCCGAAATTCAAGCCGATGGCTCACGCATTAAAGTTTTTGTGATCCCCGCCAATGAAGAATTGGTGCTCGCCCGCGAGGTCTATCGCAAAGTTTCTTCTCTATCGTAATCATTTCTCAATCATATCAACAACGAACACTACCATACATTATGTCCAAACAAGCAGTAGGATTATTGGAAACCCGCGGTCTCGCTTGCCTCGTCGTCGGAGTCGACGCGATGCTGAAGTCCGCTAACGTCGAACTCGCAGGTCCGATGAAACAAGTCGGCAGCGCACTTTGCAATGCGGTCATCACCGGCGATGTGGCTGCCGTGAAATCGGCCATCGACACCGGCGCCGCTGCCGCAAGCACTTGTGGCGAAGTGGTCAGCGCTCACGTGATCGCTCGCCCTGATAGCGCGATTGACGGTGTATTGCCGAAAGATGCCGTAGCCCGCGCACCGCGCAAGTAATCGAGTGACGCGCACCTGCTTGGAAGAGCGGGTGCGCATGCTCTAACGAAACAACAACCATGTTTCTCGCAGAAGTCATCGGTCAAGTCGTGGCGACCAAAAAGGATGAGCATTTGACGGGGCGTAAGCTCTTGATCTTGCGTCCGAAGCTCGTCGACGAGAAGGACACCAGTCAGTTCAAGAACGGTCAAAACACCATTGTGGCGATTGACACCGTTGGCGCTGGTGTTGGTGAAATGGTGCTTTTTTGCCAAGGCAGTAGTGCTCGCCAAGCGGGCGATTTGAAACCTGTGCCTGTCGATGCCGCAGTAGTTGGCATTGTCGACCGTGTGGAAGTGCTGGGATCCACGGTCTATCAGACGAATTAATTTACCCGCTCATTTTTTCTCTATTCTTTTTTTATGACTCTCGACCAACAACAAATTCAATCCGTCGTGGAAAGTGTTCTTTCGCGTTTGCAGGCAGCCAATGCGACTGTGGCACCTGTTGCGGTGAAAAAAGACGGCTGTGGCTGCGGATGCCCTGGGTCCGATGGTGACTATGGTGTTTTTAGCTGTGTCGACAAAGCCGCGGATGCGGCTCACCACGCCCATTTGAAGCTGAAAAAGGCCGGCATCGGCGCCCGTGCCAAAGTCATTGAAATTGTCAAAACTCTTGCTGTGGCCAATGCCGAGCCATGGGGCAAGTTTGAGATGCAAGAGACCAAGATTGGTCGTGTCGATCACAAGATCGGCAAGTTGCTGATCACCAAGAATGTTCCTGGTGTCGAATACCTTCGCCCTGACGCCATGAGCGGTGATGGTGGCATCATGATGGAAGAATTTGCTCCCTTTGGCGTGATTGGTGCGATTTTGCCCGTGACTCACTCGGTGCCGACATTGACTGGCAACATCATCAGTATGGTGGCCGCAGGAAACGCGATTGTTTTCAATCCGCATCCGGGTGGTGCCCGCAGTGCGGCGATGGCCGTGCGCGAATACAACAAAGCGATTGAGCGCGAGTTGGGCATCAAGAATTTGATCACCTGCATTGAGCAACCGACCTTGGATTCCTTCAATCTTATTTGCAAAAACGAGCAAATTCCTTTGCTGGCCATCACTGGTGGACCTGCTGTGGTGAGTGCTGCGATGAAGTCCGGCAAACGCGCGATTTGTGCGGGCCCTGGTAACCCGACGGTGGTGGTGGATGATTCTGCTGATCTGGCACGTGCCGCTCGCTCGGTGATCGAGGGTGGTGGTTTTGATAACAACCTCCTTTGCATCGGTGAAAAAGCGGTGTTTGTTGTAGGTTCGGTTTTCAACCGTTTCATGGAAGAGATGGAAAAAGCAGGTGCTGCTCGTCTCAATGCTGCGCAAATCGATTCGTTGACGAAGGCAGCCTTTACTTACAAAGAGACCGATGGTGGATGCTCGCATGCGGCAGTGAATCGCGATCTGATCGGTGCTGATCCTGCTGTTCTGGCGCGCCACGCTGGTGCCAACGTGGCCAGTGACACTCCCTTGCTGTTTGGCGAAACGAGCGCTGATCATCCCTTTGTGCAAGAAGAGCAGATGATGCCCATGATTCCTATCGTCGCTTGCCCTGACTTTGCGACGGCCGTGAAACATGCGAAACAGGCGGAACACAACTATCGTCATTCGGCGATGATTCACACGCGCAATGTCGATCACATGACCGCAATGGCCAAGGAAATGGATACGACCATTTTCGTGAAAAATGGACCTAGCACCGCCGGCTTAGGCTTGGGTGGTGAAGGATATCTTTCTTATTCGATTGCCACCACTACGGGTGAGGGCATCACGACTCCGAAAACTTTCACGCGCATTCGTCGTTGCGTGTTGGTCGACAATCTTCACATCATTTAATCACACGCAATCATGCTCGTTTGTCGCATCGTAGGCAATGCCATTGCTACTCATTGTCACTCTTCACTGAGTGGCAAGAAGTTGCTGCTCTGTCAGCAACTGGGTGACGGTGATGTCGAGATCGGTGCGCCCTTTGTCGCGATTGATCTATTTGGCGCTGGTCTGCACGAGCGGGTGCTCGTGAGTACAGACGGCCTTGGGGCTCGTCATTTGGTCGACGATGATACTTCTCCGATTCGCATGTTTGTGCAGGGGATTATCGATGAAGCCGAAGAAATTCCTGCGTAGTATTATTATGAGAATCGGTCACGTCATTGGTCGCACGGTGATGAGCGTGCAGGACGCCTCTTTCAAGGGAGGTCGATTCTTGCTGGTGAGCCCGCTTGACGCTTCTCAGTTTTCTCAAGCATGCACTACCTCCATCCCCGTGACAGCTCAGGCTTCGATTGTTGTTTATGACAACATCGGCGCAGGTGAGGGAGATGTGATTGGTTTCAGCGAAGGAGCAGAAGCCACGGCGCCTTTCCCTTCACCTATTGCCATCGATGCTCTCTGCATCGCCATTTTTGATCGAATTGATTACAGTCCTTTTTCCTCACAAAACTAAGACAACTCTCCAACTTACGAAACATTTATGAAAAAAGTCATTACCGCTGCTGACGCCGAAGCCATGATTCGTTCTGGCAATGTGAACATTCCTACAGGTGCGATTGTAACGCCTGCAGCGAAAGACGTACTGAGCAGTGCGGGTCGTAGTTATGGTAAAAGCACCGCAGCTCCTGCGGGGGGAACTGCCAAAGTAGATCCGATTCTTCCTGACTACGAGTTCCACTGGACTCCAGGCAAAGATCCCAAAACTCCGGAAGAGATTCATGCCTTTTTCCATTCGCCTGCCATCACCAAACTCAAAGAGCGCATGGTCGAAATTGGTCAGCGCATGTGGGCTCGTGAATACACCGATGGCAATGGTGGTAACCTGACCATCCGCGTGGGTGACAATTTGGTGCTTTGCACGCCGACTCTTGTTTCCAAAGGTTTCATGACTGTTGAGCAAATGGGCTTGGTGGACTTGGAGGGCAATCAGTTGGCTGGTAAATTCAAGCGTACCTCCGAGTGCATGACGCACCTTGCGATCATGAAGCGTCAGCCCAAAGCGAAGGCTTGCTGCCACGCACACCCACCACACGGCACGGCCTTTGCGGTCGCTGGTGTGCAACCACCGACTTGCATGATTCCTGAGGCGGAAGTGTTCCTTGGTCAAATCGGCATGGCGGAATACCGCACCCCTGGCACTCCTGCCAACGCGGAAGTCGTGGGCAATGCCGCTGTCGATCACATGGCCGTTCTGATGGTCAACCATGGTGTCATCACCTGGGGCAAAGACATCGAAGACGCTTATTGGAAAATGGAGAACGTCGAGTCGTATTGCAAAACCGTCTGGGTGGCATCGCAGCTCAATGGCGGCAATCTGCTCACGATTACTGGTGGTCAGGCGAAGGAACTCATTGCCTTGCGGAAAGTTCTCGGCATGGAAGACAAGCGTGCGAACTGGAAAGAGTGCGAGCTTTGCGATAATGCGGAGTTCCGCCCCGGCACGATTTGCTCGATTGGTGGGCCTGCTCCTCTCGGCAACACAGAGTCGACTCCCGAAGCCGAAGCAATGGTCAAAGCGATCACTGATCAGATCATGGCGAATCTGAAATAATCCTCTCGCGAGGGTGCATTTTTTCAAAGCTCATCCCGCGAGGGATGGGCTTTTTGTCTATAACCAACTGTCAACAAAGGTCATGACAAGGCTTCAGAATGACTTTGATCAGGTGTCAAACATACGGTCCCCCGCATCGCCGAGTCCTGGGATGATGTAGCCCTTTTCATTGAGGCCGCGATCGAGGGCGGCGGAGTAAATGGCGACATCAGGATGCT
>JBDLWB010000105.1:0-7594 GCA_039804425.1 Verrucomicrobiota bacterium
GCGCCGGGTAGAATCCAGTAAGTGGGTGAGAGCGTGACGCCCCAGACGCTGTTATTGCCATTGGCGTAAGAGAACTCGGCGAGAAAGCCGAGGCGATCCATTTGCAGGTTCATGCCGCTGGCGATGATGGACTGATATTGATTCGCACCGGGGAAGCGATGGCGGGGAACGACCTCGCTATTTTGTTCATCGAGATTGTAGAGGTAATGCAAAAACCAGCGTGTGCGGAGCGGGGCGCCGGATTCGGTGGTGGTTTTGCTTTCATAGGCTACGCCGGCATTGATGAGACCATCTTCGCTGACGCTGGGGATCTGGTCACTAAAGTCACTGGAAAACCAGCCGAGGCGATAAGTCCAGCCCTTGCGGGTGGCATCGAGCATCACGCCGAGGCTATCGGCTGGGGCGATCATGTTCGAAATCATCGTGCGTTCACTGATGAGCAGCTCGGCATCGGGGGTGTTGTTTTCTCCTGTGCTGAGAGGACGAAACTTGCCGACAGTGATGCCAGAGTCGCCATAGAGTCGGGTGCGAGCGCTGAGATTCTGAATGCCATTCATGCGCGAAGGGCCTGCGGTTTCGACGATACCAGTGATTTCTGTGCGGTAAAAAGCCTTCATGCGCGCGCCGAGCTGGGCACGGCGGAGAGCGGATTCATCGACATTTCGATTCAGTTCCGAGTCTGGCGCATCATTTTCCAAATCGCCCCATGCGGCGCTACCCTCGAACAATCCTGTGAGAGAAAATTCTTGCACGTAGGGATTCTCGGGCGCGTCGACCAACTTCGTACGAGCCCAGACGGGATCGAGCAATTCGTGCGATTTCTTGGCGAAGTCCGAGAGCTCCATCGGGCGGTAGGGCTTGATGAGCTTGCCGCGCGAATTTTTCGCACCAATGGCTCCGCTGATCACAGGAGAATCTTCTGGGGCAGGAGGAACCGAAATACTTTGGGCGTCCTTCTTGCCTTCGAGCAGATCAAGAGCGTCGTTCGCCATGAGAGGCATCGCGACGGAGAGAGCGAGAGAAGCAACGGGAAATTTCATAGTCATGAGAGAGTAAAATTGTTATTTCTTTTGATCGCGTTCGGCCTGTTCACGTTCCTTGCGAGCTTTCTCGCGGTCGGCAGCGCGGCGAACACGACTGGTGTATTGTTCGAGGGACTCGGACTTTTTGAGCGACAGAGCTTTTTCGATATAAGGCAGAGCCTCCAGCGCGCGGTTATCGCGAATCAGCAATTGGCCATAGCCGAGGTTTGCTGCGTAAGCTGTCGTATCATATTGCATGGCCAGCAAATAATTCGTTTTCGCTTCGCCGATGTGCTTGCGTAGGGCATCCTCATTGTTTTCATTTTTCGCATTTTGATCGTGGAACTTCGCGAGTTCCAACAAGATTTCCGGGTTCGTGGGATTTTGCGCGAGCAGTCGGTTGAGGATTTCCCCGACGAGTTCATTTTGGTTGCTATTGCGGGCGATTTTGACCTCGACGAGATCAAGCGCGATGCGGTCTGCGGGGGCCAATTGATTGCCAGCTTTTTCACGGATTTTCTGGACCATCTCCCTCGCTTCCGTCGGATTGCCTGTCTCATTGAGAATGTGTGCGCATTTCAATGCTTGAGGTGCATCAAACTTTTGCGAGAGATGGAGAGCTTCCGAGTAGGCACTGAGAGCTAAGCGGGGTTGCGATTGATCGATGTAAATGTTGCCGAGCAGCACCAGATTTTTTTCATCGGTGATTTTGAGCAAACGCATCATTTCCAGATTGATGATCGCTTGATCAAACTTTTCCATCGCCATGTAGGCACTTGTTTGGCGCATCCACAACTGGCGGTCATTTTGATTTTCCTTCAGCAACACATCGAACATGCTCGCGGCATCTTCATACTTCTCCAGCATGAGCAACGACTGCGCCAAGCCGAGTTTCCAATCGCGTGCATTGGGGTCGATCAGATAAGCCTGACGATACGCATTTTCCGCAGCGAGAGCATTTTGCTTCATCAGGTAGCAATAGCCGAGCATGCCCATCACGCGTGGTGATTTCTCGCCAAGCTCGATCGATTTCTGAAATGCGGCGAGAGCTTCATCGATGCGATTATTGGTGACAAAAAGAAAGCCAAGATTGGTATGAGCGCGGCGGAATTTCGGGAATCGGCGAATGGCTTCCTGAAAAGCACGTTCTGCTTCCTGTTGGCGTTCCGATTGGAAATACAGATTTCCTAACACAAAGACCAGCGCCGGGCTGATTTCACCAGGCTGCAATTTTGAATCCGTGGGATTTTTGGTTTCCTTGATAAAGCGCACCAATTCCTCTTCCGCTTCTTGAAACTTCGATGCCGCGAACAGAGTTTGCAGGCGAGACAAGAGCAATTGTTCGGCATCAGAAACCTCGGGTTCGACATCGGACAAAATGCCATAGCTGCCAACAAAATCCTTGGCGAAGCCTGGTTGATGAAACAAGTGAGCGGGTGCGATCGTGGGTTGCTTGCTATGAGCGGAGTAGCAGGCAGCGATGGCGAAAAACGATGCGATAATGTTTTTGGTCATAAATTAGCTATTTTTAACTTCAAAAGTATAAGGGATCAGGCAGGTCGTGGGGACTGGTTTGCCGTCACGAGTGCCAGGTTTGAATTTCCATTTTTGCACAGCTGTTTCCACAGCTTTGTCGAGCTCCGGCTGTCCAGAGCTTTGCTTGATGTTGACTTTCGTGACAGCGCCCGAGGCGTCGACCGTGACCGAAACAATGACCTTGCCACCGATTTTTTTGCGCAGCAGCGCATTGGGATAGATCGGTTGGACTTTAAAAGTAGGCACTGCTTGATCGATCGAGCCTCCGCCGCCCATGATGTCATCATCGGATGATCCACCGCCGCCGCGGCGGCCAAAGCGAGGGATGTCCATGAGAAAGCCGCCGCCGGCTCCTTCGCCCATGGCCATTTCGCCGAGATCGAGGCCGAGGTCATTCATCGGCTCATCAGGAGGGACATCCGTTTCTTCCAGAGACTCCATCGGTTCAAGAGGTTCCTCCAGATCATCCTCGACCGGATCTTCTTGTTCCGGAACAGGAGGTGGCGGGGGTGGTGGCGGTGGGGCAAATTCCACAAACTGAAATTCTTCCTCCTGCTGCTGTTGACCCGATTCACTGCCATTCATGATCAACGACGCCACACCTCCCACGATCACGATGCCGAGGAGCGCAAGAATGATCTTGAGCTTCTTCGGTTTATCATCGGGTGTGGTGTAAAGTTGCTTCATAGTTCTGCGTCACTTATTGGGTTGTGTTGCGAGACCAATTTTGGTGATGCCATTTTTCCCAAGCATCGTCACCACGGCCATGATTTTTTGGTACTGCGTCGAGCTATCGCCGCGCACGACCACAGGCAGATCCGGAGTGACCGCCACCATGCCGGAAATTTTACTTTCGAGTTCTTCGAGAGACATGGGGGTGAGGTTGAGCGTGATTTTTCCTTCAGAGTCGATGGTGATGGCTTGGATCTTCGGCGCGCTGATGTCCGCTGCGGCCTTGCTGCCAGCTTTGGGCAAATCGACCTTGACGCCCTTGACGCCAGCAGCAGTCATCACAATGAAAATCAGCAGCAAAACCAGATACAAGTCCACCATCGGGGTGACATTGATATCGTCAAAACTTTTGTCGTCAGCAGATGCCATAAGAAAGGAGAGTAGGAGTTAGACTTCTTCTGCGTCGCTGAATTTTGGAGCAGCAGCCTCATTGACCTGCGGGTAGTATTCCGCCATTTTCGAGACAAACTCATCGATGAAAACCTTCACTTCGGAAGTGATATTTTTGATGCGATTGTTGAGGTAAGAATAGGCAAAGAGAGCGGGAATCGCGACGATCAGACCGGCCACTGTGGCAAGGAGAGCGGAAGCAATGCCGGGGGCGATGGCGTTGACGTTGACTTCACCTTCCTTTGAGATGATGGCGAAAGTGATCATCACGCCGACCACTGTACCGAGTAGTCCGACATAGGGGCCACCGGCGATGCTGATCGTGAGATAGACCAGTCCATTCGTCAGGCGGTGTTGAAGATTCACCAGTCCGGCATCGAGAGCCGCGCGCACGGCTTGGATCGATCGACCCGATAGACCCTTGTGGCCTTTCTTCACTGAACTGACACGTGCGGTGATTTCCTCGGCACCGATGTGATAGATCTCATAAAATGGTGAGCGTTTCATGGCGGGAGTTTCCGTGAGTTGCTGAGTTTGCGAGTTGCGCTCCAGCGTTGTCAGGTCATTGGCGATCTTGCGCCATTCACGCATGAAGTCGTGATTGCCCTTTTCGATTTTGTTGAGGTAGATGATTTTGCGCATCGCCACGGTCCAACCGACGCCAATCATGGCGATACAGATAGCGATGGCGATCCAGCCGTCGAACATCATGTTTTTGGCGATATCACCAAACAGCATGACGTGTTCCAGCGCTTTATTCTGACCGCCGGGGTGTTTCATTTCCTCGGTGATCGCTTTGCCCATCGTGCCATCCATGGGCAGATTGCCCGAGCCACTGCTGATGGTTTGCGCGATCATGCCGCCGGATTGATTGATCGAGATAAAAGCGGGGTAGCCCGAGCCCGTGTCGGACATGGGGCAAATGCCTTCGGAGATCTTGTCATTCGCCGCGAAAAACACCGACGGGCCCATGAGCAAGAAATTGCCATCGATCGATCGGCCAGCAAAGCCAAAGGCTTTTCCGGCAAACGAATGTCCGCCGTTGAGATCGCTGAGTCGCTTGATGCCGAGCGACAACACCTTCACGCGTTCATTGATTTCCTTGACCGGTTCATTGACAGCATTGAGAGCGGCTTGATCGATGATGCCGATTTGATCCTTGTGCAATTGGTACTCGGCAGGGTGCATGCGTGTGACAAACGCCTTCGAGTATTGATTGAGCAGGCCCGAGGTGTAAGCGAACTGAGTTTTGCGTTGTTCGATTTCCTTATCCAGAGTCTTTTCCTTAATGCCACGCAATTCCTCATCGCGTTCCAGGGCGCGCAGTTCTTTCGCGAGAGCGATGACTTCATCGTCTAGCTTATTGATCTCATTGTAAGTGAAGCGACGCATGTCACTGTATTGATCGAGAGTCTTGCTCAAATCCTGAGCGGCTTCATCGATCAATTGTTTCGTGCGTGAGACCGAGTCAGTATTCGCGGCAAACGCCAACGAGCTGAGTGCGGTGAAGAGGATCGATTGGTAGATAATCTTTTTCATAATTGATCAAAGGGAAAGGGATTAAGGAGCAGGAACAGGAAGGATGGTGAGAGAGACGTCTTTTTCCGTGGTGGCAGTGACGATGAGTTTTTTGACATCAGCGGCGATTTCATTCTTTTCAGAAAACTTCCAGCCTGATTCCGAGGGTCGACCGACCAGGGCGAAGCTCGCGTCATCATTCACCGCGTATGCGATGGCGAGTCCCATGTAGACGACTTGCATGTTAAACTCCTGGCCGGACGAGTTCTTGTGCAGTTCATTCGTCACAGTGACATTTTGCTGGAACTTTTCGATTTCGGCGATCATCTCCGTGAGGTTCGAAGTTCTTTTTCCGACATCGGCATTTTCTGCTTCGTTGGGGGCGGAAAGATTCTTCTTGAGAGTCTCGATGCCCGTGGCCATTTTGGGCATTTTCAACAGGGGTGCAGGAAGCGTCGGGATTTGCTTCACAAACTCCGTTTCCATCGTTTTCAAGTGTTCTGAGAGAGCCTTTTCCGCGGCGATGAATTGATCGCGTTGATTGATTTTATTGGTAGACTCCTGAGAAGCAGCGCTGGCACGTTGTTTCGCTTCCTCGATCTGTTTTTGGTAGGTTGCTTTTTCTGCGAGGAGTCCTTCCTTGTAGTTCGATAAAATTTCCTGGTCCGACTTCCAGGCATTTTCCTCGGATTGTCTTTTCTGTGCGGTTTCGAGCCAAAGCTTGAGATTTTCCTTGGATTGCTCCAACGTCGCCTCCGTTTTCGGCGGAGCGGACTGGCACAAGGCGGGCATAGCTAACAGGAAAGTCAGCAGGTAAATCGATGTAAATTGCATAGCGTGCGAAGTGCGCAAAGTAAGAAGGGGCCGCCGACAGATGTCGACGACCCCCATGTGACGATTTCGTCAGATTGATGAATTATTGAGGATTGTAGCTGACAGGCTCCCAACCATCAAAGCCTTGAAGCAGGCTGATGCTCAGTTGGCCGGTGGGCTCACCGTTTTCCATTTCCTCATCGACGCGGAGCATGCCCATGAGAGTGCCGGCATTCGGGATGGTGGCGCGAATGCTGGCGATGCCATCGGCGGACAAGCGACCCGCGGAGGGGATGGCGGCACGAGCGCCGGTTGGAGTAATTCTCCAAGCGACGGAGCCAGCCGCACCGAAAGTTCCGACGCAGGTCACTTCTACGCTACCCTTTTTGAGGACCAGAGTGCCAGTGCTATTGGAGCTTTTGAAGCCCCACAATGTTTTGCTGGCCAGCGTTCCGTAGTTGCCGAGGTATGAGCCATCGGATTCTTTGAGCGTGCGCAAAGAAGGCAATGCGACGCTGAGCTGTTGTGCAGGGATATCAATGGTCCACACACGATTGGGATCGGTTTCGCTGGAATTGAATTTCGCGACACCGCGGACTGCGACAGGGCGTAGTGCGCTGGGCGACTGAATCGAGATCGTTGCGGCAGCATTAATGGCGATGGTAATGGTGACCAGATCACCTTCATCCGTGTGCAGCGTATGCGCACCGAGAAGTGCTGCTGGCACGGGTTGGATGGCGAAGTTCATCACATAAGTGAAAGGAGCTTGACCTGGCAGTGTCACGGTAAATGTTGCCGTGCCAGCAGCCACTGGATAACCTGTGATGATGCGTGTCGTCGGATTGTAGGCCATGCCTGCAGGTGGACGTCCCACGATCGTAACGGAGGAAGCATTCGCAAAAGCTCCAGTGCGGAAGAAATTGGAAATGCTCAGGGGAGAGCCAGTAGATGTCACAAAATTCGCCGTTGTGCTCAGCACGATGACCGTGCGGGTCACGGGAGTGGCCAAATTGCCTGCGGCGTCGACAGCGCTGTAAGTAACCGTGTAGTTACCAGCTACGTCTGTGTTCACCGTGCCAGTGCCAGTGATCGAACGAGTGGCATCGACGTTGTCTGTGACAGTAGCACCAGGATCAACATAGCTTTGGCCGAGACGAACCACCAAAGGATCTGCGCCATCTAGAGCGATCGTAGGAGCAACGGCATCGCCGCTCACGACTTGGCTGAAATAGCCATTTTCGCTGAGGTAAGTCCAGCCATCTGCCCAGTTCGAGTTACCAAAAGCGCCTTGATAAGGAAGGTCATCGAGGAAGTCGAGTTGATTCTGGTCAAGTAAGCTTGTCATGTCAGCTGATTTTGTCAGCGTGGCGCCATTCGCCTCCCAAAGTGGGCTGGTGCCAGTGATGGCTGGGTTGAAGCGACCTGTCGCTGGTAATGAATTGCTCTTGAGTGCCAGATCTTGAATCGCAGCAAACTCGTTATTGGAATCGCCTATGCCAGCGTAAAGAGAAGCCGCTGGGGTGGCAGCTGCGCCTGAGGCAACAGTGGTCAATCGAGGAGTCACCCAAGTATTGTTTTTCAAT